>NZ_JBSSFM010000001.1:6470000-6472012 GCF_054062655.1 Mesorhizobium sp. USDA 4775
TGTCGTTGAGAGAGTCGCGCGCGGCCATCGCTATCTCTACCTCGTGGAAAGTGTCCGCGACGGCAAAACCGTTCGCCAGCGCACGATAAAGGCACTGGGCCGCAAGGATGCGCTGGTTGCCAGCGGCGAACTTGACAGATTGGCGGCCTCGATTGCGCGCCATGGCGAACGCAGCCTCATCCTGTCCGACATTGACGCGGGGCGGATTGCCTCTCGCCGCATTGGCGGTCCGCTGTTGTTCGGGCGGCTGTGGCAGCGGCTCGGGATTGGCGATGTGCTGGAAGAGGTGCTGGAAGGGCGCCAGTTCGGCTTTGCGGTGGAACGGGCGGTGTTCATTGGCACGTTGCATCGGCTGTTCGTGTCGGGCTCGGACCGCGACTGCGCGAACTGGATGGCCGATTATGGTATCGAGGGCGCCGAGGGTCTGGCGCTCCATCACTTTTACCGGGCCATGGCGTGGCTGGGCGAGGAACGCGGCGAAAAGGCGCAAGGCGCGCTGGTGGCGCGCTGCGTGAAAGACGTGATCGAGGAAAAGCTCTTCGCGCGCCGGCAGGACCTGTTCACCGACCTCAGCCTTGTGTTCATGGACACAACCTCGTTATCCTTCTACGGCGCGGGCGGCGAGACGCTGGGCAAGCGCGGGCATTCCAAGGACTTCCGCCCCGATCTGGCGCAAATGATCCTGGCGCTGGTCGTTGATGGCGAGGGCCGGCCGATCTGCACCGAGATGGTGCCTGGCAACACCGCTGACGTGACCGTCCTGTTGCCGGTGGTCGATCGGCTGCGAACGCGCTTCGGCGTCACACGCGCCTGCGTTGTCGCCGATCGCGGCATGATCAGCGCCGATACCATCGCCGCGCTCGAAAAGCTGGGCATGGAATACATTCTGGGGGCCCGCGAACGCTCGAGCAGCGTGATCCACAACGTCGTGCTCAATGACACGGCGCCGATGGTTCCGCTCGTTCTCGAGCGCCAGCGCGGTGAAACTCAGTTGTGGGTCAAAGAGGTCAAGTTCGGTAAAGACCGCTACATCGTCAGCCGCAATGACGCCGAGGCCGAGAAGGACAAGGCCGACCGCCAGGCGATCATCGCCGGCCTCGAGGCACAGCTCAAGAAGGGCGACAAGGCACTGGTCGGCAACTCGGCCTACCGGCGTTACCTCAAGGCCGGCGGCAAGAACTTCAAGATCGATGTCGGCAAGCTTGCCGAGGAAGCCCGCTACGACGGTATCACCGTGGTGCGGACCAACGCGAAGGTGACCCCGCTCCAGGCCGTGCTGCGGTATCGCGATTTGCTCGAGGTCGAGAGCCTGTTCCGCGCCGCCAAGGCAACCTTCAATACCCGGCCGATCTTCCACCAATCCGATGCCGCCATCCGCGGGCATGTGTTCTGCTCGTTCCTGGCGCTCGTGCTCAGCAAGGAACTGCGCCGCCTCTGCCGGGCCAAAGGCCTGACGCCCGAATGGCAGCCGCTCCTACGCGATCTCGATCGCCTCCAGGAAGCCACCATCGAAAAGGATGGTCGCATCGTCACAACCAGAACTCACGTCACCGGCCAAGTGGGCAACGTCTTCAAGGCAGCTGGCATCGCTCTGCCACACAACCTCGACGAACAACTCGCCTGAGATCCCCCCAAAATGTAGTGGTAACACGCGCCGGCGCGCGCCTAACATGCTGACTTAATGACATATTCTCACAGGCGGTGTTTAAGTCGGGTCATAAAAGCGAGCCGACGAGCACTGAGGCTGGCCGAGACAGTAGCCCCCGCCTGCTAAATTCACTTCGCATTTGGTTGCGGTCGCCGCTCCGATTCGGCTTTCGCTGTTCGCTTCGGTCGTTGCCGGGCGTTCTTCCATTGGGCTCGAATGCAAAACGGCCCGCTGGTTCGAGCCAGGCGGGCCGATTTTGGTTTGGTTTTGGGGAGAGGGATTTGGCTTATCTGTCGTGCGGCTTCGGTTTTGTCTGCTTGCGGGCCGCTGGGCGGGAGGCAGCCGTTGGCGACGTTGGCTCCAA
>NZ_JBSSFM010000002.1:0-464552 GCF_054062655.1 Mesorhizobium sp. USDA 4775
CGCATATGCTGTGGCCTTTATCAGAAGGGGCGCCGCACTGCCCAGGCCTCCCGTCGCATAGGCAACGCCGCTGGCCCCTCCCAGCAAGGCGACAGTCGATAGACGAGCACTGCGTGTCAGCCAGTTGGCTGAACCATCCACCTCCTGCCGGATTGCAGACGCCACGTTGAGAATCCCAAGCCCAGCGAGAACAGTTGATGATGCAGCGATCTTGACATGGTCTGGCATGTTACCGAGATGCTGCGCGGACAGTTTGCCAACGACTTCGCGCAGGGCGGTTGTCAGAAACGTGATAGTGCCATCGCGAGCACTTGCATGCAGCAGGTTTGTGGCCCAGCCAGCGCCATCCTTTTTGAAAGTATTGGTTATTATTTGGTGTAGAACCCCAACTTGTTCTGAGACAAACGCCTGATCCTCAGGCCCGGCGCGTTCGAGCTGAGATGGGGTCGTACCTAGTGCCGCCAAATTGCCGGGGGAAGGTGGCTGGATGGCATCGGACAGTCCGGATGCACTAAATTCCGAACGCGCGCTGCTAAACTGGTTGTCCCGCAGGGAGGGCGGCGGTATCCGCATAGCCCCTCTGTCTGGCTCAGCAGCGGGTCCGCCGAAGTTCAACCCGTTCATCTGCTGCTCCATGCCCGATTGCTGCCCTAGTGCCGCCAAATTGCCGGGGGAAGGTGGCTGGATGGCATCGGACAGTCCGGATGCACTAAATTCCGAACGCGCGCTGCTAAACTGGTTGTCCCGCAGGGAGGGCGGCGGTATCCGCATAGCCCCTCTGTCTGGCTCAGCAGCGGGTCCGCCGAAGTTCAACCCGTCCATCTGCTGCTCCATGCCCGATTGCTGCCCTAGTGCCGCCAAATTGCCGGGGGAAGGTGGCTGGATGGCATCGGACAGTCCGGATGCACTAAATTCCGAACGCGCGCTGCTAAACTGGTTGTCCCGCAGGGAGGGCGGCGGTATCCGCATAGCCCCTCTGTCTGGCTCAGCAGCGGGTCCGCCGAAGTTCAACCCGTCCATCTGCTGCTCCATGCCCGATTGCTGCCCTAGTGCCGCCAAATTGCCGGGGGAAGGTGGCTGGATGGCATCGGACAGTCCGGATGCACTAAATTCCGAACGCGCGCTGCTAAACTGGTTGTCCCGCAGGGAGGGCGGCGGTATCCGCATAGCCCCTCTGTCTGGCTCAGCAGCGGGTCCGCCGAAGTTCAACCCGTTCATCTGCTGCTCCATGCCCGATTGCTGCGCCTGCTGATGAAGCTGACGGTAGTTCCGCATCAACTCCTCGGTTGTCCTCCCTGTCAATCCCGCTACCCAGAAGACTTCAGCGGGATCATATTCTTCGGAAGTATTGTAGGGCCACGCCCGGCCTGCGTTGTCCAATGGGTTCTCTCCGGCAGCAAATTCCGCAAGGAATGCCACAGCCCACCCATTGGCGGCCATGCATAGTTCATATGCCGTCATTCTGTCGGATGATGGGTCGCCATCGGCGGACCATGACGAACCGTGGGGCAGTTTGTCGATACCGGGTCAATACTCCCCAGAAGTGCCGTTTGAATCTTCCTCAGTTTAGCGTTGCCGCCGGTCTTCCGGGGCGCGCCCCGGAGGACCGGCGGCGCGTCATCACCGATACTGCTCTCGATGGTCGAGAGGGGAATGGCGGTGATCAAACTCGGGGAGATAGTCATGATCTTGGATATGCATCGGCAGGGGCTGTCGATGTCAGCGATCGCCAGGCAGACCGGCGTCGATCGAAAGACAATCCGCAAATACATCGAGCGTGGCCTTGAGGCCCCTGCCTATGGACCAAGGAAGCCGCGGGCGACGGTGATTGATCCCTTCACCGCTTATTTGCGTGAACGGGTTGCTGCCTATCCCGGCCTTAGCGGTCGGCGGCTCTTGCGAGAGCTGAAGGATCGTGGGTTTGCCGGGGGCTACACTAGAGCTATGCTGGAATTTGGGTGACGAGGCTGATCAAGCGGCGCTCTGCGGCTTCAATTCGATGACCTCGATTCCATCTTGGAATCTGGCACCTGCGATGAGTTTCGGCAACTGATTTTGTCCTTTCAATCGTCGCCATGTCCTGGCGGCGGCCATGACCAGTTTGAAGACCATCAGCCTTGCGGTCTTCGATGATAGGGAGCCTTTCGTGCGCACCGTGCGATGGCGAACGGTGGCAAAAACGCTCTCGATGGGATTCGATGTCCGCAGATGATCCGGGACTGTCAGGAATTCCGTGTGCGGGCGGGCTGTTGAACATTATGCAGCCATTGCCCTGATGAAGCGCTCGCCGAAGATGACAGCGAATTGGGCCTTGGCCATGGTCCACTCACGTGGCGGCATTTTCCACTCTTTCTCGGATCGGTTCAAGATCAGATAGAGCAGCTTGGTCGCCGCGTCGTCGCTGGGGAAATGGCCCCTGGCCCTGACAGCCCGTCGAAGTTTCGAGTTCAACGCCTCTATTGAGTTCGTCGTGTAAATGATCCGGCGGACGTCGTCAGGGAACGCGAAGAATGGAATGACCTCGGCCCAGGCGCGCCGCCAGCTCTGGCCGATGGCGGGATAGCGCAGGCCCCAGGGGCCGGCCTCGAACGCCGCCAGCGCCTTTTCGGCGGCATCGGCATCGACGGCGCGGTAGATTTCCTTGAGTGCGCCGGCGAGGCTCTTGCGATCTTTCCAGGACACGAAGTCCATCGAGTTGCGCAGCAGATGGACTATGCACGTCTGGACGATCGCCTCCGGGAACACAGCGGTGATCGCGTCCGGGAAGCCTTTCAGGCCATCGACGACGGCCAGAAGGATATCCTCCGTGCCGCGGTTCTTGAGCTCGTTCATCACCCGCAGCCAGAACTTGGCGCCTTCATTCTGCTCGAGCCACAGGCCCAGCACCTCCTTTGCACCATCGGCGCGCACGCCCAGTGCGATGTGGATGGCCTTGTTGCGGACCATCCCTTCATCGCGGATCTTGACCCGGATCGCATCGAAGAAGACCAGCGGGTAAATCGGATCGAGCGGCCTTTGCTGCCAGGTGGCGACTTCGTCGAGCACGGCGTCCGTCACCGTTGAGATCAGGTCCGCAGACACATCGATGCCGTACAGATCGCGCAGGTGCCCGGTGATCTCCCGGGTGCTCATGCCACGCGCGTACATCGACACGATCTTGTCATCAAAGCCGGGAAAACGGCGCTGGTACTTGGCGATCAGTTGCGGATCGAAACTCGACTGGCGGTCACGCGGAACATCGATCTCCAGCTTGCCGGTCTCGGTCGTCACCGTCTTGCGGCCATAACCGTTGCGCGTGTTGCCAGCGTCTTCGCCGCTCGCCAGATGATGGTCCATCTCCGCGTTCAGCGCGCGCTCGGTCAGAGCCTTCTTGAGCGTATCCAGCAGGCCGCCCTGTTCGAAGGCAGCACTGGCTGCCCCGCCTGCCAGAAGCTGGTCGAGAAGATCATTCGGTATCGCAGGTTCTTTGCGTCGGGTCATAGTGGGAATCCTTTTTACCCATTATGCCCGCCCGCACACGGAATTCCTGACAGTCCCGATGATCCCAATGTTCGGCGGGGAAATCGTAGAACGCCAGCAAGGCATTCTGATCTTTGGTCAGGCAGTCGACCGCCTTGCCGTATTTCGCATCATATTTCTCGACAAAGACGGCAATCGCCGTCTCGGCTGAGGCTCGGTTCGGGGCGGAAAAGATTTCGCGCAGATCTGTCTTCATGCCGGCCTGCATTGAGTTCGGCACCTTGTTGAGCACGTTGGCTGTCTTGTGCACCCAGCACCGCTGGTGCTTGGTGCCGGGAAGGACCTCATCGAGCGCGCTCCAGAAGCCAAGCGCGCCGTCGCCGACGGCAAGATCGGGCGCGATTTGCAGGCCACGACGCTTCACGTCGACCAGCAGCTCGCGCCAGCTCTGCGCACTCTCACGAATCCCTGTCTGGAAGCCGACGAGTTCTTTTTTGCCCTCAGGCGTGGCGCCGATCAGCACCAGCATGCATTCGGCATGGTCTTCCATGCGCGCCTGGAGATAGACCCCGTCCGCCCACACATAGACATAATGGCGCGCCGAAAGATCGCGCTTTTGCCAACGCTCGTATTCGGTGGTCCACTCTGCCGTCAGCCGCGTGATCACCGAGGGTGAGAGGTTCGCTGCCTCCTTGCCGAGCAGGGCTGCCAGAGCTTCCTGAAAGTCGCCCGTCGAAACGCCGCGCAGGTAAAGAACGGGAAGCAGCGCGTCCAGACTTCGCGTCCGACGCGCCCATTTGGGTAGGATCGATGAGGAAAACCGGACCCGGTCCGCTTCGCCGGTCGCGCCGCGGTCCCGGACCTTCACCCGGCTGACGGGCACCGGCCCGATCCCCGTCTGGATGCTCCGCTCCGGGCCGCGACCGTGCCGGACCAGCCGCTCACGTCCGTCCGGCAGCTTCAGATCCCGCATCTCGGCAAGAAACGCTTCGGCCTCCATCTCGATCGCCTGCGCCAGCAATTTGCGCGCGCCGGTGCGGAGCACATCCGTCAGGGGATCATCGATCTCGTCGGGCTGACGAAGGCGAACAATGTTGATAGTCTCGTTCATGGCGTATCGCTCTCCTTGAGAGGTTCTGGCAGGCTTCAATCACCCGCCTCGATACGCCGCCCTTCTCAAACCGTCATCACCCATTTTCCGCCATAGCTCACCGGCAGCAGGCCACAGGCCTCATGTGGAATGCGAAATTGATATGCAGCCATGGCAAGAGCGAGCCTGTAGTCCTGTCTCTAATGGCTGCATACTAACTGCGCATATAAGGATTTCAGAAAGATGCCTTACAGCCGTCTCATTGAAGACTTGATTTATCGAATGACGCGGAGCCAGGCGGATGTCTTGGGACAATAAGGTCGTTTGGTCGGAGGGGTTATTCCTCCGACCGCAGCATTTTCAGCAAAACGACCGTTACGTCGAAAAGCTGGTGCGCAGCAGAACGGCCGCTTTGCAGCGTTATGGCTGGGGCATCACCCAGCTCCGGCTCAATCGCGAGCTGCTTGGCTTGGGTAAGATCGCTATCGAAACAGCGTGCGGCGTTTTGCCGGACGGGACTCCGTTCAGCATTCCAGATGACGCCGACCAGCCCACTCCGTACGGCGTTCCGGGCGATCTCCGCGACTCACTCATCCACGTGGCAGTATCCCTCTATCAACCAGGGGCGGTAGAAACGGATGCGCGAGCAGAAATCGACGTCCCGGCCCGCTTTGAGGTTGCAGTCCAAGATCTTGTCGACACAAATGCGGGCGAGCGAGGCGGCGCCTCCATTGAGGTGGCACGGCTGCGTTTTCAGCTCTTGCCGGACGTAGCAAATCGCGCGGGGTTCGCCTGTCTTCCTATAGCACGCCTAATTGAGGTCCGGGCCGACGGTCAAATCATTCTCGATGAGAACTACATCCCACCAACTCCTGACTGCGCCAGTTCCCCTGTCCTGTCGAACTACGTGACCGAAATCACCGGCTTGCTTCACCATCGAGGTGAGGCGCTGGCAGCCCGGGTGTCGCAGTCGGGCACGCGCGGGGTGGCCGAGATTGCTGATTTCCTTCTGCTCCAGGCGATCAATCGTTATGAGCCCTACTTCGAATACCTTTCCAAAGTAGCAGGCGTGAATCCGGTGGGGCTGTACGGCCTCACGGTCCAGTTGGCTGGTGAGCTGGCCACGTTTTCACGGGACGAGAAGCGTCCCCCGTCCTTCGCCGGCTACAAGCACGACGCTCTGTCGCACACTTTTGCGCCGGTGATCAGTTCGATTCGATCCTCGCTAAGCACTGTGCTAGAACGGACGGCGATACCTTTGCCGCTGCGGGAGTATAAATACGGTGTCCATCTCGCCGAGGTGCTTGACCGTTCGCTGTTTACGACCGCGAGCTTCGTGATAGCCGTGCGAGCCGATGTTGAGACCGAGCGGCTACAGCGCGAGTTTCCCAGCCAAATCAAGATCGGCCCAGCTGAGAAGATCAAAGAGTTGGTCAATGTCGCGCTGCAGGGGATCAGCATCAACCGTCTCCCGGTCGCCCCAAGGCAGATCCCCTTCCATGTCGGCGTCAGTTACTTTGAGATCGATCAGCAGAGCCGCCTCTGGAAGGACATGCCTCATTCCGCTGGCCTGGCGCTGCACGTGGCCGGTGATTTCCCAAATCTCGACATGGCACTCTGGGCCATTCGGTCCCAATAGCCACCATTCGCGAATGCGGGTTCAACATGCCACTCGTTCTACGTGTAACGAATACGGGACCCGGCCTATCGGGTAAACGCGGTATGAGCTGGCTAATTGAGTCAGTTGGCGGACTGTCGGTAGGCGTGTCCGAGGACAATGGGTTTGTTCTGTCGGATGATCAGCAAACAGTCTCGACGCACCGCTTCTCGATCGAACGTGCGGAGGGGAAATTCTTGCTGATCGAGCCCAACGGCAATGGCACATCGTTGAATGACGGGGCTAAGCCGCTGCCGTCGGACCTGCCTGTTATCTTGGAGGCCGGTGATATCGTTCGAATTGGCGGATACATGATCAAGGTCGATGTAGCTTCCATGGAGGATTCTGCCGAAGGCGAGCCGCGCACTCTAGGCGCACTTGAGGCGTCGGATCTTCTGGGGGTGGTTGAGATGGCTCCTGCCATGTCGGTTGGTAAGACCACTCGACTCTCGTTCGTCGAGTCCTTCGATAGAGACTTTCCGCCGTCGTCGTTCTTGGACGCCGAGCAAGACTTATCGCCAGCCACCGCTGGAGCTTGGCAGATGGACAGTTATCCAGATCGTATACCGGACCAGTGTGGCATCTTCGTGCAGCCGGTGTCGTGCGTCGAGATCATCCCGGAGGAGTGGGATCTTGCGACAGAGCTCTCAGCGGAACAGGCGGCGAGAATTGGGCCAAGCTTCACCAGCGTCAACAAAGACCCTCCTGTAGAAACCGGCCTAGCCCCGTCACCGCCGGCGCCTGAGCAGTTGTCTCATCCGATCGTGGCTGGGCAGACAGAGTCTGGCGGGCAAAATCATGCTGCTATAGCGGCCTTTCTCACCGCCTGTGGGCTATCTCTGGCAGATCTCGGGCAAGCTGATATTTCAACGATCATGGATCGTGCGGGGCGGATGCTTCTGAATTCCTTCGTCGGTCTCAGTAGTACCGTCTCCGCTTGCCAGCACGCCCGGCACGAATCCGGCCATCAGTGTACGAGCACCGCGCAGCCGATCGAAAACACCCTGAAGTTGATGCTGAATGCCAAGGACGCCTTGCGCAGGGCTCTATGCACCGACATCCCGCGGCTCCTTAATGGAGACGTCGCCGTCGAGCAGGCCCCTGCTGACATCACAGCGCATGAGGGTCCGATGCTAACGGCACTGCACAAGGCTCTACCCAGTGCCCGTGAACGCCTCTGTCCTAAAGCGATCGAGGCGTCGATTGTCCGGAGCAGGAAGCTCTGGCTCGGCAGCCGGAAAGCTAGGCTTTGGGACGAGTACTGCCGAGTTTTCAATGCCGTCGTCTCCGACATCGAGACTGAAACGCTTCAGAGTGTTGAGTCGAGTTTTAGCCTCCGGGTCGTGAGAACATCGCTAGCGTGCACAAGGCACAAGCCATGATAATAGAGTCCGCCCAATGGAACCGGTAGCCATACCGACTGAGGGTACCGTCTTGCGTCCCGACCTCGCAGTCGGCCCTGGCCCTTCGGCTCTTTCGTCACCGCCGATATCAGACCAGCCGCTCTGGGAAACGCTAACGCTTCACCGGCTCAATCCGCTGGTCGCGGCTGCGGCAGCGCTGTTGGGCCTCTGTGCTCACCTCAAGACCAGTTCGGATCAACTTGATGTCGAAGAGTTGCGCTTGCGGGTGTTGCGAGGGATCGATGCATTCGAGCGTGGAATAATGTCGCTCGGACTGCCGACGCGGACGATCAAGATCAGCAAATACGCTCTTTGTGCCACGATCGATGACATCGTGCTGAATACGGCTTGGGGTAGCCACAGCGTCTGGACAACGCGAAGCATGGTCGGAACGTTGTTCGGCGAGACTTGGGGCGGCGATCGCTTTTTCGAGCTTCTAGAGCAAATGAAAAAAAACCCGACAAACGACCTCGACCTGCTGGAGTTCCTCTACTACTGCATGCGGTTGGGCTTCGAGGGTCGCTTCCGGGTGGCCGCGCGTGGGGCCTCCGAGATAAGCGTGTTGTGCGAGGACACGTACCGCCTGATCCGGGCAGCGCGTGGTAAGTTTGAGCGTGACATATCTCCACACTGGCAAGAACGGGCCGCGGCGCGAAGACCGTCCAGTAGATTCGTTCCATCTTGGGCCGCAGGCGCTACCGGGGCAGCAGCCCTTCTGTCGCTCTATACCGGGCTATTATTTGCACTCGATGGCCAGTCGGATGCAGTCCTTGCTAGGCTGGCAACTCTAGAGCCGCGTGGAGCGGTGAGCTTGGCGAGGACCGCAGCACCGCCCCCAGTCCTGAGGAGTGGCGATCGACTGCGTCGCTTTTTAGGCGCGGAAATTCGCGATGGGTTGGTCGCTGTCACGGAGGATGCGCACCAGATTGTGGTAACCATCCGTGCCCCAGGGATGTTCGACTCCGCAAGTTCGATCGTGAAGGATACGTTCGTTCCGCTTTTTCTGCGGATTGGGCGAGGCCTGAACGAGCAGCCCGGGGCGGTTCTTTTGACCGGACACACAGACTCGATGCCGATCGGATCTCGTGCTTATCTTTCCAACCAAGACCTCTCAATGGCACGTGCCAAGGCAGCGGCTGACATTATCAGATCGACGATGAGTGAGTCTGGCCACTTGCGGGAAGAAGGCAGAGGTAGCGGAGAACCGATCGCTTCGAACCAGACGCCAGAAGGCCGCGCCAAGAACCGCCGGATCGAAATCATAATCACGAAGCCACACTGAGAGTTAGCCCCATGCAGTCATTCAAGAGAGCGCTCGATGGCCGCTGGCTCGGTGTCATAGCAGTCGCCATAGCTACTGCTATGATCTTTATTTTTGGACGGCACCTCTCAATTGGAGGGTTTATCCCACTTGACAGCCTTGGTGAACAACTTGCGGCGTCAGCGTTAATGCCGATCGCGTACGTCGTGATTTACATGATCCAAGGCAACGTTCAAGACTTTTTCCTTGGACGAGTGTCCGGCATGCTGGAGGGGATCGGGACAAAGCAAAAAGAGGCGGATGGTGGAGGATCGACTTCTTCCGATTGGGACGGAGCGCGAGCCAGCGCCGCTGCCGAAGCAAAAGCCATGTCAGCTCGCTTTCGCCAAACTCGTATTACGCTAAAGCGGCTTCCTCGACACAGCGTTCTCGGCAAGCCGCGGCTCGATCAACTGCCGTGGTACGCGATTATCGGCTCGCCCGGATCGGGAAAATCCGCTGCCCTTGCCAATTCTGGCCTCAGCTTCCCATTGGAGGAAAAACTCAGCCGGAAATCGGGCGGCGTGGTCGAGGCCACGCGCAATTGTGATTGGTGGTTCACGGATCATGCCGTGCTCATCGACACTCCCGGATACTACATGGTTCAGAAGCGCAACCCGGAACAGGACAGAGCGGTATGGCAGGGCTTCCTTCGTCAGCTCAGCCGCAGGGGTCGGCACCAGCCGCTGAGCGGGGTGTTGGTATCAATCGCGATAAATGAGCTGAGCTCGTCATCCGAGGAGGAGCTCTTAGATCACGCCAGATGCATCCGGCAGCGGATCCTTGAGCTGTATGAAGAACTCGGATTGCGGCTGCCGATTTATATATTGCTCACCAAGAGCGATCTAATAGCGGGATTTAGCGAGTTCTTCGACGACCTCGGCCGCGAGGGGCGCGAGGCCGTATGGGGTTTCACTTTCGCGCAACAGCCATCGGAAAGTGAAGGCGATCCGATGGACTCTTACGCTGCAGAATATGACACACTCGTCGGGCGCCTCAATGACAGGCTGCTTGAACGACTGCAGCAAGAGAGCAACATCCACCGGCGCGCGCTTGTGTTCAGCTTCCCACAGCAGGTCGCAAGCCTCAAGCATCTGTCCCATCAATTTCTGCAGGAGGCCTTCGCTCGCAACGCCTACGAGGTCCCGATCTTGCTCCGCGGCATCTACTTCGTGAGCGCAATGCAGGTGGGTGCGCCCTTTGATCGCATTGCGGGGGCCAGGTCTCCGACCTTCGGCATCTCTCTGCCGGCCACCCCTATTTCATCCGACCAGAAGCGTAGTTATTTCATCACTCGTTTGCTTCGTCAGGTCGTCTTCGCCAACGCTGGACTTGTTGAAGCCCATCCCCGTGTCGAACGCCGACAGCGGTGGATTCAATATGGCTTGTGCACGACAATCGCGGCAGCTATGGCCTCAGCAGCTGCCTTCTTGATAGTCAGCTACAGCCGCAATGTCCACTTGATGGAAGGGGCTCGTCTAGCGGCCAGCAGCTATGCCGAGGAAGCGGGGAAACTGCGCCTCGACCGGGTAGACAGTAGCGATCTCCGACCAGTTCTGCCGCTGCTGGAGCGGCTGCGCACCGTGAAGACCGACTATGACGAAGCCGCCAGAGCGGAAAACAACTTCTCGGGATTAGTTTCAGCTCAAAGTGAAAACCTTCGGATACAAGCGCATGAGGCCTATCGCCGGGGCCTAGAGACGATCTTGCTGCCCCGCCTAGCTTTCCGACTGGAAGCACTACTAGCGGAACACCAGGACGACCCTCCGTTCCTCTATCCGGCGCTGAAAATTTATTTGATGCTTGGGGGGCGTGGACCGTTCCAGCCACAGGACATCAATGAGTGGATGACCCTCGACTGGGAGGGGATGTATCCAGCTGAGGCCGACGCCACCCTTCGTCGTGCGTTGGCCGATCACCTTGATGCCCTTTTGGACAACCCGCCGCTAACTATCGATCTCAACAGCGAATTGATCGAAAAGAGCCGCGCAAAGCTTCAGCGCCTCTCGATGCCGCGTCGTGTGCTCAACATCGTCACAAACAGTACTCAGGCCGCCAACTTGCCAACATGGCGTCTGTCCGACCACGCCGGATCGATGGGGGGGGACGTCTTGATGCGCAAATCAGGACAGCCCCTCAACACTGGCATCGCCGGTATTTACACCCTAGCCGGTTTCCATGGGACATTCCTGCGCCTGCTGCCACAGGTAGCACACGCGGTTGCTGCAGAAGGTTGGGTTCTTGGCGACCAGGCGACCACTTCCACAGGTGAAGCGGAAGAGACGTTGCGACGGGCGGCGATGGATCTCTACTTTCAGGAGTTTGCGGTTGGTTGGGACGAACTCATTAATGACATTTCGCTGCGGCCAATGGCGAGTGTCGATGACGCTTTGCGAACGCTGAACGCGCTTTCAGCACCCACCTCGCCGGTGCGCTTGTTCCTTGCCGCAGCGGCACAGGAGACCAAGCTCGGTGAACCGCCCGAACGCGACACGCCGACCGAAGGTAAAGGCAGCGCTCAGAAGGAACCATCCGAAAGCGATCTTCAGTCAATCTTCCGATCGCCGACTGTCGCCGACACTCCTGAAAGCCATGGCCAGCTCTATACGGATGTGCATTTTCTATGGCTACACCAACTTGTCGATGTGCCGCCCAACAGCCCCCCAGGTGCTCAAGCGCCGATCGACAGCGCTTTAAGCGATCTTGCTGCTCTTTACCAATCGATTGGTGAAATGCAGGGCCTCGCCGGCTCACACTCGTCGGTGAAGGGTGATGAAACCGCTATCGCGATCCGTAAAATCGAAGCGGGAGCCGCCAATCTGCCGCCACCCATTCGGCAATGGATCCTGAGCGTGGGCCGGTTAAGCTCGAAACTGTCCATGAGCGAGGCAAAACGTCATGTCGCCAGCTTGTGGGCAGAAGGTGCTGGCGACTTATGTCGGCGGGTAACCGCAGGACGGTATCCCTTCAGCCGCAAATCCCGTCGAGACGCTCCTTTAGAAGATTTCGCTCGGCTGTTCAGCAGGGATGGGCTTATCGACACGTTTTCTGCGCAGTATTTGGCTCCCTTTGTTGATAGGTCTTCGGGCCCGCGGGAAGTACAGTCCACGGGAAGCGTCGATTTACAAATCGACCGGGAGTCCTTGGCACAATTCAAGCGAGCAGCCGCAATCCGGGACTCTATGTTCAAGGATGCCGGTCGTCAGCCGTCAATCGAGTTTCTGCTAACCGTCGCTGATACCGATCGGTCGACCGACGAGGTGGTGGTTGAGATCGACGGCCAGCAAATCACGCAGCGACGAGGAGCATACAAACCTGTGCGTTTCCGTTGGCCCACTGTCGGCGGCCTCGGTGGCGCTTCGGTCACTTTCAACGGCTTCGCGCCTGCTGCCCTTTCGAAGGTAGGCCCCTGGGCCTTGTTTCGACTATTGGACGAAGGGAAGGCGATTCCTCAAGTAGCGACCGACGAGGTTTATGTACGGATAGCGGCTGGCCGCCACTGGGCGACATTCATCCTCCAGGCGGACACCCTGAACAACCCACTATCTGGCAACATGCTATCGCGATTCCGATGCCCACAAATCTGAGGAGGCCCACTGTTGCTGCCACACGTACGTCCTGCGGCTCCTACAGAGAGGTGCTACCACAGGAGGATTTCATCTGCACGAGGCGCCACTCCGAGACTGCCTCTCAAATGCCGATGGGACTGGCAGAGTCCACGGCCGATCCCCGTACAAGCGGACTGACGCCGTTCTTCGCCAAATTAATAACCAGGACGGTCGTGCTTAAATCCCGATCATGGCTTTGACCTACTGCGCGTGAAATGCCGTGAGAACTAATCGGGCGGGATTGACGACTCTTTGCGGGCCCATCCTTAAACGTAATTGAATCTGCGTTAACCAAAGTGGAGATCTATAATGAGCCAGGTACATGGTACACAAATAGCGCAGCGGTTCTTGTCCGTGATGAGGAGCACCCAATCCGACGAAAGACTGGAATTCTGCTTTGCCGTCGGTACTATTGTCATTGCCGGAGAAAAGAAGCCGGTGGTGTTAGTGCGGAAGAAAGGCTTGACGAGTCTGCGGCGAACTCTGGAAGATATGCGCTATAAAACTCCCAAAGGTGTTCAGGAGCCCATTGACTTCAAGTTTCTGAGATCTGGTACAGGAAGGATGAACCAAGAGGGCGTCATCGTCGTACGGCTGGCCAAAGGAGGCATGGCCAAATTTATGGCGATCAAGACCCAAATGAGGCGTTATTTCAAGGACCTGAGAGTAAGCCTCCCGGACATACAGGAGGCTGAGCCCCTGAGTGAAGAAGACCTCAACCGATTTGAAATCGCAGCCCAGGCGAACTCTGACGACCTGCCTTCGGATGAAAATCAGGAAGTCGTCAAAGAGAATGTGGCGGAAGGCGCTCCGGAATCTCTCTCTGAAGGACTGAAGCAAACCATAGCCACTTCGGCAGCGTCAATCGCAGCTCACTCCAATCGGATTAGTCGGCAAACGGGGTTAATGCAAACCGCTGAGCTGGGCCCATTGACTAATAAGATCGCCGATTGGCTCAAGGCAATACTGACGGCAACGCCGCTTGAAGAGCGAGAGAATGCCCTCCACAACTTCACTTGCAGGCTGCTATTAATGCTGGCCTACGACGACAATCGGAGAAATCTCCAATATGTGGACGAGGCACCCGATGGCGATGAGATGCAAACAGATCGCCCAACGAAGCCGGATGAAGCGGGCGTAGACGACGGCGCTGAGCGTGAAGCGATCGTCATAGATGGGATCGATCTCGAACGTGTTTCGAAAGACCTGGTCGATCAAGACGAGGTCGTAGAAACCCTGTTCCGAATGACCAAGGCAGAGGCACAAGAGCGACGGCTTCCTTATCCTCTGGAAACCGCGAGCTCCGACAGACTCGCCATGCTGGTGTCGTCGAAATGGCCCAAAGAAGAAGGCAATGCTGCCAACAGGTGCGATATTGTGGAGCGTCTAATTGCCGTGGTGGAGCAGCAGCTGGGCAACGATAATCAACTGATCGCCCTGCTTGGCCTCAATAAGATCGATAAGCTGGAAGAGGATTTCGCCACCACAGTTCGCAGCATGCAAGCTAAATGGCAAGTGTGCCGCGAGGCCGTGTTGGTGCATTGGGAGGACACGAAGAGCAAAATCAACAAGAAGTACGACGTCGAAGCCCTCGGTGGTACCTGGAAGTCTGTCGACGAGATCATCCTGAAGGTCAATGATGCGGTCTCGAACCAGCTTAGCGCTCTAAATGAGCAAGAGGCCGAGCTAAAAGTTGGCGTGATCGCGCGCGGTGAAGCAATTGTTGAATCGATCCTTCACGACCTCAACAGTAACCAATTCATCCAACTGCTTGACAATCCTCCGGCGGCCTTCGCTCCGATACCAATCGGGGAGACGCTGCGGGAAGGAATCGGGAGTGTCGGCAGCGAACTGAAGCGCATCAAAGCCTCTCTCGCCGCGGCCGCACCCGCCGCATAGCCGCTCAAGTAATGCCCTAGCCCGAAAAATTCATGGTGGGTTGGCGGATGTAGTGCAAGCCGTTGAAATAACGTAGGATTTGGTTGCTAAGGCCGATCCGACTCATTTCCCGGAGACCACACCCGCCATGAATGCTCTTACCCTGCCGCTGAGCGGTTTGTCATCAGTGGGCGGCAAGGCCGTCGTCGCCCGTTTCGACGGAGGCATGTTGTCCTCCGGCGTTGTCACATTGCAAACAACGTGACAACGCCGGCGGAATGGGCACGAAGAAGGGGCGGCATGGCACTGTAAAGTTATCAGCGGATTGATGCAGCGATAGCTGGCCGGGACGGCTGTCACGCTGCGGCGAGACACGCGATTTTGTTCCAGATTTGCATGGCCCAACTTGAACAGTTGGACGTGAACGGATAGCGAACACTGTCCGTTAAGCCATTGAATTCATTTGCCTTGAATTTCGGGCGCGAAAATGTGTGGTAACAACATTTGATCTGCTAGCCGCATGTTGTATGGATTTTATGGCATTTATTCGCTAACAACGCTGGCATGTTTGTCGTTGAGAGAGTCGCGCGCGGCCATCGCTATCTCTACCTCGTGGAAAGTGTCCGCGACGGCAAAACCGTTCGCCAGCGCACGATAAAGGCACTGGGCCGCAAGGATGCGCTGGTTGCCAGCGGCGAACTTGACAGATTGGCGGCCTCGATTGCGCGCCATGGCGAACGCAGCCTCATCCTGTCCGACATTGACGCGGGGCGGATTGCCTCTCGCCGCATTGGCGGTCCGCTGTTGTTCGGGCGGCTGTGGCAGCGGCTCGGGATTGGCGATGTGCTGGAAGAGGTGCTGGAAGGGCGCCAGTTCGGCTTTGCGGTGGAACGGGCGGTGTTCATTGGCACGTTGCATCGGCTGTTCGTGTCGGGCTCGGACCGCGACTGCGCGAACTGGATGGCCGATTATGGTATCGAGGGCGCCGAGGGTCTGGCGCTCCATCACTTTTACCGGGCCATGGCGTGGCTGGGCGAGGAACGCGGCGAAAAGGCGCAAGGCGCGCTGGTGGCGCGCTGCGTGAAAGACGTGATCGAGGAAAAGCTCTTCGCGCGCCGGCAGGACCTGTTCACCGACCTCAGCCTTGTGTTCATGGACACAACCTCGTTATCCTTCTACGGCGCGGGCGGCGAGACGCTGGGCAAGCGCGGGCATTCCAAGGACTTCCGCCCCGATCTGGCGCAAATGATCCTGGCGCTGGTCGTTGATGGCGAGGGCCGGCCGATCTGCACCGAGATGGTGCCTGGCAACACCGCTGACGTGACCGTCCTGTTGCCGGTGGTCGATCGGCTGCGAACGCGCTTCGGCGTCACACGCGCCTGCGTTGTCGCCGATCGCGGCATGATCAGCGCCGATACCATCGCCGCGCTCGAAAAGCTGGGCATGGAATACATTCTGGGGGCCCGCGAACGCTCGAGCAGCGTGATCCACAACGTCGTGCTCAATGACACGGCGCCGATGGTTCCGCTCGTTCTCGAGCGCCAGCGCGGTGAAACTCAGTTGTGGGTCAAAGAGGTCAAGTTCGGTAAAGACCGCTACATCGTCAGCCGCAATGACGCCGAGGCCGAGAAGGACAAGGCCGACCGCCAGGCGATCATCGCCGGCCTCGAGGCACAGCTCAAGAAGGGCGACAAGGCACTGGTCGGCAACTCGGCCTACCGGCGTTACCTCAAGGCCAGCGGCAAGAACTTCAAGATCGATGTCGGCAAGCTTGCCGAGGAAGCCCGCTACGACGGTATCACCGTGGTGCGGACCAACGCGAAGGTGACCCCGCTCCAGGCCGTGCTGCGGTATCGCGATTTGCTCGAGGTCGAGAGCCTGTTCCGCGCGGCGTTGTTGCGTGGATCACCCGGCGACTGATATTGAGCGGTGGTTTTCAGTCTCCTGATCCGGATTTCGACGATGCCGCACAAGTTCAATGCCGATCGGCGGGACAAGATTGCCAAGCAGAAATATCGAGTGACGAATTGGCCGGCATATAATGAAAGCCTGCGTCAACGTGGTGATTTGACCATCTGGGTGAAGGATGAGGCCCTGTCTTTATGGACGGCGCGGAGGCGGACATCGCGGGGTGGTCAGCCGAAATACTCGGATCTGGCGATTACGTTGTGCTTGACCCTGCGCGTCGTCTACGGGCTGGCGCTACGCCAGACCCAAGGCTTGATGCGCAGTGTCGCGGCGCTGATGGGGTTCGATATTGCCGTGCCTGACTTCTCCACCCTGTCTCGCCGGAGCAAAGGGCTGGCGTTGCCGTCGACAAAGTCCCGAGCCACAACATCAGGTCCGGTCCATCTGGTTGTCGACAGCACCGGCTTGAAGGTCTTCGGCGAGGGTGAGTGGCTGGAAAACAAGCACAAAACCAAGGGCAAACGCAAAAGATGGCGCAAACTGCACCTTGGTCTCAATCTTGTCAGTGGTGAGATTGTTTGTTCCGATCTGACCGTGGATGATGTCGGCGATCCGACAGCGTTACCAGGACTTCTGGACCAGATCGGTGGCCCCGTCGAGAAGTTCATTGCCGACGGCGCCTATGATGGAACGCCAACCCGAGATCTTCTGGCGACACGCTTTGGTGAGATCGTGGAGGTCATTATCCCACCTCCCAAGACTGCCGTTGCCAGCCCTCAATCGGTGCTGGTTCCATCTGTCCGCGATCGCCATATTGCAGAAATCCAGACCAAAGGGCGGATGGCATGGCAGAAATCCACCGGCTACAACAAGCGCAGTCGCGCTGAGACCCAGATGGGTCGATGGAAGGCTGTGATCGGGCCCAAACTCAAAGCGCGACATTTTGACAATCAGAAGACTGAAGCGAAGATTGGCGTCCGTGTTCTTAACCGGATGACAGAACTTGGCCGGCCCAAGTTCGAGCGCGTTGCATGAAAAATGCAGTGGATAGGGTTGCCTCGTCCAAGTCTGATCCATGCAACAGGGCTCGCCGAAGCGTTTCGCGCACCGTCGAGGGCGCTGCGCCCACACGGTATGAGATCGCCTTGTGGCCAAGGCCCTCTTCAAATCGATATCTCAAAATCTCGCGGACACGCCGCATGGTCAGTCTCTCCGCAGGCATTTCGTTCCTTCCCTGGACAACCCAAAAGAAGAAACATTCCACCAGCAGAGCACCGGCCCAAACACCGCCACCAGGGGACGGTTAATTCTCGGAACGAGGGGGCGACATCATCTCGGAATCGGGAGGCGACTTCCCTTGGAATTTGCACATTGCCTAGGCGGATGCCGAACGAACGAATGGTGTTCTCACGGTCGAGGAACTTGGCCTTCAGATTGCGCCGGTGCGTCAGCAGAAGCTTGGTCCGGTATCAGCTTTCCGACTTGATATGGGCCTGGCGGAACCAGCCGGTGCGCATGATATGGGCGATGCTGAGCGCATCGGGCCTTGTCGGTTTTGTTGCGCTGCGCCGAGTAACTTCTGACATGTCCAATCTTCACACATCTTCCATCGCTCCTTACGACAAAACGAGAAGGTCAGGTAGATTCTACCGGACCCTCGTTCATTTTACATCCCCGGGACGAACATCGGGTTGCCGCTTTTGGTTTGGCTGGCTGGAACCTCCTCCTGAAGAACGTCCCAGTGTTCGATGATCTTGCCTTTTTCAACGCGGAACGTATCGACCGCGATCATCGGTTTGGGACCAAAACCTGTATACCGACCGCGCACCATGACAATGTTCCCGTCGGCAACGACGGCACCCATTTCATATTTGAAGCCCGGCGAAGTGTTGGATACAAATCCCTTGATGACGTCCCTGCCGTTGGGAAACATGGGATTGTGTTGGATATATTTCTGGCTCCAGTATCTGTCGACGACCGCCGGATCGTGATCGATGAAGAGGCCGACAACAGCCCTGATGACCAGTTCCTTGTTTTTTTCAGGACCCGCGTGTGCAGCGACTGCAAGGCTTATGACGGCAACAGCCGCAAATACGCCAGCGCGCATGAAGTTCTTCAAAGACATAGGTTCTCCAATTCAGTTGACTTCGAAATGCAGCTATCCTCAGCTGTGTTGGATCGCCGGGACGAATCCCCACAAATCCTGATCTTAGTTAGAGAATTGGCCAGGCACTGTAAAGTTATCAGTGGATTGATGCAGCGATAGCTGACCGGGACGGCTGTCAGGCTGCGGCTCGACACGCGATTTTGTTCCAGATTTGCATGGCGGCGTTACGCAGGTCTCGATGTTGAGCTGATGACAGCGTATTGCGGGAAAAGTGGAACAGGTTGGCAATCGGATCATGGAAACGAACCGCTGAAGCTGGCGTGCCGACTTGAAGCGTTTCATGATCCTTTCGCGTCGTCGGGTCGGCTGGTGCGAATTTTCCGCTCGATTATTGAGGCCTTTGTGCGACCGGTGTTCGACACCGGGCATGAGGTCGAGCCGGGGACTGTCAGGAATTCCGTGTGCGGGCGGGCTGTTGAACATTATGCAGCCATTGCCCGAGCCCTGTTGCATGGATCAGACTTGGACGAGGCAACCCTATCCACTGCATTTTTCATGCAACGCGCTCGAACTTGGGCCGGCCAAGTTCTGTCATCCGGTTAAGAACACGGACGCCAATCTTCGCTTCAGTCTTCTGATTGTCAAAATGTCGCGCTTTGAGTTTGGGCCCGATCACAGCCTTCCATCGACCCATCTGGGTCTCAGCGCGACTGCGCTTGTTGTAGCCGGTGGATTTCTGCCATGCCATCCGCCCTTTGGTCTGGATTTCTGCAATATGGCGATCGCGGACAGATGGAACCAGCACCGATTGAGGGCTGGCAACGGCAGTCTTGGGAGGTGGGATAATGACCTCCACGATCTCACCAAAGCGTGTCGCCAGAAGATCTCGGGTTGGCGTTCCATCATAGGCGCCGTCGGCAATGAACTTCTCGACGGGGCCACCGATCTGGTCCAGAAGTCCTGGTAACGCTGTCGGATCGCCGACATCATCCACGGTCAGATCGGAACAAACAATCTCACCACTGACAAGATTGAGACCAAGGTGCAGTTTGCGCCATCTTTTGCGTTTGCCCTTGGTTTTGTGCTTGTTTTCCAGCCACTCACCCTCGCCGAAGACCTTCAAGCCGGTGCTGTCGACAACCAGATGGACCGGACCTGATGTTGTGGCTCGGGACTTTGTCGACGGCAACGCCAGCCCTTTGCTCCGGCGAGACAGGGTGGAGAAGTCAGGCACGGCAATATCGAACCCCATCAGCGCCGCGACACTGCGCATCAAGCCTTGGGTCTGGCGTAGCGCCAGCCCGTAGACGACGCGCAGGGTCAAGCACAACGTAATCGCCAGATCCGAGTATTTCGGCTGACCACCCCGCGATGTCCGCCTCCGCGCCGTCCATAAAGACAGGGCCTCATCCTTCACCCAGATGGTCAAATCACCACGTTGACGCAGGCTTTCATTATATGCCGGCCAATTCGTCACTCGATATTTCTGCTTGGCAATCTTGTCCCGCCGATCGGCATTGAACTTGTGCGGCATCGTCGAAATCCGGATCAGGAGACTGAAAACCACCGCTCAATATCAGTCGCCGGGTGATCCACGCAACAACGCCGATCACGAGCAACTTCTGACATGGCCCAGTTCGCACATCTTCATCAGCCGTCGGTTAACTTTACGGTGCCCTTGAGGCCTTGATTGCGCCAAAAGCGTTTTTCCCGGCGCCGCTGTACCGAGGAGGGGATATTCATCGCCTCGCGATATTTTGTGACGGTGCGGCGAGCGAGATCGATGCCGTATTCCTTGAGCCGGTCGGCGATGTCATCGTCCGAAAGCACGTTATCAAACGATTCTTCGGCGACCATTGCTTTGATCCTTTGGCGGACAGCTTCGGCGGAGTGCGCGACATCGCCTTCGGAAGAGGCGATCGCGACAGTGAAAAAGTACTTGAGCTCGAACACCCCGCGTGGGGTTTGCATGTACTTGTTCGACGTCACCCGGCTTACAGTCGACTCGTGCATGTTGATCGCGTCAGCGACCGCCTTGAGTTTGAGAGGCCGTAGGTGGGCGACGCCATATTTCAGGAAGGCATCCTGCTGGCGCACGATTTCGGTCGAAACCTTGACGATCGTCTTGGCACGCTGATCGAGGCTGCGGATTAACCAGGTCGCGTTCTTCAAGCATTCGTTGAGAAATGTCATGTCTTTTGATTTTTTGGCGACTCGGCGTGAAACCTCCTTGAGATAAGTGTGGTTGATCAGCACCTTGGGCTGCGTGTTCGGATCAAGCTCGATCTGCCATCCACCTCCGGGCGAGGGCGTGACCCAGACGTCCGGTACGGTGCCTTCCGGCGCGCCCGAGTGGAAT
This sequence comes from Mesorhizobium sp. USDA 4775, assembly GCF_054062655.1. NCBI lineage: Bacteria > Pseudomonadati > Pseudomonadota > Alphaproteobacteria > Hyphomicrobiales > Phyllobacteriaceae > Mesorhizobium > Mesorhizobium sp. USDA 4775. The sequence continues at coordinate 20,770 of NZ_JBSSFM010000002.1, forward strand.
GCGTTTCCGGGCTTGGGGGCGAGCGCACGGATTTCCTGCAGCATGTCGAGAAGATCTTCGTCATCGACGCCGCAACGCTCCTTCAAAGTCTGAAAATCGCGTCGCGCAACCACGTCAAGGTTGGCAATCAAAGCCGCCATGGCCGGGTCGAACCGGTCTCGCTGGCGCAGCTGTATCTCAAAACATTCGCCGAGAGATCGTGCGAAAATTCCCGGCGGATCGAGGTGCTGCAGGATACCCAAAACTCGTTCCACATCGGCCAGCGGGATGTTTAGCTTCCCGGCCAGCTCCGAAGCACTTGCCCCAAGATAACCAGTGTCATCCAGATGACCCGCAAGCACATTAGCAATCAGCCGCTCGTGCGGTGTGAGGGCGGTGAAGGAAATCTGACTAGCGACATGGTCGTGCAACGTTTCGGGTAAAGCGACAAACTCCTCGAAGGCGGTGCTCGATTTCCTTTGCCTGGGCAGATCCCGGGACCCCTTCGGATGCTCCAGAAGGGGATTGTTCTCGAGCTCCTGCTCCACGAACTGATGCAGTTCGGGAATGTTCAGCTGCAGCATGCGAATCGACTCGATGAGTTGAGGCGATAATGCAAGAGACTGTTTCTGAAGTAGGCTGAATGACGATTTCATGGTCACTTGGTATTCCTGTCTAAGAAGCTCTTGACCGCGGCCAGTTCGATCTCTCACAGGTCGACGCTTGCGCGTGACCTTTGAATGACCTCACCGGACGCGCCGCTTTAGAGCTTTGCCCTTGTGCAAGTGTCGTCCAAAACGCAGCTGCACAACTTCGGCACCAGGTCATGCTGCGTCCTTCAATGTTTGAAGGACGTTCTGCGGGGATGAGACGCCATAGGGGTCGGTCTCGCAGTTGTCGGAGAAACCTTCCTCCTCAAACCACTGCTCCACCACGCCATTATTGACCAGAGCCGCGTAGCGCCAGGAGCGCATACCGAAGCCGAGATTGTCCTTGGCAACAAGCATGCCCATTTTGCGAGTGAACTCGCCTGAACCGTCCGGGATCAGCTCGACTTTCTGCAGCCCCAAGGACTTCCCCCATGCATTCATGACAAAGGCATCGTTGACGGAGAGGCAGTAGATCGCGTCAACTCCTTCCTTCTTGAATTCCTCGTAGAGGTCTTCGAAACTGGGGAGTTGGTAGGTCGAACAGGTCGGGGTGAAAGCGCCAGGCAGCGAGAACAGGATGGCCCGTTTGCCGGCAAAGTAGTCGTGGGATGTTCTTTCTTCCCAGCGGTATGGATTGGGGCCCTGGACTGAATCATCGCGAACACGCGTAAGAAACGTGACGAAGGGAACCTTCTTTTGACCGGTCATCAAATTTCTCCGTTAAAGGAAACTGGCACTGGATTCTTGCAGGGGCTGGTGCAATACCGAGCGGCGGGTCTTGTGATGCCGGGCATGATGCCCACGGCGCTCCCGATGCTTTCCCCACTAGGGTGTATGGGAACGGCCCGGCTCCAGATCTTTCTCACCCGAAGGGCATAGATATGAGGGATGAGGGCACCTTCGAGCGCCTCGATCTGTCTTGCCGCGAATACGGCGCCGGAGCCGGCATGGATCACCCACTCCTCATAGCCGGGGTGAATCTCCTGGCAACCGGAAATGACCAGTAGCGGGATGAGCGTATGAGTCGCAAATGTGAGTCTCCACGCCACAGACCGGCGTGGCTGAACTGGTTCAGCGTATTGGCTGGACTTGCCTGTTTCCGGCCGACGTGGGCTCTGCCGAAACTTTGAGGAGCCTCTTGGCCACTGACATGCTGATGCAAACCGATGTCTGGCAAATGCGCGAGCATCATCTGGCGTCTCGGCGTCGGACCCCAGCTGCAAAGCCGCTTCCGAGGACGGATCTCCAAACCGGACGATGTCCCGGTCTTCAGCGAGGACGGCCGCCGTCGGCTTTGTCGATCGTTTGGAGCTTCGCGCGTCAGCCATGGTAGTCGCCTTCTTCGTGGTTTGATGGGCTCTAACCAGAAGAGTGCAAGCGGCATGCCATTCCAAATGAAGCTGCTTCTGCACCAGCGCTATCGCTTCGGGACGACGTCTTCGCCAACCCGGGGCTGCGCGCCAGAGCCGTCACGTCATCACACTGGACAAAAGTCCTGTGTAGAGCGGGTATTCACGCTTCCGGCACCGGCTGGCAAAGGACGGACCAGACAGCGCAAGCCCAGGCAATACCCCGCATCGGCCGGCACAGCGATTGCACAGTGTGTCTGCCCCGGCGTGCTTTTACGTGCGACTAACGTGAACGCAGGCCGGTCGCAGCAATCATCGCCGGCCGCTCTTCGGCAAGCGCCATTGTCCAGAGTCGATGAGGTCGAATTCGGCTCGGGTACATGCTGGAGGGCACTGTAAAGTTATCAGCGGATTGATGCAGCGATAGCTGGCCGGGACGGCTGTCACGCTGCGGCGAGACACGCGATTTTGTTCCAGATTTGCATGGCGGCGTTACGCAGGTCTCGATGTTGAGCCGATGACAGCGTATTGCGGGGAAAGTGGAACAGGTTGGCAATCGGATCATGAATGGAAACGAACCGCTGAAGCTGGCGTGCCGACTTGAAGCGTTTCATGGTCCTTTCGCGTCGTCGGGTCGGCTGGTGCGAATTTTCCGCTCGATTATTGAGGCCTTTGTGCGACCGGTGTTCGACACCGGGCATGAGGTCGCGCCTGGCGGCATCATAGGACCGGAGCTTGTCGGTGATCATGACCCGTGGTGTCCGCCCTTGAGCCTTCAGCAACTTGCGCATCAGACGCTTTGCCGCCTTGGCATTTCGGCGGCTTTGCACCAGCACTTCGAGGACGAAGCCGTCCTGATCGACGGCACGCCAGAGCCACTGCTTCTTGCCATTGATGGCCACCACACATTCGTCGAGATGCCATTTGTCGCCCAGGCAGCCGGCTGACCGTCGCTTGATCTCCCGGGCGAAATGCCGCCCGAATTTCTCCGCCCAGCTTCGAATGGTCTGATGCGTGACGATGATGCCGCGGGCCGCCAACATGTCCTCAACCATGCGCAGGCTGAGCGGAAAGCGAAAGTAGAGCCATACCGCGTGCGCAATGATCTCGGCGGGAAAGCGGTGGCGACGATAAAGCGGATCACGAGCAACTTCTGACATGGCCCATGTTCGCACATCTTCATCAGCCGTCGGTTAACTTTACGGTGCCAGCGAGTGAGCCAAAGATGTTGAACAGCGAGCGGAAAGCGACGCCACGCTCCTTCATCTCGTCGACGATCCGGATCAGATGTGACAGGGAACGTCCGAGGCGATCGAGCTTCCACACCACCAGGACGTCGCCGGATCGAAGCTCCTTCATGCACGCCTTCAGCCCCGGACGATCGTCGCGAGCGCCGGAGGCTTTATCGTGATGGAGATGACGTTCGTCGACACCGGCAGCGATGAGCGCATCGCGCTGCAGGTCGACCGACCGTCGTTCGTCGGCGGACGAAACACGCATGTAGCCAATGAGCATGTACGGCAAACCTCGAATTGGACGTTTTCGTACACAGCCACAATCCGACAGGGTTTGTCGCGCAAAATAGCGGGGTGGTTTGACGGTTTCGCAGGGCCGCCTTGCCGGGTGACGACAATCACTTGTTTTCCGTCAGGCAGGAATGTCCGATGTCCGACGCATGATGTCGAGTGAGCGACATGGGGCTGTTCGACTTGGCTCCTGCTCCCACCATCATTGAAGTCATTGAATATGATATCGAACACCTTGTTCTGAGTCTTTTCCTGCGTAGTTGGCACGATTTTTGAACCTTGAGATGACAGTAGCCGCCGACCGACTTCATGTCGTGGTCGATATCGGGATCACGGAAACAAAGGGAGGAAAGCAGCATGTCAGATCTGCGTCCGATGCGTATACTATCGGAAAAAGGGCGTCACCTGCAGAATCCGGGCGGCAATGGCGAAAGTGTAAGTAAGCTACCCCAAGGGAGATTGCGATGAAAAAAGCCTCGATTTTGGCCGCCGGCCTTGCCTTGATGTCGTCGATGCCGGTTGCCGCCGGTGCCGCCGCGCAAAAACCGGTCGGCATGGCCAATCCGGCATCCGTCCATTGCGGCGAGATCGGCGGGCACCTGGTGATCAGGAAAGACAGAGCCGGCAACGAATACGGCTTCTGCCGGCTTCCCAAAGGGCGCCTCTGTGAAGAGTGGGCGCTGTTTCGCGACAACAAATGCGTCGGGCCAAAGGCGGCCATGCACGGCAAGTGATGCGCACGCTCTATAGGGTGAGATGATGTCCGAACCACCTTCGCATCTTTGGCCCGGCGTGCCGCTCGCCCTCGGCTCGGCTGCTCTGTTCGGCGCGACACCGCCGCTTTCCAAGCTGCTGCTCGATGCCGTGAATCCCTTCATGCTGGCCGGGCTGCTCTATCTCGGCGGCGGTCTCGGCCTCGCTCTCTATCGCTTGCTTCGCGGCAAGCAGGCGGCGGCCGGTGAAGCGCAACTGGCCGCCCGGGATATCCCCTGGCTGGCGCTGGCAATCGGCATGGGTGGCATCCTCGCGCCGGTTTGGCAGTTGCCACCGCGACAGCCGACTACATGAGCGGCAGATGAGCATCGTTTGTTCAGCTGGGACCCGACAATGGAAGAGCACCGATCATCGCCAACGAGGCTACGAGCAACAATCATGACCAACGCATCTTCGATGGAACAAGAACGCCGCCAACCCATACTGGGAATTCTCCTGGATCCGCCGAACGCGATAACGTTCGTCGGAGCTCTTTCAGCGATGTCCGCATGCGCGATGGCAGTGATGGGTCAATACAACATCGCCCTGGTATGCGTTCTCTGGAGTCACCTGGCAGATTCGTTGGATGGTCTGGTTGCCCGCAGGATGCACCATCGCCAATCAGGGATGAGCGATGTCGGAAAGGCGATGGACGCGCTGGGAGATTTCCTATCCGCTGGTGTCTTTCCCTTGATCTTTCTCGCTTCATTGGGTGAGGCAGCGCCATTCCCGACGTTCGCCGGACTACTGATCTGTGCCGCGGGCATTTTGCGGCTGAGCTACTTCGAAGCGTTCGGACTGTCTGGAGGCTCTTTCGTAGGAGTGCCGCTGCCCCACAACATCCTCGTATTCGTCCTGTCGTACTACCTCGGCTCCCAAATCGTAGCGGATCACCTGATCCCGCTTATGGGGGCCGTTGCGGTCATCATGAGCGGGTTACATCTCTCATCGATCCGATTTCCAAAGATGAATGTGACTTGGATTGCCCTTTCGGCAGTCTTCATTACCGCGATGAGCGCTCTTCTCGTTCTTCAGTAAACAATTGTCTGAAGATCAGTTTCTATGGAGTTTTACATGCCAATAAAGACAGCGGTAATACTCGCTGCAGGTCTGGGAACCAGGCTTGGCGATATCACGAAGCATTCCCCAAAGGCCTTGGTAAAAGTCTGGGGCGAACCGCTTATCGTTCGATTGTGCAATCAGCTGGTGGACGCTGGGATCGAGGAGATCGTCGTGGTCGTCGGTTACATGCGTTCTAACATCATGAGCACTTTGGGAGCGGCCCATCGAGGAACGCCGATCACCTATCTTGAGTCGGACAATTTTGCATCGACCAACAATGTGACATCGCTGGCCAAGGCGGCGTCATACCGGCGGCCGTTCCTGCTTTGTGACTGCGATGTCCTGCTGGAATCCCTGCCGGCAGAATGGCTGGTCGAACACGGTCGCGGCCTGGGGGTGCCGGTACGGATGCTCGGCGTCGACGAAGTCGGCACAGTGATGCGTCTGATCGAGGGCGAAAGATGGGAAATGCGCGTGAAGCGGCGAGGAGACCCCAGCCACGACGGCGAAATGAAGTCGCTTAGTATTTATGCGATCTATGAGAGCTCCCTTGCGTCGACATTGCTGGATCGTTGCGTCGCGGCAGTTCAGAATAATGAAATCAACATCTACTACGAGGATATTCTGAGCCGAATCCTGCCGGACTTCACCGCGGCCGCGATTGATGTTGACGCAGCCGGCCTCCGGTCATTCGAGATCGACACCCCTCTTGACCTCGCTGAAGCAGAGGAATTCCTGTCGGTTCGCACTATCCAGCCAGCAGCGATCAGCGCGGGAGGGCGCACGCGATGAACGCGACGACCTCACTGGCAATTGGACATCACGGTGAAATCCTGCAGGGGGTGTTTCGAGACGATAGCCGTCGCCTGCATCGAGGCTTGGTGTCGCTGCCCTTTGCGCATCGATTTTCCATTGCGCGTGTCAGACCGTCTTCAGATCGGGGCATGACTGTCGTTCCGGACTATAAGAAGAAATCATTGGCCGCTGTGCAGGTGCTCTGCCGCGAGCTTGGATATGTCGGTCCAGGATTCGAGCTGAGCATCCGATCAAACATACCCGAGGGATATGGCCTAGGTTCCTCAACAGCCGACATCGTCGCAGCGCTGCGAGCGGTCGCACGGTTTCTCGGACACCGCCTGACCGCGCGCGCGGAATTTCGTATTGCGGTTGAAGCCGAAACTGCCAGTGACAGTACGATGTTTACGGGGCCCGCGCGGCTTGTGTGCCACCGCGAAGGGACGGTGCTTGAACGGTATGTAGGCGGGCTGCCTGCTTTTTCGTTGCTGAGTGTGAATGTCGCTCCGGATGATCCCGTCGATACGCTTGCCTTTCCTGCTGCGCGATACACCGAGGACGAGATCGAGGAGTTCGACCGCCTCCGCATCATGATGCGGCGCGCTATCTCGAAACAGGATCTCTCCTTGCTGGGAGAAATTGCGACGCGAAGCTCAGTTCTCAACCAACGGCAATTGCCGCAACCACACTTTGACGAAATCCGCGAAATAGCGCGCCCGTTAAAGGCGGCCGGCGTCCAGGTAGCACACAGCGGTCGGATGGTCGGCATTATGCTCAGTCCGAAAACCTCGATAACGGACCCGTGTTTCATCTCTGCCATGCAGCAGCTGATCGATCTGCACCTCCTACCGGAGTTCTACTCGGCAAATCTGTGTGAAGCCGGCAAGAAGTAACAAAACAAATATCTGAGTGATGTCGATCCGGCGTCACGCATCAGGATCAGTAATAAGCGGGAGACGTTCAATGGACTATTTCCAGTATCTTACAATTCTGACAACACAGGACGATTTAGACCTGCGACTTGGTAACGCCCTGGATACGCTCATGGCGCTTGATTTGAACTTAACAGGTCGTGTGCAACGGTTCTATCAGGCATGCCGCGGCGAGCGCGGCGACCCATTGTCGACGACCGCTGCGAAGGCCATTCTGGATGCTGTCGGCAAACATGAGGTCGCCCTGTTCGTGACCGGGTGCGCAGTGCGGCCGGAAATCGACGTTTCGATCGGCGAGCTGGATGGTCCGGCCGGCGCCGCAGCATTGGCACGGTCTCTTTTCCTCACTCGCGGCGTCGTCAGCGTTGTCGTGGTGGCGGAGCCTCTCGTTCCCCAGATCGAGGCTGCGTTTCGGGCGGCTGGCGCCAGTATCGTTAGTCCGTCGCAGTTGAACGAGGCCAAAAAGTCCCGGTCGCTGCTGTTTGCAGTCTCAATCGTCGGCATGCCAAACGACGAAGCCTTGCACGAGGCAGCCGTCAGGCTCTTCGATCATGTCAAACCAAAGGTGGTCGTCGCCATTGAGAGCCTCGGAATCGCGACCGACGGCAAGGGATATTTCTCAACGGGCAGAGCTTTCGAACGGGGTGTGCTTCGATCTGACGCCATCTTTGCCGAGGCCTCAATGAGGGGGATCGTCAGGCTTACGTGTTTCGACAATCCGAATGAGTCTGGGACTGGCCGCCTCCACACGTCCGACACAAAACATCCCCCCATCGCAGATGATTTCGAGTTTCTGATCCCGGGTACCAATGCAAACTGGGCGGCATTTGCGATTGCGGCTGCGATCGCGGGGATTGAAGCACGGCCGGAAGCGGCTATCACGCCCGCTCTCGACGTCGCGGCGGTTGAGGCCTCCCTGCGCGCAGGTTCGATTGATCCGTTCAGCGGCATGTCGGACCCTCTCTACGGCATCGATACGATGGAGATGGGCTGCCATGACACCGTTACCGGCCTAATGGCGAGGGCCGCAAAGGGATTCGTAGTCGCAAGCGCCCGCGGCGATCCTCGCTGAAAAGCAAGGGAACAACAGGCCACACGGGGCTGTCGCTCAGCGGTACGAGGTCAAACGTCCTGTCCGAGATCAATCGGCGATCCTCATGGCGGTATGAAATGCGATCTTCAACTCAAGCGATCGTGGCAACGAGCCTTGCAGCGCTCGTCAGTCCAGTCAACGGCATGTTCGTGCGGATACTTCCGGAAAACGTCGATTCTGCCGCCATCGTTTTTGCCTCATTTGTGCTTTTTGTCGTTCCCGCCGTCTTGTCAATCGGGACTGGATCGACCTGGGCAGCGAAGGGATCGGCACGCCTTATCCTCGTTCGGGGCATAGGATGTCTTCTGTCGATCATCGTCACCGTCGTCGCCCTGCGCCGGATCGATTTCGCGACGATATATTTTCTGAATATGTCGGGTCCCTTAGTGGCTTCGCTGGGCGCTGTCGGGCTCCTTCATGAACCAATTCGCAAAGCTCACTTTGTCGGCGCGCTTCTAACCCTACTCGGAGCGTCTCTGGCTTTGTCGCCGCAATTGCTCGGTTCTGCCGAGGATCTGCTGATAAGTGTTGCAGTTGTGGGGAGTTCCACACTGTTATCATTGACCGCTCGGACTGTTGGGAAATCTCTGAATCCCATAAACTTCACGGTGATCTCGATGGGCTTCGCCGCGATCCTCAGTGCGCCATTTGCGGCCCAGTCGCTCAAGTTTGAGGAACCGACAACATATGCGCTGTTGCTCGGGATATCCCTGTCAAATTTCGCCGCGATAATGTTGAGCTCGTTTGCCTACCACAGGGCTACATTTCGTCCAATGCGCCTTTTGAACTGCTGAAAGTCGGCGCTGCCGGCGCTGTTGGGGCGCTGATTTTCGGGGCGGTTCCAACTGCGCAAATGGTGTGCGGTGTGAGCGTCATATTGTTGACGACTGCTGTTTTGGTCCTTCGGGAATTCCGACTACCCACATCGTAAGCGCGTAGGCATCCCCACGTAGCGTGCAGGCTCTGATCTCATTTTTCGAACAGGAGAAGATTATCTTGGACGCGATGTTTGGCTCGATCGCCATGCCACTTGTCGACTCGGTACCAGTTTCCCGGATGCTGAAACACCGCGGAACTTACGTCGAGACGATCGAAGGGACCGACATTTCATTGACCACGGTCAGTAGGTCGCCTGGTAGAATCTTCAAGGATTCAGCGTTGATGGTGGCCTTTACCGGCACCCCTTTTGTCGATGGAAAACAGATCTCGATGGCCGCGGATCTTGCGAAGCTTTACGCGCTCGGCAAGCTGGATGCCCCAGAAGCTGTGAATGGTCACTATTGCATCGCGCTGATCGACATGACCAAGCAGCAGGTTCGTTTCCTCCGTGACAATATCGGGGTCAACACCCTCTACGTCACGCGGATCGGAAAGGGCCTGGCCTTCTGCACCGAATATAAATGCCTGCGGGCTTTGCCTGGCTTTGATAGATCAATCGACCTAGAAGCGATCAGGGGATTCGAACGAACCGGATGGGTGCCGAGCGGGGTAACATTCTTTTCCCAGGTAAAGCCGGTTTTGCCCGGAAAATGGTCGACGGTCAGATATGGAGACAATTCCTTTCCGTTGGAGACGGCATCATCGACCATGCCTGTGATAGCGGATGCTTTCGTACCGGTGGAAGCGGTCGCAGACGCTCTGCTGATCGCTGTGGAAGCGCTAAGCACCGATCAACCGTCAGCCGTGGGTATAATGCTGAGCAGCGGAGTGGACTCAGCTTTGATCGCAGAGCTGGTCGTCCGCTCTATGAAGCAAATCACGGTCAAGTCGTTCACTGTTGGTCACAACGGAGGAGACCCCGAGATCGAAGGCGCCCGCTTGACCGCGTTGGCTTTGGGCCTGGAGCATCACGAACTATTTCTGGAACCATCGGAATTTACACGACTGCTTCCAGAAGCGATGTGGGCGATGGAGAATCCCGGGGGCTATGACGAGTATCCGTGCCTGTTTGGGCTTAGCGAAATGGCAAGTTTGCATGTCGATGTTCTATTTTCTGGCAATCTCTCGGATACATTATTTGGGGGCATGAACTCCCACACACAGTTGTGGAAGAGCCTTAACGGACTGCCAACTGACCAGGAACCGGCCCCAGACGGAAGCCTTACGATCCTCAAGGGGTCAGCAGACGGCACGGACGCAACGCTGAGCACGCGGGCGCCTGCTCACAAATCCTTGCATGAAGAACTCGTCGCCGCAATGGAGAGGCGGGACGAGCGAATGGGCGCCCAGGAAATGCTAGCCGCTCGTTTTGGCATCGAGCTGCGCATGCCGTATGCCGACACTCACGTCGTCCGAACCGCAATGCGCATTCCCGACTCCCAGAAGGTCAGTGCCGAAGGAAATAAGCTTATCCTGCGCAAGGCGTCGGCGATCTTTTTGCCCGAGGAGATTGTGAAGCGACCGAAACGAATTCAGCAGCTGATGTACGACAGCGCAATGCGGATTTGGCTGTTGTCGACATTTGATCTCTTGTTCAACTCCACGCAGGCGCTAAAGCGGGACGTCTACGATTATGGAAATCTGGCTCTGGTCAGGGCACAGCTCGTGCGCGAGGTGACCCGCAGTACCGTTCAAAACACCTGGAAGGCCATTTCGATTGAAATTTGGCTTCGGATGTTCGCGGACGAAGAGCATTTCGCCAGCGCCATGAGCGACGAAACCGTTAAACCGGAAGCGGTCTTTTCGACCGCCCGCCCCAAAAATAGAAATGGCCACCTTTGAGCTAAGCCGATACTGAAGTTGTGTCGGCTGTAAGTTCATGGTGAACTGTTGCGCGTGTGGCGCTAACCGACACATCGCATTTGCGCGAGCAGTTTCTTGCGGAAGACTTCCGCGGGCGTTCGGTAGCCGAGGCACTTCCGCGGTGTCGAGTTGAGCCGGAAGAACCTCAGTGTCTGAATCGGAATGACCGCCGTGTTTTCAGGTCCTTGCGAGCCGTCTGGTGAGCATGCGGATGTTTGCGATGAAGACCCAGGCCTGTGCGGATTCGATGGATCGCTCGAAGTCCTTGGCCAGCCTTCGGCATCTGCCCAGCCATGCGAAGGTCCGCTCGACGACCCATCGGCGCGGCAGGACTTCGAAGCCTTTGGCGCTGTCCGACCGCTTGACGATCTCCATCGTGAACTTGCCGATCTTTTGCAGGGGCCCCGCAGTTTCGGCCCTGCATAGCCACCATCGGCAAAGACATGGCGCAGCCACGGCCAGCGCTCGAGTATGGATTTCAGGACGGCCGGCGCGCCGTCGCGGTCCTGGATGTCGGCGAGCTATGGCGGAAAATGGGTGATGACGGTTTGAGAAGGGCGGCGTATCGAGGCGGGTGATTGAAGCCTGCTAGAACCTCTCAAGGAGAGCGATACGCCATGAACGAGACTATCAACATTGTTCGCCTTCGTCAGCCCGGCGAAATCGATGATCCCCTGACGGATGTGCTCCGCACCGGCGCGCGCAAATTGCTGGCGCAGGCGATCGAGATGGACGCCGAAGGGCACCGTAAAGTTAACCGACGGCTGATGAAGATGTGCGAACATGGGCCATGTCAGAAGTTGCTCGTGATCCGCTTTATCGTCGCCACCGCTTTCCCGCCGAGAGCATTGCGCACGCGGTAGGTTCCGTTGCAAAGTTTTGTCTGGTCAGAGAATTTGCCAGAGTGGTGGCAACCTCATGCGGCAGCGAGGATTTCGAACTGCTCGGCGAGAGACGGGTTCGGAGTGAAGGCGTACCGCGCCTGTCGTTTGCGCATCATGTGGACCATCTCGATGCCGGACAGGGTGACCGCGGCGGCGTGCGTCGATTTGAAACCGAGCATCGGCCGCACCCGGCGCTTGATGCGCCGATGATCCTGCTCGATGCGGTTATTGAGGTATTGGCTTTGGCGGATGCGGATCGGCTTCGACCGGCGCCGGGAGCAATCCTGCAATCGACTTGTGGCATCGCAGGAAACGATGGCTTCCCGGTTGGTCTGACTGCCGTCGATGACGATGCGATCGGGACGGCCATGGCGTGCCAAGGCTTTTGTGAAGAAACGCTTGGCGGCCGGCAAATCCGGGACTGTCAGGAATTCCGTGTGCGGGCGGGCATAATGGGTAAAAAGGATTCCCACTATGACCCGACGCAAAGAACCTGCGATACCGAATGATCTTCTCGACCAGCTTCTGGCAGGCGGGGCAGCCAGTGCTGCCTTCGAACAGGGCGGCCTGCTGGATACGCTCAAGAAGGCTCTGACCGAGCGCGCGCTGAACGCGGAGATGGACCATCATCTGGCGAGCGGCGAAGACGCTGGCAACACGCGCAACGGTTATGGCCGCAAGACGGTGACGACCGAGACCGGCAAGCTGGAGATCGATGTTCCGCGTGACCGCCAGTCGAGTTTCGATCCGCAACTGATCGCCAAGTACCAGCGCCGTTTTCCCGGCTTTGATGACAAGATCGTGTCGATGTACGCGCGTGGCATGAGCACCCGGGAGATCACCGGGCACCTGCGCGATCTGTACGGCATCGATGTGTCTGCGGACCTGATCTCAACGGTGACGGACGCCGTGCTCGACGAAGTCGCCACCTGGCAGCAAAGGCCGCTCGATCCGATTTACCCGCTGGTCTTCTTCGATGCGATCCGGGTCAAGATCCGCGATGAAGGGATGGTCCGCAACAAGGCCATCCACATCGCACTGGGCGTGCGCGCCGATGGTGCAAAGGAGGTGCTGGGCCTGTGGCTCGAGCAGAATGAAGGCGCCAAGTTCTGGCTGCGGGTGATGAACGAGCTCAAGAACCGCGGCACGGAGGATATCCTTCTGGCCGTCGTCGATGGCCTGAAAGGCTTCCCGGACGCGATCACCGCTGTGTTCCCGGAGGCGATCGTCCAGACGTGCATAGTCCATCTGCTGCGCAACTCGATGGACTTCGTGTCCTGGAAAGATCGCAAGAGCCTCGCCGGCGCACTCAAGGAAATCTACCGCGCCGTCGATGCCGATGCCGCCGAAAAGGCGCTGGCGGCGTTCGAGGCCGGCCCCTGGGGCCTGCGCTATCCCGCCATCGGCCAGAGCTGGCGGCGCGCCTGGGCCGAGGTCATTCCATTCTTCGCGTTCCCTGACGACGCCCGCCGGATCATTTACACGACGAACTCAATAGAGGCGTTGAACTCGAAACTTCGACGGGCTGTCAGGGCCAGGGGCCATTTCCCCAGCGACGACGCGGCGACCAAGCTGCTCTATCTGATCTTGAACCGATCCGAGAAAGAGTGGAAAATGCCGCCACGTGAGTGGACCATGGCCAAGGCCCAATTCGCTGTCATCTTCGGCGAGCGCTTCATCAGGGCAATGGCTGCATAATGTTCAACAGCCCGCCCGCACACGGAATTCCTGACAGTCCCGCAAATCCCGGTATTCACTGAACCAGAACTCGACGGTGTCGCCGACGCTGTCGATGGCGCGATAGAGGTACATCCATCGCCCGCGAACCTTGATGTAGGTCTCGTCCGCATGCCATCTGCCGGTCACAGCGCGCTTGCGCCGGTTGAAGCGTTCCATCAGCAGCGGCGCGAAATGAACGACCCAGCGATGGATTGTTGAATGATCGACACTAATGCCACGCTCCGCCATCATTTCTCGAAGATCGCGTAGGCTCAGTCCGTAGGCCAGATACCAGCGAATGCAAAGCAAGATCACAGATTGGTCGAAATGGCGGCCTTTGAACATCTCAACTCTCCCGGGGGAACACCGGAGCCCAATGACAAAAACTTTGCAACACATCCATTTGGGTAGGATCGATGAGGAAAACCGGACCCGGTCCGCTTCGCCGGTCGCGCCGCGGTCCCGGACCTTCACCCGGCTGACGGGCACCGGCCCGATCCCCGTCTGGATGCTCCGCTCCGGGCCGCGACCGTGCCGGACCAGCCGCTCACGTCCGTCCGGCAGCTTCAGATCCCGCATCTCGGCAAGAAACGCTTCGGCCTCCATCTCGATCGCCTGCGCCAGCAATTTGCGCGCGCCGGTGCGGAGCACATCCGTCAGGGGATCATCGATCTCGTCGGGCTGACGAAGGCGAACAATGTTGATAGTCTCGTTCATGGCGTATCGCTCTCCTTGAGAGGTTCTGGCAGGCTTCAATCACCCGCCTCGATACGCCGCCCTTCTCAAACCGTCATCACCCATTTTCCGCCATAGCTCGTTGGCGGCCCGCGGCATCATCGTCACGCATCAGACCATTCGAAGCTGGGCGGAGAAATTCGGGCGGCATTTCGCCCGGGAGATCAAGCGACGGTCAGCCGGCTGCCTGGGCGACAAATGGCATCTCGACGAATGTGTGGTGGCCATCAATGGCAAGAAGCAGTGGCTCTGGCGTGCCGTCGATCAGGACGGCTTCGTCCTCGAAGTGCTGGTGCAAAGCCGCCGAAATGCCAAGGCGGCAAAGCGTCTGATGCGCAAGTTGCTGAAGGCTCAAGGGCGGACACCACGGGTCATGATCACCGACAAGCTCCGGTCCTATGATGCCGCGAGCTATGCTGGAATTTACGAGGCTGATCAAGCGGCGCTCTGCGGCTTCAATTCGATGACCTCGATTCCATCTTGGAATCTGGCACCTGCGATGAGTTTCGGCAACTGATTTTGTCCTTTCAATCGTCGCCATGTCCTGGCGGCGGCCATGACCAGTTTGAAGACCATCAGCCTTGCGGTCTTCGATGATAGGGAGCCTTTCGTGCGCACCGTGCGATGGCGAACGGTGGCAAAAACGCTCTCGATGGGATTCGATGTCCGCAGATGATCCCAATGTTCGGCGGGGAAATCGTAGAACGCCAGCAAGGCATTCTGATCTTTGGTCAGGCAGTCGACCGCCTTGCCGTATTTCGCATCATATTTCTCGACAAAGACGGCAATCGCCGTCTCGGCTGAGGCTCGGTTCGGGGCGGAAAAGATTTCGCGCAGATCTGTCTTCATGCCGGCCTGCATTGAGTTCGGCACCTTGTTGAGCACGTTGGCTGTCTTGTGCACCCAGCACCGCTGGTGCTTGGTGCCGGGAAGGACCTCATCGAGCGCGCTCCAGAAGCCAAGCGCGCCGTCGCCGACGGCAAGATCGGGCGCGATTTGCAGGCCACGACGCTTCACGTCGACCAGCAGCTCGCGCCAGCTCTGCGCACTCTCACGAATCCCTGTCTGGAAGCCGACGAGTTCTTTTTTGCCCTCAGGCGTGGCGCCGATCAGCACCAGCATGCATTCGGCATGGTCTTCCATGCGCGCCTGGAGATAGACCCCGTCCGCCCACACATAGACATAATGGCGCGCCGAAAGATCGCGCTTTTGCCAACGCTCGTATTCGGTGGTCCACTCTGCCGTCAGCCGCGTGATCACCGAGGGTGAGAGGTTCGCTGCCTCCTTGCCGAGCAGGGCTGCCAGAGCTTCCTGAAAGTCGCCCGTCGAAACGCCGCGCAGGTAAAGAACGGGAAGCAGCGCGTCCAGACTTCGCGTCCGACGCGCCCATTTGGGTAGGATCGATGAGGAAAACCGGACCCGGTCCGCTTCGCCGGTCGCGCCGCGGTCCCGGACCTTCACCCGGCTGACGGGCACCGGCCCGATCCCCGTCTGGATGCTCCGCTCCGGGCCGCGACCGTGCCGGACCAGCCGCTCACGTCCGTCCGGCAGCTTCAGATCCCGCATCTCGGCAAGAAACGCTTCGGCCTCCATCTCGATCGCCTGCGCCAGCAATTTGCGCGCGCCGGTGCGGAGCACATCCGTCAGGGGATCATCGATCTCGTCGGGCTGACGAAGGCGAACAATGTTGATAGTCTCGTTCATGGCGTATCGCTCTCCTTGAGAGGTTCTGGCAGGCTTCAATCACCCGCCTCGATACGCCGCCCTTCTCAAACCGTCATCACCCATTTTCCGCCATAGCTCTGATGCCGCCAGGCGCGACCTCATGCCCGGTGTCGAACACCGGTCGCACAAAGGCCTCAATAATCGAGCGGAAAATTCGCACCAGCCGACCCGACGACGCGAAAGGACCATGAAACGCTTCCAGTTGGCACGCCAGCTTCAGCGGTTCGTTTCTATTCATGATCCGATTGCCAACCTGTTCCACTTTCCCCGCAATACGCTGTCATCGGCTCAACATCGAGACCTGCGTAACGCCGCCATGCAAATCTGGAACAAAATCGCGTGTCTCGCCGCAGCGTGACAGCCGTCCCGGCCAGCTATCGCTGCATCAATCCGCTGATAACTTTACAGTGCCGCGCCGGGCGATGGTCCTGATGACGGTCTGGTATTTCCAGGCAGTCACGCGCGGGGAGCTCAGGAAGATCTTCAGCAAGGAAGTCAACCTCGACGGCGACCCTATCGATTACATTCAGCATGAGGCAAAGAGGGGCAATTCCTCGGTTTTTGACAGACGAACCTGTCGATGATGCGGCAGATGCTTGACGGCGATCCGCAATTGAACGGCCGATTGACAGCGCGCCCAATTGTCCGATGTACGGCGATGTCGGATAAGTGACATAGCAGTGTTAGGGCTATCGTATTGCTTGAGAACGATTTCTCCTTTGGCACGGTACATGCGTAGTCCTCTACAAAGGCGCATAGACTGAGGAGAAGTCGTCCGATGAAAGCGGATCACGAGCAACTTCTGACATGGCCAATGTTCGCACATCTTCATCAGCCGTCGGTTAACTTTACGGTGCCCCCGAATTGAGTATAAGCGCGCAGCTACGTCCTCAGAATGGTACGTCACTTGCACGGTGAATTTTCGAGAAGCCGTTGTGATGTTTTCCCCACAACCAACGGAGATGACGATGGCAATTGGCCCAGAAGTACTGAATTGCTCGCAGCAACTGAAGATGGCTGAACAGCTGCAGGCGCAGCGTGCCGAGGCAGGGGGGATTAACTATGTCGCGAGCTGAGGTAGAGCGATTCGTCGACGATCTGGCGAAAGACGACAGTCTGCTCGAAAAGGTGAAACCGAATGCTACGGGTCTCGCATCGGTTGTGGCGATCGGAAAGAACCACGGCTACAATTTCACACTCGATGAGGCTAAGAGTTACATTCAATCGCGAAGCCCACAAGAGTTGACCGATAAGCAGCTCGATGCGATCGTCGGCGGCAAGCATCATCATTCGAGCGTTGCGACCTCGACCAAGGTTGTGCAGACCGCTGCGGTCGCTACCACCGCTGTGGAGGCAGCGGAGGTAGCGACGACTGTCGCAGAGGCAGCCGAAGCCGTTGTAGTCGTCGCTGCGGTCCTGATCTGACCACGCACTTTATGGTCTGAGCGCACCCACCGATACTCGATTAGACGTGTGAAGAAAACTTAAAATCAGGCCACTCGTGAGGAGCGATCATGGGATCCTTTGGCAGTTGGCCTGCGAAACTCGCTTCGAGGGGGCTGCCGTAACGTCATGACGCACACTGCTGCCGAACACTACCGACAGATCTTTGACCGACGCACCCCCGGACAGCTTCGCACGCTGGCCCATATCAAGCGCTTCATGGAGCGCCTGGTCGGCGACATGGCGTTCCGCAGTGCGCTTTCGGAGAACGTCGATAACCCTCGAACGGTAACCGAGCGCTACGGCATCGAAGTCGACCCGATGGAGATGCTGCCGCTCTGGCGCGGTAGCTACCTGAAATACCGCTTCAAGCCGGAGTGTGCGTCGTGGCCGCTGGCTGTGATGTGGGGCGAGTATATGCGCGAGATGTTGCGCCATCGCGACATCCTGCGCGACGAGGGCGAAATGTCGACGGTCAACCCTCGCTTCCATGCGTGGCGCGAGCGCCAAATCCGCCGCTGCAACGGCGAATTGGGCGGATCGGCGGCGTCGGTCACGCACCCCGTCATCGCTTTCGAGCTGAGCGAAGGCTGCACCGTCGGTTGCTGGTTCTGCGGCCTGTCGGCCGACCGCTTCGAGGGTTACTATGAATATAGCGAGGAGCATGCCGAGCTTTGGCGCGGCGTGGTTGGTGTCGCGTGCGAGATGTTTGGTTCGGCAGCCCGCACTGGCTTCTGCTACTGGGCCACGGACCCGATCGATAACCCGGACTACGACCGCTTTCTGTTCGACTACTATCAAATCACGGGCGCATTGCCACAAACGACGACGGCCGCCCCGCTCAAGGATCAGGCACTCACAAGGCGCGTGCTCGAACTGTTCAAACGCTACCGTGGCGTGACAAATCGTTTCTCCGTCCTAAGCACGAACCACCTCAATCTGATTCACGAGGCGTTTTCGCCCGAGGACCTGATGGGGGTCGAACTCGTCCTGCAGGGCAAGGAGGCGCTGACCGCAAAAGCGTTCGCCGGGCGCGCGCGCGAGCGGAAGGAGAAACTCAGGGCAGCCAACAACGACGATGCAATCGCGTTGCTGGAGCGCGATCACACGACGATCGCCTGCGTTTCCGGCTTCCTCGTAAACATGCCGCGGGGACGAGTACAGCTGGTGACGCCGGTACCGGGGAGCAAACGCTGGCCTCTCGGCTACCGCATCCTGGATGAGCGTTTCTTCAGGACGCCCGACGAGTTCCGGGAGGGGCTCCAGAGCATCATCGACGAGCATATGCTCGAGAGCCCACCTCCGAACCTGCCGATCCGCTTCCGCGGAGACCTGCAATACGAGGCCGGGAACCTGCACTTCCACCTCCGCTCACGCAACATTGAACACCGGATACTCGACGACGTCGCTCCGATCTCCGTTGGCGATCTAATCGCGTGCGGCGACTGCACAGCGTCGGAGTTGGTTGTGCGCGTCATAACTGACGGAGCGAGCGCTCTTGCAGTCGCCGATCTGCTAGACCAGTTGTACGCGGCGGGGGTGATCGAAGAGGACCTAGACGACCGCTTTGCCTGGCAGACCAGCGAGGGGATAACGAGCCGCATCGAAGCGGCCAAACACGCGACCTCCCGCACGGGCGTCGACCATGCCGATTCGCCTTGAGATACTGGACTACGTCAGCCTAAAGGAGGTGCGGCATCTTACCTATCCGGCAGTGTGGAGCGTGGTGACAAGCCGTTTCGCATCCACGGTCCGCGGCGTCGCGGCGCGCACAACCGACGTGACCGCAGGACTTGCCCTGGCCGTGCCAGGGCCTTCAGGGCAGTTCGAACTCCTTTCGGTCTATGTCCTGCCTATGCTCCGCCGGATGGGCTTTGGCAGTTCCATGCTGGACGCGATCGAAGGGGAGTTCCGCGGTCTCGGCTTCAGTCTAGGCGTTCATTTCCTGCGCGTCGGCGAGCACAACCAGGACGCCGCACGCTTTTTCGTGAAAAACGGCTGGACCCGACCCGCGGTCAACAAACTGGTCTGCCACACGACCGTGCCGCTGGCGTTCGAGACGCCGTGGCTTGTCGAGGCGCGCCTGCCGGCCCGCTACCGCATCGTTGGCTGGCGGTCGCTCGGCGCCGACCAGCGAGCGATGATCCGGGATTTCGACGAACCCGGCGTGAATGACGACGTCAATCCGTTCATCTACGAGGAGGATAGTGACCCGCACACCAGCCTGGCGCTGGTTGATGCCGAGGGCGGAACGGTGCGTGGCTGGGCGATCACCCACCGGCTCGACTCCAGCACGCTGCGCTGGACCTGCTCGTTCATCCATCCCAGTCTCCAGGCAACGGCCTTGATGCGGCCGCTGTGGCTCGAAGTAGCGCGCCGCCAGCGCGCTTTTCCCGAACTGGTCAACCTCATGTTCACGGTTCCGCTCACGGAGCCGCGCATGGCTCGCTTTGCACTCCGGCGCATGAGACCGTGGCTGAGCGAACTCGCCTATGCCTGCATAACCATGAAAAGAGTGGCATGACATGAGCGCCGATGTGCCGATCGTGCTGGTCAACATGCCGATGTCGGCAATTGAACGGCCGTCGCTGGCGCTTGGTCTGCTGAAGTCGGTGCTGACGCGGGCCGGACTGCGATGCAGGATAGCGTATGCCAACATCTGGTTCCTGGAATACACGGGCCTCGCCGACTATAATCTGCTTGAGAGTTCCCTTCCTGAGGAAGCGCTTGTTGACTGGCTGTTCGCAGGCATCGCTTTTCCCAACTTCGAAGCAGACCACGACGTCTTCCTCGACCAGTATTTCAAGCGCAATCCGATACACCCAGATAAAGGTATGGCCGAGCGTCGTGCCAATTTCCTCGAGCTGCGCTCGCTCATCGGCGGCTTCATCGATTGGACAGCCGACAAGATACTGGAGCAAAGGCCGGCCATCGTCGGGTGCACCTCGACTTTCGCCCAGCATGTTCCCTCGCTCGCGTTGCTGCGCCGACTGAGCGAGCGCTCGCCGGGCCTAGTCACCCTCATGGGTGGCGCAAACTGCGAATCGGTGATGGGACGTACCACTCACGCGCGTTTCCCGTGGGTTGACTACGTCGTGTCGGGCGAGGCCGACGCCCTGATCGGCCCGCTGTGTTGCGACATCCTCAATCACGGTAGAGACATTCCGCCGGCCGACCTGCCATTCGGCGTTTTCGGTCCAGCGCATCGCGAGGCCGGCTACCCCGCCACATCGATGGGCGACTTGGCCCCCCGCGCAGTGGTCGAGAACATGCATGACCTGCCGCTGCCCGACTTTTCGGACTATTTTGCCGAACTCGGGCGATCGCTCTACGCCGACCGCGTCTATCCCGGGCTGCCGATGGAGTTTTCTCGCGGCTGCTGGTGGGGGGAGCGCAGCCACTGCAAGTTCTGCGGGCTGAACGGCGGATCGATGACCTATCGCCAGAAATCGGCCGAGCAGGCCGCAGAGGAGATGATTGAGATGTCGGCGCGCTACGGCTCGTCGCGCATCGAAGCGGTGGACAACATTCTGGCCATTGACTACGTCGAAAAGACCCTGCCTCGCCTGACCGCTCTACCCCACAAGCTTGCGATCTTCTTCGAAGTCAAAGCCAATCTGAAGCGCCATGAAGTCGAGAAGTTGGCTGCCGGCGGCGTCCGCTGGATCCAGCCCGGTATCGAGAGCCTGGATACCCGTGCTTTGAAGCTGATGGGCAAGGGAACGACGTCAGCGCACAATGTTCAGCTCTTGAAATGGTGCCGCCAGTATGGCGTGCGGGTCAGTTGGAGCATGCTGTGGGGGTTCCCCGGCGAGAGCGACGCTTGGTATGCGGAAATGGCCTCCTGGTTGCCGCTGCTGCATCATCTCCAGCCAGGACGTGCGGTGCGGTTGCGCTACCAGCGCTACAGCCCCTATCATCGCGCAGCCGACAAACATGGGCTGAAGCTGCGCCCAGCCGCCTCCTATCGCTCCGTCTATCCGCTCTCGGAACCCGATCTCGCGAATCTGGTTTACTACTTCGAAGACAGCGAAGACAATGATGTCGGCGGCCATTTCGCTGCTCGCGACGCGAACCGCCGCCCGGGGCTGCATGCCATTACCCAGGGTATCGATGCCTGGCTGAAAGCCTGGTACGAGCCGAAGCTGCCCATGCTGTCGATGCGCGACAGCGGCGACGAGATCACGGTCGAGGACACGCGCGCCATAGCAGTGGAGCGTGAACACCGGGTCAATGGCCTCGCGCGCGAAATTCTTCTGGCTGCGGACGAAGGCATCCCAGACACCCGCCTGCGCGCACGGCTGAGCACGGCGAATGTGATGCAGACCGAGATCGACGGGGCGATAGCCGACATGATCGCTCGCAAGCTGGTCGTGCGGCTGGATGAGCGGCTGGTTGGGCTCCCGCTCTGGAATCCCTATACACCAATGCCCGCGCCGACCGCGTTTCCGGGAGGCTATTTCGACCGACGTGTCAGGCCCGTGAGTGCCGCCACGTGAATGATGTCAAGCGAAGTGAGGATTTGACCCCTCCTATTGCCTCACTGGATGATGTTACCGAGCGCTATGGCGTCGGCATGACCCGCGTCTCCTTCCATCACGGCCGCAGGTGACAGGGGCAAGCTCTTTATCCAACCGCCATCGAGGATGATCCGCCCAGCCATTTCCATGCGCCAGGCCTTCACGAGCCGTTGCTACCATTCTGATGTTCTTTTCTTTGAAGCGGGCCGGGTCGATCTTCGTCAGGCGTTGCAGCACGTTTATTGGCACCGTAAAGTTAACCGACGGCTGATGAAGATGTGCGAACATGGGCCATGTCAGAAGTTGCTCGTGATCCGCTTTATCGTCGCCACCGCTTTCCCGCCGAGATCATTGCGCACGCGGTATGGCTCTACTTTCGCTTTCCGCTCAGCCTGCGCATGGTTGAGGACATGTTGGCGGCCCGCGGCATCATCGTCACGCATCAGACCATTCGAAGCTGGGCGGAGAAATTCGGGCGGCATTTCGCCCGGGAGATCAAGCGACGGTCAGCCGGCTGCCTGGGCGACAAATGGCATCTCGACGAATGTGTGGTGGCCATCAATGGCAAGGAGCAGTGGCTCTGGCGTGCCGTCGATCAGGACGGCTTCGTCCTCGAAGTGCTGGTGCAAAGCCGCCGAAATGCCAAGGCGGCAAAGCGTCTGATGCGCAAGTTGCTGAAGGCTCAAGGGCGGACACCACGGGTCATGATCACCGACAAGCTCCGGTCCTATGATGCCGCCAGGCGCGACCTCATGCCCGGTGTCGAACACCGGTCGCACAAAGGCCTCAATAATCGAGCGGAAAATTCGCACCAGCCGACCCGACGACGCGAAAGGACCATGAAACGCTTCAAGTCGGCACGCCAGCTTCAGCGGTTCGTTTCCATCCATGATCCGATTGCCAACCTGTTCCACTTTCCCCGCAATACGCTGTCATCGGCTCAACATCGAGACCTGCGTAACGCCGCCATGCAAGTCTGGAACAAAATCGCGTGTCTCGCCGCAGCGTGACAGCCGTCCCGGCCAGCTATCGCTGCATCAATCCGCTGATAACTTTACAGTGCCCGCCAGCCACAGGCGCGCAACCTGCGGCGACGGAACCACGCGTGCCCATGGTGCTCAGCAAGGCCCGCAGGGCCCCGTCCGCCTGCGCACAGAGGCTACAAGGCTGTGCGGGGGCTTCACTGAGCGGTCCGTCCGTGTCCACCGCGTCGCCCAACGGGGGCGGTCACGCCGTCGCCGACATCAGCCGCAAACAAAAATCCCCATAGCCATCAACTGTGCCCGCGGGTTCCTGCATGAGAGGCTTTCGTACGCCTCACGGCACCCGAAACCCTTCAGCAACTCGGTCATTTGCTGCCTCTGTAGCGTTTCCAGAAGCGGTCATTCGAAGGTGACTCCTCCAAGGGTTTACGATGGAGTGAATGTGTCAACTACTCGGTCGAGGCTAAAATTATCGGGTGAATTGAGCATTCTCGATGTCGTGCCTTTCTCTTACCCGACTTAAACACCGCCTGTGAGAATATGTCATTAAGTCAGCATGTTAGGCGCGCGCCGGCGCGTGTTACCACTACATTTTGGGGGGATCTCAGGCGAGTTGTTCGTCGAGGTTGTGTGGCAGAGCGATGCCAGCTGCCTTGAAGACGTTGCCCACTTGGCCGGTGACGTGAGTTCTGGTTGTGACGATGCGACCATCCTTTTCGATGGTGGCTTCCTGGAGGCGATCGAGATCGCGTAGGAGCGGCTGCCATTCGGGCGTCAGGCCTTTGGCCCGGCAGAGGCGGCGCAGTTCCTTGCTGAGCACGAGCGCCAGGAACGAGCAGAACACATGCCCGCGGATGGCGGCATCGGATTGGTGGAAGATCGGCCGGGTATTGAAGGTTGCCTTGGCGGCGCGGAACAGGCTCTCGACCTCGAGCAAATCGCGATACCGCAGCACGGCCTGGAGCGGGGTCACCTTCGCGTTGGTCCGCACCACGGTGATACCGTCGTAGCGGGCTTCCTCGGCAAGCTTGCCGACATCGATCTTGAAGTTCTTGCCGCCGGCCTTGAGGTAACGCCGGTAGGCCGAGTTGCCGACCAGTGCCTTGTCGCCCTTCTTGAGCTGTGCCTCGAGGCCGGCGATGATCGCCTGGCGGTCGGCCTTGTCCTTCTCGGCCTCGGCGTCATTGCGGCTGACGATGTAGCGGTCTTTACCGAACTTGACCTCTTTGACCCACAACTGAGTTTCACCGCGCTGGCGCTCGAGAACGAGCGGAACCATCGGCGCCGTGTCATTGAGCACGACGTTGTGGATCACGCTGCTCGAGCGTTCGCGGGCCCCCAGAATGTATTCCATGCCCAGCTTTTCGAGCGCGGCGATGGTATCGGCGCTGATCATGCCGCGATCGGCGACAACGCAGGCGCGTGTGACGCCGAAGCGCGTTCGCAGCCGATCGACCACCGGCAACAGGACGGTCACGTCAGCGGTGTTGCCAGGCACCATCTCGGTGCAGATCGGCCGGCCCTCGCCATCAACGACCAGCGCCAGGATCATTTGCGCCAGATCGGGGCGGAAGTCCTTGGAATGCCCGCGCTTGCCCAGCGTCTCGCCGCCCGCGCCGTAGAAGGATAACGAGGTTGTGTCCATGAACACAAGGCTGAGGTCGGTGAACAGGTCCTGCCGGCGCGCGAAGAGCTTTTCCTCGATCACGTCTTTCACGCAGCGCGCCACCAGCGCGCCTTGCGCCTTTTCGCCGCGTTCCTCGCCCAGCCACGCCATGGCCCGGTAAAAGTGATGGAGCGCCAGACCCTCGGCGCCCTCGATACCATAATCGGCCATCCAGTTCGCGCAGTCGCGGTCCGAGCCCGACACGAACAGCCGATGCAACGTGCCAATGAACACCGCCCGTTCCACCGCAAAGCCGAACTGGCGCCCTTCCAGCACCTCTTCCAGCACATCGCCAATCCCGAGCCGCTGCCACAGCCGCCCGAACAACAGCGGACCGCCAATGCGGCGAGAGGCAATCCGCCCCGCGTCAATGTCGGACAGGATGAGGCTGCGTTCGCCATGGCGCGCAATCGAGGCCGCCAATCTGTCAAGTTCGCCGCTGGCAACCAGCGCATCCTTGCGGCCCAGTGCCTTTATCGTGCGCTGGCGAACGGTTTTGCCGTCGCGGACACTTTCCACGAGGTAGAGATAGCGATGGCCGCGCGCGACTCTCTCAACGACAAACATGCCAGCGTTGTTAGTAAATAAATGCCGTCAAATCCAGACAAAACAGAGCAAACAGCACAAATGTTGTTACCACACATTTTCGCGCCCGAAATTCAAGGCAAATGAATTCAATGGCTTAACGGACAGTGTTCGCTATCCGTTCACGTCCAACTGTTCAAGTTGGGTCTTAGATCTGGGCTAGCACCTACGTTGGTTTGAGCATTATGAAGAAAAGTCCTGAATCATCGCGAACAGCGGAAAGCCAAGCGCGGTTTCTAGATCACACGCAGGTGCGTAGCGCGGTCCAGGCGGTTGTTGGTGGTCACGACGTCAGATGCGCCGTCGCGTTCTGGGGTGATTGAGCGCTTAAGGCCCTTTTCGGCTCAAAGAAGCGAGTGTCCAAGGCGCGAATTATCTGCGACCTCTCGTTGGGGGCACCAATCCTGAAGAATTGATGCTGCTCAGCGCGCCCGGCAATCCCAGCCTCACTCATTTGCTTTGGCCGCTGCGCGGTGGGGCTGACGCCGGCACGGATGGAGACTTCCCCGTGAGGAAAGGAAGCGTCGACATCGCGAAAGTGTTGCTGAAGGCTGACAGAATTTGTTGCGGGGCAAGCGCAACCCGATAGGATCCTATACAGTATTATATATCAGTGCGATGATATGATCATTATGCGGTATCAAGCGTAGACGGGGTACGTGCGACATGGTAGATATAATATCCTGATCACTTTGGCCTTTTTGATCCGGATTCGATATCATGGCATACCAAAGCGAAAACCTGATCGCGCAAGTACGCGAGGTTCGCGAGGCTTCCGGCGTTAGTCAACGTGCGCTCAGCGAGCGCGCGGGGCTGACGCAGAGCCATATCTCGCAAATCGAGAGCGGCAAGATGGAGCCGGGACTTTCCAGTTTCATAGACCTGACACGGGCGCTCGATCTCGAGGTCATGCTCGTGCCGAAAAAGCTCGTGTCGGCGGTGCTCGGCCTGGTCAAGGCTCAAGCGACGCCGGACATGCATATTCATGCCGGTCAGCTAAACGACAAGCGTTTTGCCCGTGCCGAGCGCCTAGTCAAGAAAATGAAGCACCTTTACGGCAGCTCAGCGGACCTCGATCGTATCGAGGATACGCTGCGCTTTCTGCGGCGGGCGAATCTCAGCGATCAAGAGATGCAGCTCGTGCGCGAACTGATCGCCCGCCTCGAGCGCTATCAGTCGAGCGTCCAAGCAGCACCCATCTTGCACGACATCGCGCAGAACCTGCAGCGCCTTCGCAACTCGATCGCCCATCCCGTTCCGTCGGAACCGCGAGCTGCCTATTCCCTGGACGATGGAGATGCGGATGCCTGATGTCTCGGTTTTGGATGTACGGCTCTACGACGAGCCTATTGGCACGCTAACCCACCTTCAGGGCGATCGGACGATATTTGCGTTCAACGAAGACTACGTCGATAATCCGGATCGGCCGACCCTCAGCCTGTCGTTCAGGGACGACCTGGGCGGCCTCATCACCAGAATCCGTCCGACACAAAGGGTCGTGCCGCCATTCTTCTCGAACCTGTTGCCGGAGGGTGGCTTGCGTCGCTATCTTGCCGAGCGGGCCGGGGTCAATCAGCAGCGCGAATTCTTCCTGCTCTGGGTGCTGGGGCTCGACCTGCCCGGAGCACTCTCGATCCATCCTGCGGTGGGTGACGGCCTTCCTCCTGGTGATCACGAGGATCTTCCGAAGAACGCCAAACCCAATGCGCTACGCTTCTCGCTCGCCGGTGTGCAACTCAAGTTCTCTGCGTTTCAGAACGCAGGGAAGGGCGGCGGCCTGACCATTCCCGCCGAGGGCGTCGGGGGATCTTGGATTGTGAAGCTCCCGTCCCAGCAGTTCACTGGCGTTCCGGAAAACGAGTTTTCGATGATGACGATCGCCCGGATGATCGGCATGGAGGTGCCCGTCATCAACCTGGTCGATCTCGATGCAATCGCCGGTATTCCCGAAGGAGTGGGTGAATTGAAAGGGCAGGCGCTTGCTGTCGCCCGCTTCGACCGAACCCTTGACGGTCCTGTCCACACCGAAGATTTCGCGCAGGTGTTCGGGGTATTCCCGGACGACAAGTACAAGCGTGCAAGTTACGCCAACATCGCGCGCGTGATCGGCACCGAGACGGGCCATGTTGGCGCGGCCGAGTTCATTCGCCGCCTCGTCTTCAGCGCGCTGATCGGCAATGGCGACATGCACCTCAAGAACTGGTCGCTGATCTATCCGGACCGGCGCTCGGCCGCGCTCTCGCCGGCCTACGACCTGGTGTCGACCATCCCCTATATGAAGGGAGAGGATACGGCTGCGCTTAATTACTCTCGCACGAAAAAGATGGCCAAACTTGATACCGATGAGCTTCGGCATCTGGCGGCCAAGGCACTTCTACCGGAAAAGCTTGCCGTCGACACTGCCACGGAAACCGTCCAAAGATTTCGGCAAGTATGGGCGGCTGAGACAACGCATCTTCCCCTGGCCGCCACCGTCGTGAAGGCAATCGACGCGCACGCTCCGACCGTGCCACTATTTAGCGAACTCGCATGATCAAGGCTCGCCCGGCACATTCGATCTGGCGGCGCACCGTCAAATAGAACGCCGCAGGACAACGCTGTCTCACAAGGCCGAAACGCCGCGCTCGAATTATTCCGCATCATCCGACGTTTCTCCGAGGACATCGATTTGTCCTTCCCGCCTTGCTGAGGACATGGACCATCATATCGGGATCCCTCGGTTGCCGAACTTTCAAGCTGCATGAAACTATCCCCTATTTCAGATACGCGATAGTTTCATGCAGCGGCATTGCCGAGCATCCCCACTTAATTTGTAAGTCACTGATTCTTAGACGAATTCCATCTTCGATTCCCATAATCCCAAGCAAAGGGAGAACAGGCGCTCCAGCAAATGCCCGGACTAAACAGCTAGCCTTGTCACCGCCGGCAGTTCCGAATGGCTCTCCCGGCTGGCACAAGGCGCCCGTCTAATGGTCGAGACGGCGGAGGACATTTTCGGGATCGAGGTTGGGACCGGAAGGAAAAAAGATCTCGAAACAATACGCCAATCCTCCGACACCATGGGTTGAAATCAGTGGTCACTGCCGCTCCAGCCTTAGCGTAGCGTCGGTATGCCAATGCATCTGCACTTCAATCGCCAAAATCCTGGATGGCGAACAATCGATCTACCAGCGAGCCGAGTTCTTCGATGGTATCCGCGCCAACTGCCGACACTGTCGATAGGCCGAAAAGCTGGCGTTCACGCGCTGGGTGACATGACGGCTTGAACATTCAGTGCTGCCCAAGTCCGGAAGGAAAGAGGCGCACTGCGGCAAGACTTGCCGAAAGGCAAGGATTCGCCGCGTTCAGACCCGCGATAGGCTGACACCTCGACTAGATGCAGCCCGTCAGGTTTTGGCGGGTGCCTTGCGGACTTTCTTCGGGGGTGACTTGATTGACACCGCAGTCGTCGTCGCGGCCACCGCACGAGCAGCCCGTTTTGGTTTTTTGCCGCAGCGGGTGTAGGCGCAGCCGCCTTGCGCCCGAGCCCTATTGATTTCGCCAGGGCCGATCGGGTCGCCGCGTAGTTTTGCGCGACCATCGGACACATGCCACCAAGCAAGGCGCGCGATGCGTTCATCATCGCGGCCCAGGGCAAAGATGTTGCTGAGCCAGTTTGCGATAACCCGGCCAAAAGTCCGTATGGGAGTGGAAAGAGACGATCGTTCATTGTGGGCCTCCTATTCGACGATAGTTGGTCCCACCCATTTCCGGCTTGATCCGGCAGAAAGCGTATCAGGCGCTTGAGCAATCACAGATACACCGTTCAGCGAACGTCTCGAGCATTGGGCGGAACTCCCTCGAACGGGATCAGAACCGGCGCCTCCTGACGCTGCTCCAGACCGAGTATCCGCTGTTAGAGCACGCGCGGTCATGCGCGGCGACAGCTCGCCGATCACAGTCGCTTTCGAGGATCCTGTCCTCCGCGCCGCCGGTCCGGGACACCGGCAAATGGATTATTCGGGTGGCTGATCGGACGCGCCATGGAAGAAAGTTTGAATTTCTTCCATGTCGATATTGCCATCGCCATTGTTGTCGACAGCGTTGAATATCCGCCCAACCAAATCTTGAACCTCGTTCTGCGACAGCGCGCCATCGCCGTTGGCGTCCATTATCGCAAACATCATGCGCATCCCTGCGCCATGCATCATCCTGGCTCCCATACCATGACGGCCTTCCCTCATGCTGTGCCCTTCAGGCGGACCCTGTCGGATGTCGCGGTGCCATCGGCCGCCGCCGCTCCGTTCTGCTTGGGGGTTGCGGTCCTCTTGAATTCTTTCCTGCATCATTTCACGCATCATCTGACGCATCATTTCGCGCATGGAGCCCTGGGTCTGGGCGTTTCCCGGAGATTGTTCGGCTCCCTGCTGCTGTGCCGGTGCTGCTGGTGTGGGTGTCCCGTTCGTCTGTGCCAGCGCTGGCGAGGCCAACAGTGGCACCATCACGGTAGCGGCCATAGTTGCGGTTGCTGGTCTCATTATGTCCTCCTTTGGGGGATGGATACGCCGAACGTGTCGGCATCAATCCAAACCCGCTGCTCTTCTCATGGTTCCTCTGAGGTCAGCCGATGACTGTCGCGATGAACAAACATGTGCAATTAGGCGCGCCGGCGCGAAGCCGGGCGCGGAACGGACCATTCCCTGTGAGCGACCTCTTGAAAGTACGGCGCGAATTAGTCATCGCCTATCTGTGTCGGCCGACCCGCCATTGGGCGGGAAGCCGCGACACGTTGATGATGCGGGGCCGCCGCTGATATCGAGTAGCACCAGCGACATTGATATCGTTGTTGCGAATATTGAAGCTGGAGTGCGATCTTTGCTTTTGGCGGGGCGAGGGCCCTCAGGAGAGTGTCTCGATATTGTGTCACTGTCTCGGGCTATCGGACGACGGGATCAGCCCCGCGCTAGCCAAAAACGTGCGAACCGCCGTGCGCGCAGCCCGGGCGAGCGCGGATTGCGGTTGGTAGCTGATGGGGTGATCAGGCGCGGTTCTTGAAGCGCCAGGACTCGTTTCCGGTCTCGATGATCTCGCAATGATGGGTGAGACGATCGAGGAGCGCTGTCGTCATCTTGGCGTCGCCGAAGACGGCGGGCCATTCTCCGAACGCCAGGTTGGTGGTGACGATGATCGAGGTCCGTTCGTAGAGCCTGCTGATCAGGTGGAAGAGCAATTGCCCGCCGGCTTGCGCGAACGGAGATAGCCGAGTTCATCGAGCACGACGAAGTCGAGCCGGGTGAGGTAATCGGCGATACGGCCCTGCTTGCCGGCGCGGTGCTCTGTCTCGAGCCGGTTGACGAGATCGACGACGTTGAAGAAGCGGCCACGTGAGCCGTTGCGGATCAGGGCGCGGGCAATGGCGATTGCCAGATGCGACTTGCCGGTTCCGGTGCCGCCGATGAGCACTGCGTTGCGCTGGTCGGCGACGAAGGTTCCGTTGGCAAGGTCCCGGACCAGCACCTCATTGACCGGCGTGCCGTCGAAGTCGAACTCATCGATGTCCTTGGTGATCGGCAGCTTGGCGACGGTGAGCTGGTATTTGATAGAGCGCGCCTGCTTCTCGGCGATCTCGGCCGACAGCAGATCGCCGACGATCCTCGGCGGCTCACGCTGGCGCTTGATGCCTGTCGTCATGACCTCGTCATAGGCACCGCGCATCCCGTAGAGCTTCAACGTGCCCATCAGTTCCAGAACCTGCGTGCGTTCCGTCAGCTTGCCCTCCTGAGGCTGTCGTAGCGGGCGCAGTCGGCCTGCGGCTCATGCTGCAGGCGAAGTGCGTCCGGGGTGAGGATGGTGATGGCCGGCGCGGGGTCGTGCCGCCGCGCCAGGATGTTGATGATGACAGCGGCGGAGCAGACGTTCTGGTCGAGCGCTTCCTGGCAGGCGGCCTCGACGGCATCGATGCCGTCGGTCAACACCGCGGCCAGGATCGACACCATCTGCCGATCGCCATCATGCGCCGCCTTCAATCTGCGTCGGATACGCTCCATCGCCGACGGCAGAACCCAGTCCTGGAACGGCGCGCCATTGCGCAGCGCGCCGGGCTTGCGGGCAAGCACAGGGACGTAATGCCAGGGATCGTAGACCGTCTCGTTGCGCC
Organism: Mesorhizobium sp. USDA 4775; assembly: GCF_054062655.1. Classification (NCBI taxonomy): domain Bacteria; kingdom Pseudomonadati; phylum Pseudomonadota; class Alphaproteobacteria; order Hyphomicrobiales; family Phyllobacteriaceae; genus Mesorhizobium; species Mesorhizobium sp. USDA 4775. Next base: position 52,047 of record NZ_JBSSFM010000002.1, read on the forward strand.
CGAAGGCGCGGACGTGCTCGGCGACGACCACGCCGTCCTGGCGGATGACGATCCTGTCGGCATAGGCCTGGATCTCCACCGGGCGGCCGACCGCGGTCGACAGCACCGAGTATTTGTTGTTGTCGAAGCGAACCGTGCAGGTCTTCGACACCGAGGCCGGCACCGTATGGAATCCGTCGAAGGGGCCGCGGTATGCGACCAGCTTGCCGCGCTCCTCCTCGAACACGTTCCAGATCGTTCGTTCCGGCTTTTCGATGTGACGGTGCGCTTTGGCGTAGGCGACGCACTTGTCCTGCAGCCAGGCGTTCAATTCCTCATAGGTCTTGAAGCGCAGCCTGGGCGTGAAGAAGCGCTCGCGCACCAGCCCGACCTGGTTCTCGACCTGACCCTTCGCCCAGCCCGACGCCGGCGTGCAGGCGACCGGCTGCACCAGATAGTGGCTGCACATCTGCAGGAAGCGGCGATTGTATTGCCGGTCCTTGCCGACGAACACCGTCTCCACCGCCGTCTTCATGTTGTTGTAGATGCCGCGCGTGCAGGCACCACCGAAGAAGGCAAAGGCCCGGTCATGGGCGTCGAACACCATCTCCTGCGTCTCGCGCGGATTGTGGCGCGACAATTCTGATGAGAAGCGCGCGACAATCTGGATGAGAATCTGGTGTCGCGGCGGAGGTGATGATCGCGGCATTGATTGCCGCGCGCAAGAGGGTTTGTCGGTTTGATTGTCGCGGCGCGTCAATCAGCGACGCTGTTGGCGGGTGTGGCATAGGACGCGGGGCGTCCCGGGCCACGCTTTCGCTCCATGGCCTCGCGGCGCCTGTAGCTCTCGACATTCATCTCGAAGATGGTGGCGTGATGGACGAGGCGGTCGACCGCGGCGAGCGTCATGGCGGGGTCGGGGAAGACCTTGCCCCATTCGCCGAACGGCTGGTTGGCGGTGATGAGCATTGAGCGCCGCTCGTAGCGGGCGCTGATGAGCTCGAACAGCACGCTGGTCTCGGCCTGGTCCTTGGTGACGTAGGCGAGATCATCGAGGATCAGGAGATGGAACTTGTCGAGCTTGGCCAGAGCGCTCTCGAGCGCCAGGTCTCGCCGTGCCGTCTGAAGCTTCTGGACGAGGTCGGTTGTTCTGGTGAAGAGCACCCGCCAGCCATTCTCGATGAGCGCAAGGCCGATGGCTGAAGCGAGATGGCTTTTGCCGCCGCCGGGCGGGCCGAACAGAAGCAGGTTCGCCCCCTTCTCCAGCCAGCTGTCGCCGGCGGTGATCGCCATCACCTGGGCCTTGGAGATCATCGGCACGGCCTCGAACGCGAAGGTGTCGAGGGTCTTGCCCGGCAGGAGGCGGGCCTCGGCGAGGTGGCGTTCGATGCGGCGGCGGTCGCGTTCGGCCAGTTCATGCTCGGTGATCGCGGCGAGAAAGCGGGCGGCGGGCCAGCCTTCCTTGTCGGCCTGTTCGGCGAATTGCGGCCACATGAGCTTGATGGCCGGCAAGCGCAGTTCGTTGAGGAGCAGGCTGAGCTTGGCGGTATCGACAGTGGTGTTGGTCTTCATGCCGCGTCTCCCGTCAGGCTGGCGCCGAGCAGGGCTTCATAGGCATTGAGCGGCGCAAGGCGCACGACGACATTCGGCAGCCGGGAGGGATCGGGGGCGAAGCGTTCCCGCAAGGCGGCCATGTCGGGCAATCGGCGCGCCTGCAGCGCGGCATCCAGTTGGTCGGCCAGTTCGCTCTCGCAGGCGCGCTCGTGAGCCATGGCGAGAAGATCCACCATGATGCGGCAGGCCTGCCGCTCCGGCAGCCGCTCCATGAGCATGTCGAAGGTGTGCCGATACGCCTCGCGCGGAAAGAGCTGGTCGCGATAGACCAGGTTCAACAGCGCCATCGGCTTGCGACGCAGCGAATGGATGACATGCCGGTAATTGACGACCTGATCGTGTTTGCCCGATGGAGAGGCACGTCCGCGCGGCAGCGTCACGAGAAGGGTGCCGCCGATGAAGATGTCCAGTCGATCGTCGAAAAGGCGCACCCTGAGCCGGTGGCCGATCAGGCGCGAGGGCACGGTGTAGAACACCTTGCGCAGCGTGAAGCCGCCCGATGAGGTGACGCGCACGGTGACCTCCTCGTAGTCGGATGTGCGCCGGACGGGCAGTTCCTGGAGCTCGGCGCGCTCGATGTCGATGCGCTTGGAATTGCGGGCGTTCATGCGGCTGACGATCTCGTCGACGAAGCGGCGGTAGCAGACCAGATCGCCGAAATCGCTCGATCCTCTCATCAGAGCCGCGTCGTCGATCGCCCGCTTGAGATGGCCGTGCGGGCCTTCGATGGAGCCGTTCTCATGCGCGATGCCGCGATTGTTGCGGGAAGGGGTCATGCCGTAGTGGCCGCACAGTTCGTCGTAGCGGCGCGTCAGGTCCGCCCGGGCGTCCTTGTCCAGGTTGCGGAATGCCGGCGAGAGGCTGTCGCTGCGATGCTCGCGGGGAGCCCCGCCGAGCGACCACAGCGCGTTCTGCAGGCCTTCCGCCAGGGCGACGAAGCTCTCGCCGCCGAGCACGACATGAGCGTGCTCGAAGCCGGAATAGGCGAGCCGGAAATGATAGAGCCGGTGGTCGAGCGGCTGGCCGGCGATCGTGATGCCGGCTTTACCCATGTCGGTGAAATCCGACAGGCCGAGGCGGCCGGCCTCATGCACCTGTCGGAAGATGACCTCCTGCTCCACGCCGTGGACGGCGCGCCAGGAGCGGACGCGCCGCTCCAGCGTGCGGCGAACGCCGTTGCCCAGATCGGGGTGGCGGCGCAGCATCTCCTCGAAGATAGCTATCGCGCGAATGCCGGGCGCGGCTTGCAGCATCGGCACGACCTCGGTCTGAAAAATATCGGCAAGCGGGTCGGCACGGCGTCGTTCCCGCGGCGCCTTCTTCTGCGAGGGCAGCCTCGAATCCTTCTCGATGCGATAGGCCGTGGCCGTGCTGATCGACGCCTTTGCCGCCGCGACGGCTGTCGAATTGGTCTGACGGAACTTCATGTAGAGCCTCATCTGGTGATCGGTTACGTGGCGGCCGGGCACAAAGTGATTCCTCCAAATCGGAAAAACCACCGGCATACCCGGTCGACCGCGATCACCAGACAAACGCCCCCAAAAAGGCAGCGGCGCTGGCGGGTTGAAACTCCAGTCGGGCTACGCCCTCCCTGCGATCCAACCCGCCAGCATTCTCATCTTGATTGACGCAACGCTCGCACCTTCATTGTCGCGCCGCACGCGGATAGGCCCTGACGAACATCATGCGGCTGTGGCAGAGCCGGACATGGCGACCTTCACGGTCACCGTCACGTCGTTGATCAGGACGATCTCGTGACTCCAGTCGAACTGGTAGGCCTCGCCCGGCGCGAAGAACAGCGGCACATAAGGCGTCCGCCGTCGCCGACCCCTGCGCCTTCGCCCAGCTCTTCGCGTAGCGGCGGACGGCGTCATAGCCACCCTCGTAACCGAGGCTGCAAAGCTCTTCGTAAATCCGGATCAGTGTCAGTTGGTCGCGTGCCGCCTTGCCACGGTTGCCATTCAAAAACCCGTCAAGCTGATCCTGCCACGGACCGATCTTCGGCTTGGGCTGCCGCTCGCGTTCGTAGGAGAACGATGTCTCATCGGACCTGAGTATCTTGCGGACCGTGTTGCGCGACACATGCAGCTCGCGGCAAATCCGCTTGAGCGACCAACCTTGCACATGGAATGCGCGCCGAACTCGGGCAATCGTATCCACCGACTTCATCCCCACACCACCCGCTCGCCACGACGAGCTGATGGTCGCAAATCAAAGCATCAGGGGGGCAAAAATTGGACGCCGATTCCCCGGCTTATGGAGTGCGCCCCTCGGAGCGGACAGATTGACTAAGCAGAGTTGACCTGGAAGCCGGGTTTTCGAAGGATGGAAGCCATGACTGCTCATCGCGCGCACAACATCGAATTCAAACGTCAGGTAGTGCAAGAGTTCCTCTCCGGCGAGACGCTGCATGGTCTCGCCAGGCGGCACAAACTAGCGCGTAACCTGATCCGTATCTGGGTCCAGAAATACGAGGCCGGCGCCTTCGACGAGGATGTGGTGGCGGCCGAAACAATGCAGACCTATGAGGCGCGGATCGCCGCGCTGGAGCGGCTGGTAGGCAGGCAAGCCTTGGAAATCGGGTTTCTAAAGGGGGCTCTGAAAAGCGCACCACGTCCCAGAAACGGGGCTACATCCGTGATCACCGGCCCCGCGGTGTCTGCATCGCTGAAGGATGCCGGCTGATGGGGATCGCGCGATCAACCTACTACGATCAGCCTGAAACCGCCGTGGATGACACGGCGCTCGTCGAGACGATGGGTGAGATCTCCGACAGCTTCGAAGCCTACGGCTATCGCCGCATGCAGGCGGCACTGCGGCAGCGCGGCATCGTCGTGAACCACAAGAAGGTCAGACGGTTGATGCGCGAGCATGATCTGCAGCCCAGGATCAGGCGACGCTTCATCGCCACCACGGACAGCGATCATGAATGGCCGATCTTCCCGAACCTGGCGAAGGACGTGACACTCGACGGCCCGAACCCGCTTTGGGTAAGCGACATAACCTATTGGCGATTGCGGCCGGCTTCGTCTACGTCGCGGTCATTTTAGATGCCTGGTCACACAAGGTCGTTGGTTACGACCATGGGAGCTATGGCGGAAAATGGGTGATGACGGTTTGAGAAGGGCGGCGTATCGAGGCGGGTGATTGAAGCCTGCCAGAACCTCTCAAGGAGAGCGATACGCCATGAACGAGACTATCAACATTGTTCGCCTTCGTCAGCCCGACGAGATCGATGATCCCCTGACGGATGTGCTCCGCACCGGCGCGCGCAAATTGCTGGCGCAGGCGATCGAGATGGAGGCCGAAGCGTTTCTTGCCGAGATGCGGGATCTGAAGCTGCCGGACGGACGTGAGCGGCTGGTCCGGCACGGTCGCGGCCCGGAGCGGAGCATCCAGACGGGGATCGGGCCGGTGCCCGTCAGCCGGGTGAAGGTCCGGGACCGCGGCGCGACCGGCGAAGCGGACCGGGTCCGGTTTTCCTCATCGATCCTACCCAAATGGGCGCGTCGGACGCGAAGTCTGGACGCGCTGCTTCCCGTTCTTTACCTGCGCGGCGTTTCGACGGGCGACTTTCAGGAAGCTCTGGCAGCCCTGCTCGGCAAGGAGGCAGCGAACCTCTCACCCTCGGTGATCACGCGGCTGACGGCAGAGTGGACCACCGAATACGAGCGTTGGCAAAAGCGCGATCTTTCGGCGCGCCATTATGTCTATGTGTGGGCGGACGGGGTCTATCTCCAGGCGCGCATGGAAGACCATGCCGAATGCATGCTGGTGCTGATCGGCGCCACGCCTGAGGGCAAAAAAGAACTCGTCGGCTTCCAGACAGGGATTCGTGAGAGTGCGCAGAGCTGGCGCGAGCTGCTGGTCGACGTGAAGCGTCGTGGCCTGCAAATCGCGCCCGATCTTGCCGTCGGCGACGGCGCGCTTGGCTTCTGGAGCGCGCTCGATGAGGTCCTTCCCGGCACCAAGCACCAGCGGTGCTGGGTGCACAAGACAGCCAACGTGCTCAACAAGGTGCCGAACTCAATGCAGGCCGGCATGAAGACAGATCTGCGCGAAATCTTTTCCGCCCCGAACCGAGCCTCAGCCGAGACGGCGATTGCCGTCTTTGTCGAGAAATATGATGCGAAATACGGCAAGGCGGTCGACTGCCTGACCAAAGATCAGAATGCCTTGCTGGCGTTCTACGATTTCCCCGCCGAACATTGGGATCATCTGCGGACATCGAATCCCATCGAGAGCGTTTTTGCCACCGTTCGCCATCGCACGGTGCGCACGAAAGGCTCCCTATCATCGAAGACCGCAAGGCTGATGGTCTTCAAACTGGTCATGGCCGCCGCCAGGACATGGCGACGATTGAAAGGACAAAATCAGTTGCCGAAACTCATCGCAGGTGCCAGATTCCAAGATGGAATCGAGGTCATCGAATTGAAGCCGCAGAGCGCCGCTTGATCAGCCTCGTCACCCAAATTCCAGCATAGCTCCGACCATGGGCCGGTCGATCGACGTTCGCTTGACCGTTGCAGCATTGAAGGCGGCAATCGAACGGCGAAAGCCACCGCCGGGCTGCGTCCATCACTCGGACCGAGGCGCCCAATATGCCGCACGCCTCTACCGCAATCTTCTCGCCGAGCACGATCTTATCGGATCGATGCGGCGGCGTGGCAATCCCTACGATAATGCCAAAGCGGAAAGCTTCATGAAGACGATGAAGGTCGAAGCCGTCTATCCGATGGCCTATGAAACCTTCACCGACGTCGCTGAGGACCTTCCCGCTTCATTAATGAGGTTTACAACACCCGCCGATTGCACTCAGCGCTCGGCTATCTCAGCCCGCAACAGTTCGAAGACCAACACGCCCGGAAGATGGTCAAAACTGCCGCTTGATCCTGTCCGCTCCGAGGGGCGCACTCCACTTGGGGCTGCGCAACAACTGCCGGACGTCTGCAGTCGCGATGTCAGAGATCAGACGTCCCAGTTCGATCAGGAGCGGGATCGGCGCCAATCCAAATACTGCCAGGCGACGGATTTCCTGCCACTCCATCCGCCCTCGGACTTTCTCGGCGAAGCCGGCCCGCAAGTTGCGGACGTGGACGCGCCAGAAGTCCGGTTCGTGATCGGGCAGATCGAGCGTCGAGAGATCGAGATCAATCCAACCATGGTCAAGGGGATAGCGATCCGGGATCATCGACCATTTGAGGTCGCCTTTGGCCACGGGGGATTCGTTGGTCCCGATACTCGCAGCGTATCGAATGACGTGACTGCCCAGATCCTCGTCGATGGCTGTGACCGTCCGGATCCGGTCTTCGTGGCGGCGCTTCATCGCCATCAGCACATCCGCGGGATGCTCGGCGACCATCTCGCGATCGAAAACGCGATGATGGCGGTCGCAGACCAACATCAGGTTGTCGGGCTCTTGGGCAAAATTGGGTGAGAGAACCGAACCGCCTCGCGGGCCGCCCTCTGTGTCCGCAATGATGTGCCCGATATAGGCCGAGTTAGCGTTGGCAGCTCCCTACACCTCGTCGCCGATGAGCAGGGCATTGCATCCCGCATACTGACACCGTCCCGCAGCGCGGCCCCATACGATGTTCTTGACTTTGTCCGGTAGCGCCCGCCGGCGACCGCGGCGCGGCTCTGCGGGACCTGATCTTCCATCTCGGGTTCTGCAACCACACGCATGGTTTCGTCTCAGAGTTGATTCACGATTCGTTCGGCCTGGCATTTCGCGGCAAGCATGAGCCCACCGCGAAACCCCTTGTTTATCGCTCAGCGCCAGTGGCACCGAGTGGGGAATTACGTGACCCCGACGGGGGGGAAGTATCCGGTTTCGCGGCTGAAGCATCAAGCGCCAGCAGGATGAGCGCACGCCAAAGCGCCAGCGTGGCGAGGATGAGGCGCAGATTGTGGCCTGCGGCCACGAGCAGCGCATTGATGGCGTCGCCAACATGGCCGAGAAAGAAGTTCCCGTCCAGCCGCCCATCGGTTTTCATATGACCGATGGTGGCCTCGATGGCCGACCGTCGCTTCAGTTCCCGCTTCATGGTTGCCGTCAGGCCGCGCCGATGGCCGGCGATCATCACCGAGCCCGAGCCTTTGTAGTCGTGGCCGCGATAGCCCTTGTCGACATAGATGCGGTCCGGTTCGACGCCGCCAATCTCCACCGCCTGATCGACGGTCGCGGCGAGCGTATGACCGTCATACGGATTACCTTCGAAGGATTTGGCGGCCAGCACGAGGCCTTCCCGGTTCGTCGTTGCGATCCCGACCTTGCAGCCAAACTCGTAGGGCGTACGGGCTTTGCCTTTCGAGATGCAGATCATCTCGGGCGCATGCAGTGAATAGAGCTTGTTCTTGTCTTTCGGCTTCTGGACCAGCAGCCGCTCGACCAGCCCGAGCAATCGAGCAAACCTGACCTCGAGTTCACCATTGCCGGCGATCTTGCGGCTGATGTCGAGGAACACACGTCCGAGATAGGTGCGCAGGCGCTTCAGTTCGCGTCGCATCCGGCAGAATTGCCGGGCGTGGGCATAGCGGCCGGCGCGAACCGCCGCGGCCTTGGCCAGTCGAGCGTGGCTCTGCCTGAGCACGACGCCATGCCGCTTCGCCTGGCGAACCAGTATCTGGATGGCCTTCAGGTAAAGCCGGCTGTCGGTCGGATGGGCGATCGCCCTCGGCTGCACCGTGGTGTCGATGGTGATCCGCTCCAGCGAGTTCGGCTTGGCCGTCCCGGTGTCAAGTGCAACCTCGACGCTCGCCTTCAGCATTTCCTCAAGCCCCTCCGGCCCGACCCGCTTGCGCCAGCGCGTCATCGTGCTGGCGTCGATCGGCGCCTCGTGCTGGAAGAACTCCAAGCCGCAGAAATACTGCCAGTAGGCATTCTCCAGCCAGCGTTCCACCACCTCCTCGTCCGACACGTCATGGCCGTGCTTGAGGTAATGCAGCCCGACCATCAACCGCGTCGGCTTGGCCGGCCTGCCGACCGGACGGTAGAAGCGGCCCAACGCCTCATCGAACCGTGCCCATCGCATCAGACCCGACGATCGCGTCCAGACGTTCGCGGAAGAGGTCATTCCTGTTGCGTGTCGGACGGGATGGCAGCATCGTTAAAACACCAGAAAGGGACAGGATCAGATTCGATTTCTGGCATTTTCCAATACTTCAAACCTTGGGAATCCCTGCAGCACAAGGCTTCAACCTATTTTTCAGGCCGAACCAATTAGCGCCGAGGCCCTCGCGATAAGCGTTGGCGTTTTGGATGATGAGCGCGCCTTCACCGAGCTATGCTGGAATTTGGGTGACGAGGCTGATCAAGCGGCGCTCTGCGGCTTCAATTCGATGACCTCGATTCCATCTTGGAATCTGGCACCTGCGATGAGTTTCGGCAACTGATTTTGTCCTTTCAATCGTCGCCATGTCCTGGCGGCGGCCATGACCAGTTTGAAGACCATCAGCCTTGCGGTCTTCGATGATAGGGAGCCTTTCGTGCGCACCGTGCGATGGCGAACGGTGGCAAAAACGCTCTCGATGGGATTCGATGTCCGCAGATGATCCCAATGTTCGGCGGGGAAATCGTAGAACGCCAGCAAGGCATTCTGATCTTTGGTCAGGCAGTCGACCGCCTTGCCGTATTTCGCATCATATTTCTCGACAAAGACGGCAATCGCCGTCTCGGCTGAGGCTCGGTTCGGGGCGGAAAAGATTTCGCGCAGATCTGTCTTCATGCCGGCCTGCATTGAGTTCGCACCTTGTTGAGCACGTTGGCTGTCTTGTGCACCCAGCACCGCTGGTGCTTGGTGCCGGGAAGGACCTCATCGAGCGCGCTCCAGAAGCCAAGCGCGCCGTCGCCGACGGCAAGATCGGGCGCGATTTGCAGGCCACGACGCTTCACGTCGACCAGCAGCTCGCGCCAGCTCTGCGCACTCTCACGAATCCCTGTCTGGAAGCCGACGAGTTCTTTTTTGCCCTCAGGCGTGGCGCCGATCAGCACCAGCATGCATTCGGCATGGTCTTCCATGCGCGCCTGGAGATAGACCCCGTCCGCCCACACATAGACATAATGGCGCGCCGAAAGATCGCGCTTTTGCCAACGCTCGTATTCGGTGGTCCACTCTGCCGTCAGCCGCGTGATCACCGAGGGTGAGAGGTTCGCTGCCTCCTTGCCGAGCAGGGCTGCCAGAGCTTCCTGAAAGTCGCCCGTCGAAACGCCGCGCAGGTAAAGAACGGGAAGCAGCGCGTCCAGACTTCGCGTCCGACGCGCCCATTTGGGTAGGATCGATGAGGAAAACCGGACCCGGTCCGCTTCGCCGGTCGCGCCGCGGTCCCGGACCTTCACCCGGCTGACGGGCACCGGCCCGATCCCCGTCTGGATGCTCCGCTCCGGGCCGCGACCGTGCCGGACCAGCCGCTCACGTCCGTCCGGCAGCTTCAGATCCCGCATCTCGGCAAGAAACGCTTCGGCCTCCATCTCGATCGCCTGCGCCAGCAATTTGCGCGCGCCGGTGCGGAGCACATCCGTCAGGGGATCATCGATCTCGTCGGGCTGACGAAGGCGAACAATGTTGATAGTCTCGTTCATGGCGTATCGCTCTCCTTGAGAGGTTCTGGCAGGCTTCAATCACCCGCCTCGATACGCCGCCCTTCTCAAACCGTCATCACCCATTTTCCGCCATAGCTCGCCTTCACCTGGTCGGGACGGCTGAGCGCCATGCGGAACCCGACCGGGCCGCCATAGTCCTGCATGAAGAGCGCGTAGCTGTCGATCTTTAAATATGCGAGCAAGGCGCTGATGGACGCGGCTAATGCGTCAAAGGTGTAGCTGTAGCGATCTCGGGACGGCGCTTCGATGTGACCGAAGCCGGGATAGTCGGGCGCGATGACGTGATAAGTGTCCGCGAGCAGCGGGATCAGCAAAGTACATGCGCGAGGACGAAGGGAAGCCATGGAGGAGCACGATGGTAGGGGCGTCGGTGGGGCCGGCCGGCCGATAGAAGGCATCCAGTCCATCTACTTTGGCCTGGCGATAGGTATTCGATACTGAAGTGAAGGTCGTCACGGTGCTGTACTACTCCGTGGCGAAGGTGCCGGTTCATCGAGGTGCGTAGGGCTCCTGCTAAAGCAGAGTGCGCCAGCGACCAGCAGAGCCAATGTCGCGATGACAAGCGAGGCATCGAAGGAGGCGGTCCGGAGGTAGAGAGCGTTAGCCATCAGAGGACCGATGACCTGTCCCACTCCATATGCGGCGGTCATGATCGCAAGCATGTTGAAGTGAACTTTCCCTGACAGTTTGCGAGCTGCGGGCATCGCAATTGTCACTGTCCCCATAAAGGTCCCGCCGACAAGCAACGCGCTGACGATGTAGGCTGCGGGCGTGTGGAGAACCGGCAAGAGGACACCCGTGGCTTGAACGACCAAGTTCAACATGAGGCTGCGGTGGGTCCCCCACCTTTGATCCAGAGCATGCCACAAAAAGCAAGATGGCACGGCCCCTAGGCCGAACATCGCCCAAATATGCACTGGGTCGAATGAGGCACCCGCGCTGCGCACGAGAAGAGGCAGATAGGTCGCAGTGATGATATAGCCCAGGCCCGCGAGCCCGTAAATCAGGATGAGCCTCGTTGCGCCGAGCATAATTGGGTTTTGTTCTTCTGAGGCAAGTTGCGATTGAACTTGATGAGGTTTTGAGCCATCTGCCCGACCCTGCATCGCAACGGATATGATTGTCACAGCGAGCGCCGCGGCAGCGAGGGCAAACCAGATCGTGTAGCTCGACAGAGAGGTCAGACGGCCTACGGCGATTATCTCAGCCGAAACGACAATACCGAGACCTACCCCCGAGTAAAGCGCCGGAGCGCTTCTATGCTGTCTGTGATCATGTATGAGCCAATGCGAAGCGGCCACCATGGACATAGCACTGAAAAGGCCCGCAAATCCGCGGATCGTCACGACAAGCCATTCCGGCAAGGGAAACGCCAAAAGCCAAAGAGTGATAACTGTCATGAACGTTGCGAAGATGCACAGCTTGCGACTTGGGACACCCGAGAGCAGCGCGGTCAGCAGGGCGCCGATCAGATATCCGGCGTAGTTTGCCGACGCCGCATAAGAGCCGCCCCCAACCGTAATCTGCTGGTTGACGACCATCAGCGGATAGAGACCTGTGAAGGCGAAGCGGCCGAATCCCATGCCGATGACCAACACCAAGGCGGCCGCGACTGTGGCCTCGGTCGCAGCCTTCTCATGCATCGCCCTGATCCTTGATGTCCGAAAACGCCTCAAGCGTCTTGCGAAACTCGGAAAAGGCCGGCGTAGCGAAGCCCGGTCGACAAGCCAGATAGGTATCGACGGACATTAGCGGATGCTCTTGGACCGGTCCCAGATGCCGCATCAGGTCCACGACGCTGCGAGGAATAATGCTGACGCAGGAGCCTGCAGCCGTGCAGGCAAACATCGCGTGGTAGGATTTCACCTCCTGGACCGCAAAGCGCTCCTTGAGCGTGCCGAATCCAGTCAGCCATTCCTCGGCAAGCATGCGGTATGTGCAGCCTGGTGCAAAGGCGGCTAACGCCTTCGGCTTGATGTCACTCGCATCGCGCACGACGGGATGTTCGGGCGGCAATAGCAGCACCAGCTCCTCCCGAAAGATCGCAATCTTATCAAGCTCCGTCGGTGCGAGCCACCATTCTCCTGAAGGCACCGCAATGAGGGCGCAGTCAATCCGGTGTGCAAACAGCGCGTCGATGAGCTGCCGGGTAGGGGCCGTCGACAGGTCGATTATCACCTGAGGCCACTTCTTGTTGTAGGTGGCAAGTGGAATCGGAAGCCGGCTCGCCACTGTGCTCTCCATGGAGCCAACGCGTAAGGTGCCGATCGGCCCCGACGGATTGACGAGCTGCTGCGCCTCTTCGGCGAGATTCAGAATCCGATCGGCAAAGTCGAGGTAAGTCTGCCCTTCGTTCGTCAGCGTCATGCGCTTCTTGTCGCGTTGGAACAGCGGCACACCGATCTCGGCCTCGAGCTGCTGAATGCGAGTGGTGACGTTAGAAGGGACGCGGCCGAGCAATCCGGCAGCTCGGGTGATGCTTTGCTCGCGGGCGACGGTGCGGAACACCGCGAGAGCTGCGAGATCCATAGAAGATTCTCCATTGCAGAATTGTTTCGAGTATGTATTCTTCTTTTGTGAACGTTAGTCAATCAAAAATTCCGACCCAAGGCGGAGCCCGATCCTAGAAGCCATGACAACACTGGAGCCGATTCTGTCTGTGCGACGGCGCTCATTCGTCACTGACCTGATTCGGGCAGGCGCATCGCCGGACCACGCACATACGATTCTTCGGTCCGACCGACGAACTCTTGAGCTGCCGAGGAGAAGCATTCGTGCTGGATAAACTTGGAATGACACTACCGATCGTTCAGGCGCCGATGGCCGGGGTTTCGACCCCGGCATTGGCTGCCAAAGTCTCCAATGCCGGCGGGCTCGGCTCTATCGGTATTGGCGCGAGCGACGCAAATGGCGCGCGAACGATGGTCGAGGAACTGCGCGCAAGGACCGATCGCGCCTTTAACGTAAATGTGTTCGTGCATGGCTCGGCGAAAGTTGATCGCGAGCGTGAAGCGGCCTGGCTCGAATGGCTAGCGCCGGTCTTTCGCGAGTTTGGTGCCGAGGCTCCAAAGGAACTCCGCACGATCTACAAGAGCCTCAACGATGACCCTGAACGATTGTCGTTTCTGCTCGAAACAAAGCCACCCGCCGTCAGTCTGCATTTTGGCTTGCCGTCGACGGACGCGATCAGGGCGCTGAAGGCGGCTGGTATCATGCTCTTTGCGACCGCGACCAGCCTTGAAGAGGCCCGCAAGATCGAAGCGGCCGGCATCGATGTCATCGTGGCACAGGGAATCGAAGCCGGGGGGCATCGCGGCGTCTTCGACCCAGCCTCGCCCGATGACGGTCTCGGCACATTTGCATTGACGCGGCTGCTCGCTCGCCAAGCCAATCGGCCCGTCATCGCGGCGGGCGGTATCATGGATGGTGCAGGCATCGCAGTGGCACTTGATCTCGGTGCAGTTGCCGCGCAACTCGGGACGGCGTTTATCTCCTGCCCCGAGTCCGCCGCGGACGAGGCCTATCGCAAAGCCTTGACCGGACATGGCGCGTATCACACTCGCCTGACTTCGCTCATCTCCGGACGACCGGCACGGGCGCTCGCCAACCGTTTCACGGCGCTGCAGGAGACGCTCCTTGACCAGCTGCCGCCCGATTATCCGATCGCCTATGACGCTGCGAAGGCATTATACGCCGCAGCCAAGGCCAAGGGCGAACATGGTTTTGGTGCGCAATGGGCCGGGCAAGGCGCGCCGCTGTCGCGTGCGCTGCCAGCAGCTGAACTGATGGCTACGCTGGCACGCGAGTTGGCGAACGCGCCCCGTCCTTCCGCTGCTGAAGGGCGCCTGTCGATCTAACAGGACGCATCCTATTTGATAGTCGGGTTCATTCTCTCGACCTGGCCGTTGGTCCACGGGTGCCTGGCCTTGGTCGTGCGGTGCTCGATGTCGTTCCTGGCGCAGGCGTATTCGAAGGCGTGAGCGCGGAATATCTCGCCATTTGCTATTGCCTCCTTGATCAGCGGCACCGCCGAGCCACCGGCACCGGGGGTGGTGAACCGGATGCCATTGTCGGTAAGCACGGTGTGGATCTTGTAGGGCACGGCCGCGATCAACCGCAGTAGAAAGTCTCTTGATACGGCTGTGGGGGCTTCTCGTGCAACTCGACGAAGGCGAACTTCGAGGTGCGGTCGATAGCGACGAACATGTGCAGCTTGCCTTGCTCGGTCCTGACCTCGGCAATGTCGATGTGGAAGTAGCCGATCGGGTAGCTCTTGAATTTCCTCTTCGCCGGTTTGTCGCCCTCGACATCCGGGAGCCGGCCGATGCCATGGCGTTGCAGGCAGCGATGCAATGAAGACCGCGTCAGGTGCGGGATGGTCGCTTGAAGCGCATAGAGGCAGTCGTCGAGCGGCAGCAGCGTGTAGCGGCGGAAACCGCCCTTGCTCGTTCCGCAATCAGGGCAAATCCAATCATCGGACACGTCTTCCCAATGGGTGCCGGGCGGGATGCCCTCTTCTGGTGACGTGCCCCCGTTGAATTAGGCCATTCAGACTTGGAATTTTCCACTTATTATCCCTGTTGGGCAGAAGAGGAGAATTCGATGAAGGCCTCGAAGTTTTCGGAAGCGCAGATCGCCTTTGTTCTGAAGCAGGCGGAGGACGGGACGCCGATCGGTGCGGTCTGCCGCAAGGCAGGAATTTCGGACGCGACCTTCTACAATTGGCGCAAAAATATGCCGGTCTGATGCAGTCAGAGATGAAGCGGTTGCGGCAGCTCGAGGAGGAGAACGCCAAGCTGAAGCGGATTGTTGCCGACCTGTCGCTGGACGAGGCGATGCTTCAGGACGTGCTGTCAAAGAAGCTCTGAAGCCTGCCCGCAAGCGCACGCTTGTCGACACGATCAAGGCAGACTGGAAGGTTTCTATCCGGCGCGCATGTTCGGTGCTGAAGATTGACCGGTCGCTTTATGTCTACAAGTCCAGGCGCGGCGAGCAGGCCGAGTTGAAGCTGAAGATCAAAGACATCTGCCAGACACGGGTGCGTTACGGTTATCGTCGCGTTCATGTCCTGCTCAAGCGCGACGGGTGGCCCGTCAATCCGAAGCGAATCTATCGTCTTTACAAGGAGATGGACCAGCAACTCCGCAACAAGGTTCCCAAGCGTCGGGTAAAGGCGAAGCTGCGAGCCGACCGGACGGAGCTGACCCATTCCAATCACGTCTGGGCGATGGATTTCGTTCATGACCAGTTGGCCACCGGGCGCAAGATCCCTTTGTTGACGGTGGTCGATACCTCCTCGGGCTTCTCACCAGCAGTCGATGCACGCTTCAACTACCGGGGCGAGGACGTGGTCCAAACGCTCGAACGAGTATGCCGGCTAGTCGGTTATCCGGCGTCCATTCGTGTCGACAATGGCAGTGAATTCATCTCCCGAGATCTTGATCTGTGGGCCTACCACAAGGGTGTCGTGCTCGACTTCTCGCGCCCAGGCAAGCCGATGGACAACAGCTACATCGAGAGTTTCAACGGCAAGTTCCGGGCTGAGTGCCTGAACGCTCACTGGTTCATGAGCCTTGACGACGCGCGCTTGAAGATGGAGGATTGGCGTAGAGACTACAATCCTGTTTCATAACACCCATCTGTCTATGTTGTTGAATGGAATAGGCTTTGCTGATCTGGATGCGATCCTGCGGGGTATTTGGGGTTCTGTCGCGCGCGATGAACGATCTGCAGGGCATGCGGCGTTGCGAGTTCTGACCGGCTGAAGATCCACGGACCATCCGGCAGGGGATGAACGCCTTCGATCTCGCCTGTCTCGGCGGCGAGCCTGAGGGTCTTCGGGGCAACGCCGAGAAGGCGTGCGGCCTTGTTCAGGTTGAGCCACGGTTCGTTGCCCTCCGGCGCCGGCCGGAAGACCGGAATCTTGTGATGCGACCGGTGCGCGCGCCGTGACCCGTTCGCGCGTCCAGCGATTGCCATGCCCGGTCACCAGGCTGTTGCGGTTGAGAATGCCGGCAATCTGATCGTCGCTGGCGATCAGTACCAGTTGCCGCATGGCGGCGATGATGTCGGCGGAGGTGCTGGTGCGTTGTCCGCGGCGCCGCTTCGGCAAGCGCAGTTCAGTGTGAACCCCGCCGATCCAGTGGATCAGCAGCACGATCTCGGAGGCTTCATCATCAATATCGGCGATCACCTCCTGAATGACGGTACGCGCGATGCGCTTCTTGAGCCGCGCATCTGTCGTCGGTGCCGCCCAGACGCTGTGGAGGTTCGCGGCCAGCGCGCCAAGGTCCATCGTCAACACAGGCGACGGCTTCGCCCTTGCGGTATCATGTGTGGCGATCTTGCCCTCGATCTCGCCGACATGTGCGAGGGCACGGTTCCACCGCATCTCCAGTTCGGCAGCGACCAGCCGGTTCTCGGGGTCGGCCGCGTCATATTGCCGGAAAGCCCGGTCGGCGGCGTAGCGTGCAGCCTCCAGATCGCGACTGAGAGCGTCCCGAACCTGGTCGCGGCGATTGGCTGCCTGCGCTTCGGCCTCGGCGGCAGCCGCGACCGCGCCGGGCTCGACGACCCGCAGAAGGGCCTCTTCAATAGCGTCATCGACGCGAAGTCCGCCGAAGGCGATGCAGCGCGGTTCGCCATTGTCCAGCAGGCCCCGCCAGCAGGAATAGCGCGGGATGTTGTGCTTGATACCCGTGTATCGCACCGTGAGCTTGCGGCCGCAGCGGCGGCACCGGACAAGCCCGGCGAGCAATGCATCGCCATGCTTCGGTGCTCCGTGATGCCGGCCCGTTGGCACGTTGTCGCTCACCATTGTGCGGATTGCCTCCGCTCGTTCCCAACTGACGTAACCTTCATGGCTGCCCGGGATCAGAGCCAGCCATTCCTCCCGGGCTTGGCGACGAACGCCCGGCCGAGGGGCTGTCGATCCAAATCCCGGCGCGGCACGAGTCCTACCATAGGCATAGGCGCCGCCGTAGATCGGGTTCTCGATCATCCGGTGGATCGTGGCATAGCTGGGTCTGCGCCAGATGACATCGCCGTTGTTGCGCCTGGTGGGCAAATCCAGGCCATGCTCGAGGAACCACATCAAGGCCTGACGGGCGCTGCCGAGCGCGGCGACCTTGTCGAACACAAGGATGATCGCCTCTTGCACGCGGCGGTCGGGATCCTTCTCGAGCCGATCCCCGACCTTTACGAAGCCGACAGGTGCCGCGACCACGAGTTCGCCACGGCGTGCCTTCTCGTAGCGGGCCGAGAGCGACCGCTGGCGCAAGAGATCGAGTTCGTACTCGTTGAGGCTTCCCTTTAACCCCAGCAGCAGCCGGTCGTTGCCTTGGCGCGGCGCATAGACCGTCTCCTGGTCGACCAGCACGGTGTCGACGACGCGGCACATCTCGATGAGCTGCTGCCAGTCGCGGCTGTTGCGGGCAAACCGCGACACTTCCCGCGCCGCGACCGCACCGACTTTGCCGAGACAGACTTCCGCGACCATTCGGTCGAAACCGACGCGTGCGACGCCGCCGGCGGCGGACCGGCCGAGATCGTCATCGACCGTCTCGACGCGAGACCACCCAAGCGCCGTCAGGCGATCGCGCATCGCATATTGAAGCGTGCTGCTCTCGCGGTTGTGCAGGACCTGATGGGCCGACGACTGCCGCACGTACAGTATCGCCTTGCGCTCAAGATGGTGCGGCCTGATCTTCTCATGCATCATGATCCGCGCCCTCCTGTCGCCCGGCGCGATCGCCGCCGACGTGGTCGAGGATCAGACGCACCATCAGCTTCGTCACTGACCGACGCGTCTCGACAGGCAGCGCCTGCCATCGCGGCGCCTCCATCATCGTGTCGGTGTCGTTCAACCTGGAGAACAGATCGAACTGGTAAGTCGTGGGCTTGCGCGGCATGGACCTCTCCCCGATTCGAGTCGTGAGAGTCCGATGCTGCGCCGATCCTCTGAGATTGCGACGGCACGCCTGTGTCACGCAGAAACTCAGCCAAGGCGACAAGCACGGCAAGATCGACCTGCGCGGCAGCCGTGATGCGCCAGCTCATGCTAGCCGATCGGTCGAACATCCACGCCGGAACCTCCAGCCACCGGTCCGGCGCTTGGCCGGAAAGGCTGCAGCGGAAAACCGTCACATCACCCTTCTTGATCACTTCATGGGTATGGACCTGCAGCCCGGCCCACGGATGCCACGGGTAGCAAAGCTCGCGTTCAATCCCAGTCCCGTGGGTGTTAAGTCGTCGAGTTGTATAACGAGTTCCGGCCACACAGAGCGATCGGCAACAAGGTGCCGATTTCGCTGATGAACGGCTCATCGGCACCCCCGCCGAGCTGAGCTTTACCCCGGAAAATCCAGCTCCCGCTGGCCCAAAATCGGGGAGCACTTCAACCCACGCCGGAAACGAACTCAAAACTGGATAAAAACTGGAGGCAACGTCACCCTCTCAAAGAGCCGCGCCCTGGCTCGGTTTGTTTGGACAGGAATTCCCGATTTATAAGTGGAACACTGCCTCTGATTAGGCCGCCTCGGGAAGCGGTATCGGGGTGAAGTAGGCCTCATCTGGCGCTCTGCCGTCAAGGCTGGAATGCGGGCGTCCCCGATTGTAGAAATCGAGATATTTTCCGATCGACGCTCGCCCTTCGCGAACGCTGTCATAGGCCTTGAGATAGACCTCCTCATATTTCACCGACCGCCAGAGACGCTCGACGAAGACGTTGTCGCGCCAGGCGCCCTTGCCATCCATGCTGATCCTGATCTCCCGGTCGAGGAGGACCTTGGTGAAGTCATGGCTGGTGAACTGGCTGCCCTGATCGGAGTTGAAGATCTCGGGCTTGCCGTATGTCGCCAGCGCCTCCTCGAGGGCTTCAATGCAAAAGGCCGCATCCATGGTGATCGACAGCCGCCAGCTCAGTACCTTGCGCGTGAACCAGTCGACGACAGCAACCAGGTAGCAGAAGCCGCGGGCCATCGGGATATAGGTCAGGTCCGTCGCCCAGACCTGGTTGGGCCGCGTCACCGCCAGCTTGCCCAGCAAATACGGATAGATCTTGTGCCCGTCGCCCGGCTTCGAAGTGCGCGGCTTGCGGTAGAGCGCCTTGATTCCCATGCGCGTCATCAAGGTGCGCACATGCAGCCGACCCGTCTGTAGCCTTCGCGCTTCAAAAGCTTCTGCACCATGCGGCTGCCCGCGAACGGGTAATCCAGGTGCAATTCGTCGATGCGCCGCATCAGCTTCAGGTCTGCCGCCGATGTCGGCTTGGGTAGGGAGTAGACGCTGCCGCGGCTGATCCCCAGTTCGGCCGCCTGCTTGGCAATCGGCAGTTCATGTTCCCGGTCGATCATCGTCTTGCGCTCCCCGACCAGCCGGCCTTGCCGAGCGCCGAGCCTAAGAAATCATTGGCCAGCGTCAGCTCTCCGATCTTGGCATGGAGGGCCTTTATGTCCACCGTCGGCTCCGATTTCTCCGCGCCAAACACGTTCGAGGCCCCTTCCAGAAGCTGCTTTAGCCAATCCGTGATCTGGTTCGCATGCACATCATACTGCTGCGCCAGCTCGGCCAGCGTCTTTTCTCCCTTGATCGCCGCAAGCGCAACTTTCGCCTTGAAAGCCGGGCTGTGGTTCCGGCGTGGTCGTCTGATCATTCGTCATTCTCCTGTTCCGGCACTCATGCCGATCTCAGGCAGAAATTCCACTTATCACCCTGTCCAATTTTGCCGAGCCACCTCTGACCTCTGTGCCCCTATTCAGCCGTCGCAACAAAACCTCGTAGTCGTCAGGTTCTCAACAGCTTCCCTGTGATACATCCAATCGCTTATATTGCTGAAAGTGACAACGGATGGATTTCACCTCAACCAAGCGGGTGCGCGGACAATCGAACCGGGCCAGCCTGGAAGATAGCTCACGTTCGGCTCCGATCGCAGGTGTGGCCGCGTTTGAGCGGCAACTGAGCGAAATCGCCAATTCAGGTGGAGGTGGTGGAGCAGTGCCGGCCGGCTCGGCGCCGCAGCCGCCTCAGTTTGTGAAAAGGCTCAGTAAGCGCCCTCTTCACGCCGTGGATTCTGAGTCTATTTCGGCCCTCGAGGCTGCCCTCATTAAGGGCAATGCCGCCGAGTACACCGCCAGCACCTATGTAGGTGTTCTTCGCGGCTTTGGCCGCTGGCTCTTCGCAAACAACAAAGATCCCATTAAGGATCGGCTAGATCTCGAGTCGCTGACCGATGATGCGCGCGAGTTCGTTGGAAAGGGTGATCCCAAGACACTCCTTACGGCAATTGATCATCTCCGGACCTCGCAATCGACGGGGGGCGTCGTGCCGATCGCAGCCCGCGCTGAGTTGATTCCTCACCCCGAGGATGTGGCCCTGATACATGAGTACAAAAACGAAGTGGCGACAAAGACCGGCAGTACGTATGCAGGTTCTCTTAGGAGCTTCAGTGACTACCTACGTCAAAACAACAAGAAGGGAATTGCTGGTCGACTTTCCGACGGGTTGTTGAATGGAGATGTCAAGGGCTATAAGGAGGACGCTGGTGGTAATCGAAATATCGCTTACGCACTGGCTTGTCTCCGAAAATCGCAGGCTGGGGTTAAAGCGATTGAGCGCGCGCGCCACATGTTTGGGGTGATGGCCGAACAGGGCGTGTCGTGTTCGGCGCCGCAGCAGACTCAGTCAGCTCGGCTGGGCAGAAACCAGCCCCTTTATCTCGAGGACACAACTCTTATTTCGGCGCTTGGCGCGGCCCTCATCAAGGGCAACGCCGCCAAGCGCACCGCCAGCAACGACATAAGTTCTCTTCTCAGCTTTGGCCGCTGGCTCTTCGCAAACAACAAACCTCCTATTAAGGATCGGCTCGATTGCGAGTCGCTGACCGATAATGCGTCCGAGTTCATCGGAAAGGGTGACCTCGCGAGGCTCCTTAGGGCAATACGCCATCTCCGGACCGCGCAGTCTACCGGCGGGATCGTGCCGATCGCAGGCCGCGCTGAGTTGGCTCCGCATCCGGAAGACGCGGCTCTCATCAACCAGTACAAAGACGAAGCCCAGACAAATACCGGCAGAAGCAATGCAACGGTTCTCAGGAGCTTCAGTGACTACCTGCATCAAAACAACAAGAAGGGCATTGCTGGTCGGCTGTCCGGCAAGGCGTTGGATGGAGATGTCAAGAGCTACAAGGAGGACGCCGGCGGTGGTCCAAGGATCGGTTCCGCACTGACTGACCTCCGAAAATCGCAGGCCGGCGTTAGAGCGATGGAGCTCGAGCGCCGGGTTCCCCTCGTTCCTATTCCCGCGGACGCGGCACTGATGGAGCCGAGGCGGGCCGGCGAGGCGATTGCGCAGCACAGCGCGTCGCAGGAAGCTGTTAGTTGGCCAAAGGAGCTTCGGACACGGCAGGATAATCAACCAGCCCCGTCATTTTTCATCGCTCCAGGGAAGTTGCCCGCTGGACCGGATAGCCTTAACAATATCGCGGCGGGCGCTTTCGGAGCAGCCGACGCTCGGCACGCTGGGGATCAGGCTGCCGCCCGGCCGTTGTTAGCGCTTAGCGAACAGCAGATTCGCCGCTCGCCTGGCGCGCCTGACAGGGGCAACCTCCTACCGACCGATTGGGTCATCATCAACAATGAACATTCCACAGCGCTGTTGAGGCCAGCGAAGCGGCAGAGGAAACTGAATGCGCCGCCAGCCGTCGCCATTCAGCTGCAGCTGAACGGGATCGCTAATTCAGGCGGTTGCATGCCGATGCAGCCCTCCGCCTACCAGGTGGGCGCATTGCCATTGGAAGAGCAGCTCGTCGTGCGGGGGAGAGAGTCCGAATACATTCCAAGGCTGCAGTCTGAGATTAGGGGTATCGGGGGCGCCGCTGCGCAGCACAGTGCCCCGCATGACGCTATCGCTCCGCGATTCGTCGTTCCTATGGAAGATTACGATCAGGATCTACTTTGGGAGGGAATGAACAAGGCCGACTCACTGCCCTCTCTGGGGTCAAGTGCGAGCCATTGTCAACCGCCGGCGTCTGCAGGAGCCGTGCATGCTTTGAACAGGCGTCACGACCGCCATCCGGGTGCGGACGAGTTTGCCGGGAGCAGCGTCCTGCCGAGGCGCAAGGACGGCGGGTTCGAGGCAATGGTCCATCGGAATCCGCCCACACCATTCGAGCTCAATGCTATGGTTCCGGCACCTGATTTTCCGCCGCCGTTTGCCGGGCCAGTACCGGCTCATCACCATGGCGCTCGACAACCCAGCGTGCCGCAGGAACTTTCTCCCGTGCCAACGTCATCGAACGGTAAAGGTTTGGCGTGGTTAAGCGAGGAGTTGGTGCGGCGGCAGATGCAAGAGCTGGCTTCACTATTACGTGCCGGAGCTCAGCATCTCTATCCTGGCTCTGAGGCATTGGTTGCTTCAGATCCGTCCGACTTGCGCGACGATGCTCACTTTGCGCCAGGGCCGCCGCCCGGTACGAGGGCTCGTTCAGGCACCTTCGATGGTCTTCAGTCTTTTGTTGATCTGAATGCGCCCACACCGTCCGACTTGCGCGACGATGCTCACTTTGCGCCAGGGCCGCCGCCCGGTACGAGGGCTCGTTCAGGCACCTTCGGTGGTCTTCAGTCTTTTGTTGATCTGAATGCGCCCACGCCGTCCGACTTGCGCGACGATGCTCATTCCGCACCGGTGCGTCCGCGCAAGCAGACGCTCGGCGACACGGAGCGGCAAACGATGATGCAAGGGACAGAGGCCGCCGCCGTCTTCGGGCCGGGAGGCCCCGGTGACGGTCCGCTCATGCATCGCGGTCGACTTTCGCCGATGGGTGAAGCTGCGCCAGCGACGCGGGCCAAGATTCGCCAACCCGCATCGCCAGTAACCACCAGGCCGGGAGACACCTACCGCGGCCTTCCAGTGGTTGATTTGACTACGTCCACGACCACCTCCTCCGATACTCAGCTCGGGGCGTCGGGTCCGAGAGCCTCATCCAATGTCGCGAAGGGATTGGTGCTCGGGCCCGACCAGTGGCTCGCCGACGAGCACATACTGAGGGATTACAATTTGCTTCACGAGCAGCTGCAGGCGCTCGATCCGATGCTCGCCGCGCGGACGCTGCTGGTGGATCCGTCGGTATCCCATCTACTGCGTCATCGCGAGCTGCAATACGCGCGAGACATATTGCAGTCCATCTATAATCGAAATGCCGGCCCAGCCGACTTCGTGTTCGTGCCAGTGAACAACGGCACTCTTACCCGCGAAGGCAGTCATTGGTCACTGCTGCTGGTTGATCGCCGCAATCCAGAAATGCCGGTCGCCTATCATTACGACTCCCTCCAGCGAGCGGGCCACAACAACGCGCCTGCAAAACGGCTCGCGAGAGTGCTGAACGCCACCTCGGAGCCAGCTCCCATGGCCCAACAGCTGAACAATCATGATTGCGGCGTCTTTGTCTTGGACGGCACGTGGGAGCTGGTTCGACAATTGTTGGACGGGCAGCGGCCGGACCACGGGCCCCTACCCCTGGACGACCTCGTCGCCGACCGGCCGGCGCTGCAAGACCGCCTAAGGAGACGCTTGCCACACGAGTAGCAGCTGCGGCAGCCGCTGGATTATAAACTCGCGCCCCAATGATGGCGTTCGAGCCAGGGGAATTCCGGCAGCTGTTGGATAAGAAGCATGCCTCATCGACGCCGGAACTAGATGTTTAGTCCCGGCATTTGCTGGAGCGGATTTAGCGTGAAGCGTTCCGGCTGTGCAGCCCAGGGCTTGCAGATGAACTCGTATGGAGTGAGGCCCTTGAGGGTCTTCAGTCTGCGAGCGAAGTTGTAGGCTGCGACGAAGTCGGCGAGGTGCTGCCGGAGCTGATCGTGGCTCTCGTGGTAGAAGCGCTTGACGGTTGCGTCCTTGATGGTCGGTTTCATCCTCACGACCTGGCCGTTGGTCCATGGGTGCCTGGCCTTGGTGGTGCGGTGGTCGATGTCGTTCCTGGCGCAGGTGTATTCGAAGGCGTGCGCCCGGAACAGTTCGCCGTTGGTGATGGCCTCTTTAATCAGCGGGACGGCCGAGCCACCGGCGCCAGGCGTCGTGAATTGGATGCCGTTGTCGGTGAGCACGGTGTGGATCTTGTAAGGGACGGCCGCGATCAGCCGGAGCAGGAACTCTTTGGAGACGGCGGTGGTGGCCTTCTCGTGCAGTTCGACGAAGGCGAACTTCGATGTGCGATCGATGGCGACGAACATGTGCAGCTTGCCCTGTTCGGTCCGCACCTCGGCGACGTCGATGTGGAAGTAGCCGATCGGATAGCTCTTGAACTTCTTTCTCGCGGGCTTGTCACCCTCGACATCCGGCAGCTGTGGCGCGACAATTCTGATGAGAAGCGCGCGACAATCTGGATGAGAATCTGGTGTCGCGGCGGAGGTGATGATCGCGGCATTGATTGCCGCGCGCAAGAGGGTTTGTCGGTTTGATTGTCGCGGCGCGTCAATCAGCGACGCTGTTGGCGGGTGTGGCATAGGACGCGGGGCGTCCCGGGCCACGCTTTCGCTCCATGGCCTCGCGGCGCCTGTAGCTCTCGACATTCATCTCGAAGATGGTGGCGTGATGGACGAGGCGGTCGACCGCGGCGAGCGTCATGGCGGGGTCGGGGAAGACCTTGCCCCATTCGCCGAACGGCTGGTTGGCGGTGATGAGCATTGAGCGCCGCTCGTAGCGGGCGCTGATGAGCTCGAACAGCACGCTGGTCTCGGCCTGGTCCTTGGTGACGTAGGCGAGATCATCGAGGATCAGGAGATGGAACTTGTCGAGCTTGGCCAGAGCGCTCTCGAGCGCCAGGTCTCGCCGTGCCGTCTGAAGCTTCTGGACGAGGTCGGTTGTTCTGGTGAAGAGCACCCGCCAGCCATTCTCGATGAGCGCAAGGCCGATGGCTGAAGCGAGATGGCTTTTGCCGCCGCCGGGCGGGCCGAACAGAAGCAGGTTCGCCCCCTTCTCCAGCCAGCTGTCGCCGGCGGTGATCGCCATCACCTGGGCCTTGGAGATCATCGGCACGGCCTCGAACGCGAAGGTGTCGAGGGTCTTGCCCGGCAGGAGGCGGGCCTCGGCGAGGTGGCGTTCGATGCGGCGGCGGTCGCGTTCGGCCAGTTCATGCTCGGTGATCGCGGCGAGAAAGCGGGCGGCGGGCCAGCCTTCCTTGTCGGCCTGTTCGGCGAATTGCGGCCACATGAGCTTGATGGCCGGCAAGCGCAGTTCGTTGAGGAGCAGGCTGAGCTTGGCGGTATCGACAGTGGTGTTGGTCTTCATGCCGCGTCTCCCGTCAGGCTGGCGCCGAGCAGGGCTTCATAGGCATTGAGCGGCGCAAGGCGCACGACGACATTCGGCAGCCGGGAGGGATCGGGGGCGAAGCGTTCCCGCAAGGCGGCCATGTCGGGCAATCGGCGCGCCTGCAGCGCGGCATCCAGTTGGTCGGCCAGTTCGCTCTCGCAGGCGCGCTCGTGAGCCATGGCGAGAAGATCCACCATGATGCGGCAGGCCTGCCGCTCCGGCAGCCGCTCCATGAGCATGTCGAAGGTGTGCCGATACGCCTCGCGCGGAAAGAGCTGGTCGCGATAGACCAGGTTCAACAGCGCCATCGGCTTGCGACGCAGCGAATGGATGACATGCCGGTAATTGACGACCTGATCGTGTTTGCCCGATGGAGAGGCACGTCCGCGCGGCAGCGTCACGAGAAGGGTGCCGCCGATGAAGATGTCCAGTCGATCGTCGAAAAGGCGCACCCTGAGCCGGTGGCCGATCAGGCGCGAGGGCACGGTGTAGAACACCTTGCGCAGCGTGAAGCCGCCCGATGAGGTGACGCGCACGGTGACCTCCTCGTAGTCGGATGTGCGCCGGACGGGCAGTTCCTGGAGCTCGGCGCGCTCGATGTCGATGCGCTTGGAATTGCGGGCGTTCATGCGGCTGACGATCTCGTCGACGAAGCGGCGGTAGCAGACCAGATCGCCGAAATCGCTCGATCCTCTCATCAGAGCCGCGTCGTCGATCGCCCGCTTGAGATGGCCGTGCGGGCCTTCGATGGAGCCGTTCTCATGCGCGATGCCGCGATTGTTGCGGGAAGGGGTCATGCCGTAGTGGCCGCACAGTTCGTCGTAGCGGCGCGTCAGGTCCGCCCGGGCGTCCTTGTCCAGGTTGCGGAATGCCGGCGAGAGGCTGTCGCTGCGATGCTCGCGGGGAGCCCCGCCGAGCGACCACAGCGCGTTCTGCAGGCCTTCCGCCAGGGCGACGAAGCTCTCGCCGCCGAGCACGACATGAGCGTGCTCGAAGCCGGAATAGGCGAGCCGGAAATGATAGAGCCGGTGGTCGAGCGGCTGGCCGGCGATCGTGATGCCGGCTTTACCCATGTCGGTGAAATCCGACAGGCCGAGGCGGCCGGCCTCATGCACCTGTCGGAAGATGACCTCCTGCTCCACGCCGTGGACGGCGCGCCAGGAGCGGACGCGCCGCTCCAGCGTGCGGCGAACGCCGTTGCCCAGATCGGGGTGGCGGCGCAGCATCTCCTCGAAGATAGCTATCGCGCGAATGCCGGGCGCGGCTTGCAGCATCGGCACGACCTCGGTCTGAAAAATATCGGCAAGCGGGTCGGCACGGCGTCGTTCCCGCGGCGCCTTCTTCTGCGAGGGCAGCCTCGAATCCTTCTCGATGCGATAGGCCGTGGCCGTGCTGATCGACGCCTTTGCCGCCGCGACGGCTGTCGAATTGGTCTGACGGAACTTCATGTAGAGTCTCATCTGGTGATCGGTTACGTGGCGGCCGGGCACAAAGTGATTCCTCCAAATCGGAAAAACCACCGGCATACCCGGTCGACCGCGATCACCAGACAAACGCCCCCAAAAAGGCAGCGGCGCTGGCGGGTTGAAACTCCAGTCGGGCTACGCCCTCCCTGCGATCCAACCCGCCAGCATTCTCATCTTGATTGACGCAACGCTCGCACCTTCATTGTCGCGCCGCAGGCAGCCGACCGATGCCGTGGCGCTGCAGGCAGCGATGCAATGAAGACCGGGGTCAAATGCGGGATCGTTGGCTGCAGCGCATAGAGACAGTCGTCCAGTGGCAGCAGCGTGTAGCGACGGAAGGCGACGATGATCGCCTCTTCCTCGACGCAGAGCACCGTCGAGCGCGGCGTTGGTGCACGGATCTTTTATTGGTGTGGGTTTAGGCAAGCGGTCACCGCAATAGCCTTTGTAGCGTAGCCATGCCTTTCAAACACAATACCAGCCGCCGCCATCATATTGAGAAGATGAAGTTCAGGGTGACGAACTGGCCAGAATATGAGGCAGGACTTCGTCATCGCGGCAGTTTGACCCTGTGGGTGACGCCGGAAGCCCTGTCCAGGTGGCAAGCGCCGAGACGCAAGACACGTGGCGGCCAGCACCGCTATTCTGATCTGGCGATCGAGACCACCTTGACGCTGGGCCTTGTGTTTGGCCTGCGGCTGCGCCAGGCAGAAGGCTTGCTGGAATCGGTGCTGCAACTGATGGGGCTGGCGCTCGCTGTCCCCGATCATACCACCCTGAGCCGTCGGGCGCGGACATGGCAATCGCCCAACAAACGGCATGATCGCCGGGTTGCGCCGGAGGGACCAGTGCATGTTCTTGTCGACAGCACCGGCCTGCAGGTCTACGGCGCGGGTCAGTGGCTGGAGGAGAAGCACGGCGCCAGATCCCGTCGCAGTTGGCGCAAGCTGCATCTGGCACTGGATGCCAACAGCGGCGAGATCATTGCCCATACCCTGACTGATCAGGACACTGGCGATGTCTCTCAAGTTGAGCCACTACTCGACCAGATTGGCGGTCCGATCGGACAGTTTACTGCTGACGGCGCCTATGACGGAAAACCGACTTACGACGCAGTCATCGATCATAGCGCTGCCGCCGCAATCGTCATTCCGCCTCGCGTCAACGAGCTATGGCGGAAAATGGGTGATGACGGTTTGAGAAGGGCGGCGTATCGAGGCGGGTGATTGAAGCCTGCCAGAACCTCTCAAGGAGAGCGATACGCCATGAACGAGACTATCAACATTGTTCGCCTTCGTCAGCCCGACGAGATCGATGATCCCCTGACGGATGTGCTCCGCACCGGCGCGCGCAAATTGCTGGCGCAGGCGATCGAGATGGAGGCCGAAGCGTTTCTTGCCGAGATGCGGGATCTGAAGCTGCCGGACGGACGTGAGCGGCTGGTCCGGCACGGTCGCGGCCCGGAGCGGAGCATCCAGACGGGGATCGGGCCGGTGCCCGTCAGCCGGGTGAAGGTCCGGGACCGCGGCGCGACCGGCGAAGCGGACCGGGTCCGGTTTTCCTCATCGATCCTACCCAAATGGGCGCGTCGGACGCGAAGTCTGGACGCGCTGCTTCCCGTTCTTTACCTGCGCGGCGTTTCGACGGGCGACTTTCAGGAAGCTCTGGCAGCCCTGCTCGGCAAGGAGGCAGCGAACCTCTCACCCTCGGTGATCACGCGGCTGACGGCAGAGTGGACCACCGAATACGAGCGTTGGCAAAAGCGCGATCTTTCGGCGCGCCATTATGTCTATGTGTGGGCGGACGGGGTCTATCTCCAGGCGCGCATGGAAGACCATGCCGAATGCATGCTGGTGCTGATCGGCGCCACGCCTGAGGGCAAAAAAGAACTCGTCGGCTTCCAGACAGGGATTCGTGAGAGTGCGCAGAGCTGGCGCGAGCTGCTGGTCGACGTGAAGCGTCGTGGCCTGCAAATCGCGCCCGATCTTGCCGTCGGCGACGGCGCGCTTGGCTTCTGGAGCGCGCTCGATGAGGTCCTTCCCGGCACCAAGCACCAGCGGTGCTGGGTGCACAAGACAGCCAACGTGCTCAACAAGGTGCGAACTCAATGCAGGCCGGCATGAAGACAGATCTGCGCGAAATCTTTTCCGCCCCGAACCGAGCCTCAGCCGAGACGGCGATTGCCGTCTTTGTCGAGAAATATGATGCGAAATACGGCAAGGCGGTCGACTGCCTGACCAAAGATCAGAATGCCTTGCTGGCGTTCTACGATTTCCCCGCCGAACATTGGGATCATCTGCGGACATCGAATCCCATCGAGAGCGTTTTTGCCACCGTTCGCCATCGCACGGTGCGCACGAAAGGCTCCCTATCATCGAAGACCGCAAGGCTGATGGTCTTCAAACTGGTCATGGCCGCCGCCAGGACATGGCGACGATTGAAAGGACAAAATCAGTTGCCGAAACTCATCGCAGGTGCCAGATTCCAAGATGGAATCGAGGTCATCGAATTGAAGCCGCAGAGCGCCGCTTGATCAGCCTGCGGATTCCGACGTGAAGCCGGCCGCCATTCCGATCAAACACCGGCCACCATTCCGGTATGAAGCCGGCCACCATTCCAACCAAAGACCGGCCGGTTTTCGGCACTGAAGATTACCTCCTGGGTCAGCAACTTTGGCATCAATTACCTCGCGATGAACGAGGACATTTTGATGCCGGCAAAGAGAAGGCTGACCATGAGACAGTTGAGACAAATGCTTCGGCTTGCCGGAAGCGGGACCAGCTCCCGCGAGATTGCGGTCGTGCTGGGAATAGCACGCAGTACGGTGCAGGATAATCTGCGGCGCGCAGCGGCAATCGGGTTGAGCTGGCCCCTGCCAGGCGCAGCTGACCGATGACGCGCTTGAGAACAAACTCTTCGCTCGCAATGGCGTCAAGCAGGGCACGCGGCGGCGCACAGAGCCGAACTGGGCCCATCTTGCCGTCGAGCTCAAGAAGCCGGGCGTCACGCTCCTCATCTTGTGGGAGGAGTATCGAGGAAGTCATCCCGACGGATATGGCTACAGCCGGTTCTGCGAGCTCTTTCGCAGCTTCGAACAGCGGCTTTCGCCGACGATGCGCCAGGAACACGCCGCCGGCGACAAGGTCTTCGTCGACTATTCCGGCAAGAAGATCCCGATCGTTGATCGAGACACCGGCGAGATCCGTGAGGCGGAGATCTTCGTGGCAGTGCTGGGTGCGTCCAGCTTGACCTATGCCGAAGCGACCTGGACCCAGACACTGCCGGATTGGATTGGTTCACACGTCAGGATGTTTCGTTTCTTTGATGGCGTTCCCCGCCTGATCGTCCCCGACAATCTGAAGTCGGGCGTCAGCCGCGCCAGCTTCTACGATCCCGAGATCAATCGCAGCTACGGCATGATGGCATCCCATTATGGCGTCGGCGTTCTTCCGGCACGGCCGCGACGGCCGAAGGACAAATCGAAAGTCGAGAACGGCGTGCGTTTCGCCCAGTCATGCATTCTGGGGCGGCTGCGCAACCAGACCTTCTTCTCGCTGGCCGAGGCCAATGCCGCAATTCGCCAGGCACTCAATCGCATCAATGATCACGTCATGCGTCGGCTGGGCGTCAGTCGCCGGCAACTGTTTGAGAGCGTCGAGCGTGCTGCGCTGGCAAGCCTTCCGAGCGAAGACTACGAATTCGCCGAGTGGCGTTTGGCCCGCGTCTCGACGGATTACCACGTCGAGTTCAAGACCTTCTTCTATTCCGTACCGCACAACCTCATTCGTCAGCAAGTCGATCTGAGGGCAACGGCACGCACCATCGAGATCTTCCACCGCGGCAAGCGCATTGCCGTCCATCAGCGCCGCTATGGCGGCCCTCGTCATGGGACGGATCCGGATCATATGCCCAGCTCCCACCGGCGATATGCCGAGTGGACGCCGGATCGTTTCCGTCGCTGGGCCGCATCCGTCGGGCCCGAGACGGAAGGCTTGGTTGTCGCAATCCTCGCCAGCCGCCCACATCCTGAACAAGGCTTTCGAACATGCCTGGGTGTCCTTCGCCTGTTTCGCGATGTCACACGCGATCGCGCCGAAGCCGTCTCAGCCCGCGCTGTCGAGATCGGTGGGCTGAACTGCAAGAGCATCGCCTCGCTCATCGCCAATCACAAGGCCGCAAGGCATTCCACCGAACCGACCGCCATCGTCGATCACGCCAATCTGCGTGGCCCTGATTACTTCCATTGAGGAGACATACCAATGCTCATCCATCCGACCATCAACATGCTGCGCGAACTCGGCCTTCATGGCATGGCCACTGCCTTCCAGGAACTCGACGCACAATCCGAAGCACGCGGCCTCGAGCATGGCGAATGGCTTGCCATGCTGCTCGAGCGCGAGGCTACCATGCGCCGCCAGAAGCGTTTCGAAGCCCGCGCCAGAGCTGCAAAACTTCGCCATGACGCACAGATCGAGAATGCCGACTTTCGTGCCGCACGCGGTCTTGATCGCAATCTGTTCATGGCGCTCGCCGGCTGCGACTGGATCAGAAAGCATCACAGTCTTCTCATCACCGGGCCGGCCGGCGTCGGCAAGAGCTGGCTGGCCTGTGCGCTTGGCCACAAAGCTTGCCGAGAGGATTTCTCCGTCGCCTATCACCGCGTTCCCCGGCTGTTTGCAACGCTTGCCCTCGCGAGAGGCGACGGACGTTATGGCCGGATCCTCAAGCAACTCGCCAAAACCGACCTTCTCATTCTCGATGACTGGGGACCGGAAAAACTCAATGATGACCAGCGGCGTGATGTGCTTGAGATCATTGAAGACCGCTACGAACGCCGATCGACAATCGTCACCAGTCAGCTGCCCCTGGATCGCTGGTACGAGATCATTGCAAACCCAACCCTGGCCGATGCCATCCTGGACCGCCTCGTTCACAACGCCTATCGCATCGATCTCACCGGTGAAAGCATGCGAAAACAGCGCTCGCCGAGAGCGTCCGAAACAGCGCACGCTTGACCTGAAACGAAACCCAATCCAAACATCAACGAGACCCAGGATCAGTCCGAAAAATGGCCGGCTTCAAATCGGAACACCGGCCGGAATGAAATCGGAATGACTGGCCGGCTTCAAATCGGAATCGATGGCCGGCTTCGTCGGAATACGCAATCAGCCTCGTCACCCAAATTCCAGCATAGCTCCGCGTCAACGCGGTCGAACCATTCGACGATAGACCTGCCGGCCAAAGGGACCAGCATATCGCCGCAATCGGTAGAGACAGCCGGATGAAATGGCAGGTCTCCAACGGTTATGGCAAACGCTCGTTGGTCGAGACCGCCATAGGGCGATACAAGTCCACCATCGGGCGGCGTTTGCGGGCACGGTCGCTTCCCGTTCAGCAGACCGAAGTCGCCATCGGCTGCGCCGTCCTCAACCGCATGCTTGCCTGCGCACGCCCGAAATCCGCCCGCCGCAAGGCGGCCACGGCATAGTCTGGCTCTGTCGCAAACCTTTCGGTAAGCGGACTATGACATGGAACGCCCCTCAGCTTTGGAGGAGTACGTGATGTTCAAGGGCCGCCATTTCGACCAGTCGGTGATCCTGCTGTGCGTACGGTGGTACTTGGCCTACAAGCTCAGCCTCCGCGATCTGGAAGAGATGATGGCCGAGCGCGGCTTGAACGTCGATCATTCCACCGTGCATCGCTGGGTCGTGCACTTCTCGCCGCAGCTGCTGGAGCGCTTCAACCGGCGCAAGCGCACCGTCACCGGGAAGTGGCACATGGACGAGACCTACATCAAGGTGCACGGCAAGTGGATGTATCTCTACCGCGCCATCGACAGCGTCGGCGACACGGTCGAGTTCTTCTTCAGCGAAAACCGTGACCTGCCGGCAGCCAAACGCTTCTTCCGCAAGGCCTTTGAGCGCCATGGCCGGCCGGATCGCATCGTCATCGACGGCAGCCAGACAAATCACGAGGCGATCCTTTCCTGCGATGCTGAAAGCCGTTTGCGCGATCGATCGCGGCGATCGCTGAAGCCGATCCGCACCCGCCAAAGCCAGTACCTCAACAATCGCATTGAGCAGGATCATCGACGGATCAAGTGCCGCATCAGCTCCATGCTCGGCTTCAAGGCGAAGGCGACCGCCGAAATTATCCTGTCTGGCATCGAGATGATCCACATGATGCGCAAACGGCAGGCGAGGTATGCCTACAATCCCAGCCCCTCAATCGCCGAGCAGTTCGCCATCCTCACGGCATAGAACGCCGACCCGGATTCCTGCCATCCTTTGTCCCGTTTCGATCTTTGCGACAGAACCGCTGTCTTTGGTTGATAAAGGCCGCGTACGATTTCGAACCGCTCTTGTTCCGACCCCTTCTTAGGTTTGCTCCTCGGCCACCCCATTGACGTTGGGAGAATCCTTTTGCGGAGCCACACAGATAGTGCCGTGACAAACCTTCTCACCCTTGTAGTTGGCCAGAGCCTGCAGCAACTGCGGTAGAAGGTGCTGTTTCAGGTCGTTCGAGATAGGCTCCGGACCGTCCAGCGCCTTAAGTGCCTGCTCGACCAACTCGATCGCGCGATCTTTGTTGCCGCTCTTATGATAGTACTGAGCGACCATCGGATAAGACATGAACTTAGAGCCGTCGCCTTGCGGCAGTGCCACGATGTGTTTAGACAGCTCTTCGCCCATCGCAAAGCGCTCAGCAGACGGCAAGCCGGCATAATCAAAGCACGGCGCGAAGAGTAGGAATAGCCCGTAATATATCCAATGCTTGGACTCTCTGTCGATCGCGTCGCGAACGAATTGGCGCATGACGGGCAAGCCGGCCTCCATGTCGCGCATTTTGTGAAGCAACAGATGCGCATGAGTCACGCGGAAATCGAAGTTGTCGGGCAACAAGGTGATGCCCTCTTCGATCGCCGAGAGCGCCGTCTTCCAATCCTCGGTCTGCATTGCCGGCCCAAGTTTGTCGTATATGGGCTTCTTCAGCGCTTTTTCGCGCGCATGGGTTTCGCCTTTCTCGATCCGCTCCCTGTCGGCGGCTTTCGCTTGATCGCTGGCGCGCCAGCTGCCGTTAAGCACCTTCGGCAAGACCTCATCGAGTTTCGTCGGACCACCAATAAAGGCGATGTGGGCGTCTCGGTCGACCACGAACGAGGTGGGAATCGTGAAAGAAAAGCTGGGCTCCATCCAAAGCTTTTTCATTTCGCCTGTGGAGTCGAACGCCATCCGATAGTTCAGATTCGAGAACTTTTCGGTCAACCAGGCGTCCAGCTTGCTTCGGGCCTCATCGGCCGTTGGAGCGGCTTCAGAAGCCGCGACTCCGACGATCTCAACGCCGCTGTCCCTGTATTTCTCCTGCAGCTGCATCAGATGGGACATCCCGTCCACACATGGGCCGCACCACGTTGCCCAAAATTCGATGATGTAAACTTTGCCGGGCTCAAAGGTCGTGAGGGGCTCGCCACGCAGCCAGTTCTCGACTTTAATCGAAGGAGCCGGGGAGTCGATCTGCAACACCACGTTGCGGTGCAAAGCTATTTCCA
The DNA here is from genome assembly GCF_054062655.1 of Mesorhizobium sp. USDA 4775. Taxonomy (NCBI): domain Bacteria; kingdom Pseudomonadati; phylum Pseudomonadota; class Alphaproteobacteria; order Hyphomicrobiales; family Phyllobacteriaceae; genus Mesorhizobium; species Mesorhizobium sp. USDA 4775. The sequence continues at coordinate 86,566 of NZ_JBSSFM010000002.1, forward strand.
AAGGTTTCTGCACGAGCTGGTTTCCTCTCAGAGACGGCACACGGGTTCAGGGGAGAGAGCATCGCTCGTCTTGCCCATTGCGTGCAGTCGCCAACAAGAGGTGCAAAAGCCGTGCCAGGGCGCTCAGCGCGCTCAGCGCGCGGTAAGCGCCTGTTTGCTTTGAAAAACCTCACAGTCCCACATGGCCGGTCGTAATGACCTGACATTTTTGCGAATGTTTGTTCTGAACCTGACATTTTGTCCGCCGCTGTCAGGCTTGGTTCTGTCGCAAAGATCGAAACGGGACAAAGGATGGCAGGAATCCGGGTCGGCGTTCTATGCCGTGAGGATGGCGAACTGCTCGGCGATTGAGGGGCTGGGATTGTAGGCATACCTCGCCTGCCGTTTGCGCATCATGTGGATCATCTCGATGCCAGACAGGATAATTTCGGCGGTCGCCTTAGCCCTGTTGCATGGATCAGACTTTGGACGAGGCAACCCTATCCACTGCATTTTTCATGCAACGCGCTCGAACTTGGGCCGGCCAAGTTCTGTCATCCGGTTAAGAACACGGACGCCAATCTTCGCTTCAGTCTTCTGATTGTCAAAATGTCGCGCTTTGAGTTTGGGCCCGATCACAGCCTTCCATCGACCCATCTGGGTCTCAGCGCGACTGCGCTTGTTGTAGCCGGTGGATTTCTGCCATGCCATCCGCCCTTTGGTCTGGATTTCTGCAATATGGCGATCGCGGACAGATGGAACCAGCACCGATTGAGGGCTGGCAACGGCAGTCTTGGGAGGTGGGATAATGACCTCCACGATCTCACCAAAGCGTGTCGCCAGAAGATCTCGGGTTGGCGTTCCATCATAGGCGCCGTCGGCAATGAACTTCTCGACGGGGCCACCGATCTGGTCCAGAAGTCCTGGTAACGCTGTCGGATCGCCGACATCATCCACGGTCAGATCGGAACAAACAATCTCACCACTGACAAGGTAATTACCCACGCCCTTGTCAGGGGCAAGAATCCCTGAATCTATGGGGATATGGATCGCACTGATTTGCAGCGTCTGACGAAGGAGGAACTGATCGATCTGGTGCTGCGGATGCAGCGACCGGACAAGACGTCGCGCACGTCATCCAAGCCACCTTCGAGCGATCGCAAGGCGCGTCGGGACAGGGCAAAGCCTGGTGGCGCCAAGGCGGGTCATGAAGGTCACAGCCGCGCCATGAGTGAGGATGCCGATCGCATCATCGATCATCACCCCGACCAATGCCTTTGCTGCCGCGCCAGCCTGTCGAGCGACCTTGCTGCCGAAACCGTCAGCGAGCACGACAAGATTGAGCTTCCCGCGATCAGGCCTTTGATTGAGCGCCATCGGCGTCTGGCAGTCCGTTGCCCGTCCTGCGGCACGCTGGTCGTCGCGGCTGTGCCGGATGCGGCGAAGGGGACGCCGTTCGGGCCACGCGTGCACGCCGTAGCGACCTATCTCAAGACTTTCCAGGCCCTGTCCTACGAGCGGCTGCAGGGCGCGTTCGCGAACCTTTTCGGTCTCACCATCAGCCAGGGCGGACTGATGAACATGTTGCGCCGTGCGCAGGGCGCGTTCGCGGCCGAGTGCGACAAGGCCGTCGCGGCGTTGCGCCGGGCCAAGGTCATCTCCTCCGATGAGACCGGCGTGCGGATCGAAGGAAGCAACGCCTACCACTGGGTGTTTCGCTGCCCCGAAGCGGTTGTTCATCAAGCGGCGCCAACGCGCGGCGCCGTCGTGGTCCGGACCCTGATGGACGGCCATCGGCCCGACGTCTGGTGTTCCGATCGCTATGCCGCGCAACAAGGGCACGCAAATGCGCATCAGACCTGCCTGGCGCATCTCGCCCGCGACTTCGCCTATGCGGACGAGGCAAGTGAGGACATGCTGCCCTCACGGCTCAAGCGTTGGCTGCAAAGGGCCTTCGCCCTAGCCGACGGTGTCGAAACCTTCGCCGCCTCGACCATCGCCGGCAAGCGACGCGCCCTGGAGCGAAGTCTGAACGATATCCTTGCCACCACAACGTCGTGCGATCTGGCCCGCGACATCCAAAACAAGTTCAGGCGAGCTCGCGATCAACTTTTGACCTTTGCCCAATGGCCAGGAATGGTCGACGCGACGAACAACGCCTGTGAACGGGCGCTGAGACCCGCCGTCGTTCAACGGAAGATCACCAACGGCTATCGCGCCATGTGGGCCGCAAAGGGCGAAGCCGACATTCGAACCGTCGTCGACACAGCTCGTCTCACGCCAGGCACGAACCCCTTCAAAATCATCCTTCAAACCGTCAGCACCTGAAATCCGCCATGACTGAGCCCGCGACCTTGATCTTCCGAGCCTCTCTTCGGGCGCGGCTTTATCGGGACATCGAGGTGTTGAGTTCGAGCACGCTAGCGGAGCTGGCCGAAGCCATCGTAGCGGCATTTGGCTTCGACATGGACCACGCCTACGGCTTCTATTCAAAGCTGACGGGAAAGCTGTTCGACTCGCCCCAGCGGTTCGAACTCTTCGCCGACATAGAGGGGAGCGGCTCTCGCAGCGTGAAGGGCGCGCGCGTCACCACAGCCTTCCAGAAGGTGGGCTCGGCAATGACCTTCTTGTACGACTACGGTGACGAGTGGCGCTTCCGCGTTGAAGTTATTGGAACAGGGCAGGCGCAGCCCGATGCCAATTACCCGAGGATCGTCAGCAAGATCGGCAAGGCTCCCCCGCAGTACCCGGACATCGACGACGAGTGACGACGCATCGAGGGGACGAGGGGTGGGTAATTACCTGACAAGATTGAGACCAAGGTGCAGTTTGCGCCATCTTTTGCGTTTGCCCTTGGTTTTGTGCTTGTTTTCCAGCCACTCACCCTCGCCGAAGACCTTCAAGCCGGTGCTGTCGACAACCAGATGGACCGGACCTGATGTTGTGGCTCGGGACTTTGTCGACGGCAACGCCAGCCCTTTGCTCCGGCGAGACAGGGTGGAGAAGTCAGGCACGGCAATATCGAACCCCATCAGCGCCGCGACACTGCGCATCAAGCCTTGGGTCTGGCGTAGCGCCAGCCCGTAGACGACGCGCAGGGTCAAGCACAACGTAATCGCCAGATCCGAGTATTTCGGCTGACCACCCCGCGATGTCCGCCTCCGCGCCGTCCATAAAGACAGGGCCTCATCCTTCACCCAGATGGTCAAATCACCACGTTGACGCAGGCTTTCATTATATGCCGGCCAATTCGTCACTCGATATTTCTGCTTGGCAATCTTGTCCCGCCGATCGGCATTGAACTTGTGCGGCATCGTCGAAATCCGGATCAGGAGACTGAAAACCACCGCTCAATATCAGTCGCCGGGTGATCCACGCAACAACGCCGGTAGCAGCCTCACGCGGCCACATTGCAAACAACGTGACAACGCCCAACTGCGTGCTCGTCAGCACCATCGCTTGCAGGGCTAGGTTCGGCCTTCGGGCAATCGCAAAGCGGTTCCTCGAACAAACGCTCTTTCGCCTCCCTCGGCGCTGGCCGCGATTCCTATTTTGCCTTGGCGACCTTGTTGCTGGCGGCAAAGCTTGGCCAGTATTTCGAGATGGCGAGCGTCGCGCCGGCGGACGAGAAATGACCGTAGTCGAAGTAGAGGAACTGCCGGGTGCCGGCGTCGGCATAGGAGCAGCCTGCTGGGTCGCACAGATAGGCCAACGGGTCGATGAAAGTTGCCCCTTTGACGAATGGCAACACCTGCTTGTTGATGTCCGGATCCATGGCCATCGGCCAGGATGTGTTCGCGGCGTGCTCCCGTTTTGCGAAGAACGCGATTTTCTGGACGTCGGCGATGAACTCCGGAGACTGGCCGATGACGTAGACCTTGACGCCCATGTCGCGCAGCCGGTCCACCGTCTTCTGCAGGCCGTCAAAGCCCCTTGCCTGGTAGTCGGTCCATCTGCCGCTCAGGATCACCGCCTGGATGTTGGCATCGCGGATGATCGACAGCGCCCGTTCGTTGAAGCGAGTGCAGGCCGGCCGAGCATAGGAGAAGTAGCTCAGATTGGGCGGGCAGCCGGCATAGGTGTACTGGACGACGTTGGCCTGGATCTTCTGTGCATTGGCCTCCAGCCCCGATACGTAGTGCGCGGCGAAGGAATCGCCCCACAGCAGCACATTGGTGGCAAAGCCATGCGTCCGCGTGCAGTCGGCGAGGTTCCAGTTCTCGATCCGGCTCCCGCCCTCGTTGAAACAGACGCCATTGCGCCAGTCACCCACCAGGACCCGTTCCGTCGAGAAATCGGGGAACCGCTGCGGAAAACCCTTGCCCAGCGCACCAGCCAAGCCGACGACGCACAACAGGGCGATCGCCGTCGCCGAGAACGCGAAGATGGGCAGGGGGGCAGTGAAGGCCCGCTTCTGGCGGAAGGGCTGCTCGACATATTTCCACGAGAACGTCGCCAGCGCGACGCTGGCCACGATCATCGCCATGATCGTCGGCACGCCGATGGCCTTGAGCGAGAGATAATGGACGAACGAATTGATCGGCCAGTGAACGAGGTAGAGCGAATAGGAGATAAGGCCGATCCACACCAGCGGTGTGAGCCGCAGCACCTGCGTGGCGACAGGGACCGGCCTGTCCGCATGGGGCTGGCCGGCATAGATGAGCAGCGCCGTTCCGATGCAGGGAAACAGGGCATTGTAGCCCGGAAACGGATCGCTTTCCGAAATCGTCAGGAAGCCGAAGGCGATCAGGCCAAAACCGGCCAGCCCGATCAGTTCAGTCAGCGGACGGCTGGCAAGCGCCGGCGGCTTTCTCAGCATGAGCATGGCGCCCAGCGCCAGTTCCCAGATGCGCGTCGGCAAGAGGTAGAAGCCGGCGGTCGGCGCCAGCGTGGTTGCCATGACCGCCAGGGCAAAACTGCCTATGGCAATCGGCAGCAATATCGTCAGCCAGCGCTTCGAGGCGTATCGGTAGATCAGATATACGAGGACCGGCGCGAAGATATAATACTGCTCCTCGACCGAAAGCGACCATGTGTGCAAAAGCGGCCGCAGTTCCGCGTCGATGGAGAAATAGTTGGTCGTTTTCCAGAAATAGATGTTCGACCAGAAGGTCGAGGCCGCAATTACGCTCAGGCTGTACTCGTGGAGATCCGACGGCAGGAGGATGAACCAGGCGGCGATACTGGCGAGCAGGATGACGAAGGTCAGCGCCGGCAGGATGCGCCGCGCGCGGCGCCAGTAGAAGCGGCCGATCGAGAACTGGCCGCGCTCGAGATCGTCGAGCAGGCTGCCGCTGATCAGATAGCCCGATATGACGAAGAAGATATCGACGCCGGTGAAGCCGCCGGGAATGGCCGATACGCCGAAGTGGAAGAGCACGACGGGCAGCACCGCAACGGCCCGCAAGCCATCAATATCGCGCCTGTAGTTCATTCGGCGGGTCCGCATGCCGCGATCGGCTGTATTCGCATGCCACAGGGCTCTGTCGCAAACCTTTCGGTAAGCGGACTATGACATGGAACGCCCCTCAGCTTTGGAGGAGTACGTGATGTTCAAGGGCCGCCATTTCGACCAGTCGGTGATCCTGCTGTGCGTACGGTGGTACTTGGCCTACAAGCTCAGCCTCCGCGATCTGGAAGAGATGATGGCCGAGCGCGGCTTGAACGTCGATCATTCCACCGTGCATCGCTGGGTCGTGCACTTCTCGCCGCAGCTGCTGGAGCGCTTCAACCGGCGCAAGCGCACCGTCACCGGGAAGTGGCACATGGACGAGACCTACATCAAGGTGCACGGCAAGTGGATGTATCTCTACCGCGCCATCGACAGCGTCGGCGACACGGTCGAGTTCTTCTTCAGCGAAAACCGTGACCTGCCGGCAGCCAAACGCTTCTTCCGCAAGGCCTTTGAGCGCCATGGCCGGCCGGATCGCATCGTCATCGACGGCAGCCAGACAAATCACGAGGCGATCCTTTCCTGCGATGCTGAAAGCCGTTTGCGGGATCGATCGCGGCGATCGCTGAAGCCGATCCGCACCCGCCAAAGCCAGTACCTCAACAATCGCATTGAGCAGGATCATCGACGGATCAAGTGCCGCATCAGCTCCATGCTCGGCTTCAAGGCGAAGGCGACCGCCGAAATTATCCTGTCTGGCATCGAGATGATCCACATGATGCGCAAACGGCAGGCGAGGTATGCCTACAATCCCAGCCCCTCAATCGCCGAGCAGTTCGCCATCCTCACGGCATAGAACGCCGACCCGGATTCCTGCCATCCTTTGTCCCGTTTCGATCTTTGCGACAGAACCGCCCTGGTTAAGGGCTCGCGCGCGAATGTGCGCAGCTTCGCCAGATGATCGACTGGACGAAGCACCGGATCGACTTCCTCGACCAGCGCCATCGCCTCGGCGTCAGCGCCGGTAAATTCTCGCACGCGGCTGGTAAACACGCTGCATCTGTGTATCAGCGTCTTAAGTGTCTTGATGACTGCCTTCCACGCGAGCAAGCGCGACAATGAATCGCAGGCCTGCACGGCGTAGAAACTCCTGGCTGTGGCGGCCAACGGTGGCTCATCCCTGAGCCAGACTAAGCCGTGTGCGCCGAGGTACGTCGCAAGCCAGATAACGGGGCGTTGTTTTCGTGGCCCGAAACCGAGGAGACGATAATGGCCAATGGTGACACTAATCTAGACCGTAATCTAGACCGTGGGGAACCGATAGCAAAGCAGTACTTGCTGTCAGAGGGGATCATTGGCGACAGTTTGCCTTTGCGCAATCTGCTTCAAACAGTCGCGCGCGTCGCTAAGTACAACTTTCCGGTTCTCTTGCGAGGCGAATCCGGTACCGGCAAGGAGCTGGTCGCCAAGGCTATTCACGAGTTGTCGCCCCGCGCCAAGCGGCCCCTGGTAAAGGTCAACTGTGCGTCGCTGACAGAAAGCGTCCTCGAATCCGAATTATTCGGTCATGAGAAGGGCGCATTCACAAGCGCATTCTACTCGCATAAGGGACGCTTTGAGCTCGCTCACAAGGGGACGTTATTCTTGGACGAGATCGGCGAGATCTCACCCTCGTTTCAGGCAAAGCTCTTACGCGTGCTGCAGGAGCAGGAGTTCGAGCGCGTCGGCGGCAACCAGACCATTAAAGTCGATGTTCGCATCATTGCCGCGACGAACAAGAATTTGGAAGAGGCCGTTGTAAAAAATGAATTCCGTGCCGACCTCTATTACCGCCTCAATGTGGTTCATTTGCTGGTGCCGGCGCTACGCGAAAGGCGCACTGATATTCCGCTCCTCGCAGCCGAGTTTCTCAAGAAGTTCAACGATGAGAACGGCGGTATGCTGACCTTCGATGCCAGTGCGATTGAAGTACTGACAAGCTGTGATTTTCCCGGCAACATTCGCGAGCTCGAAAACTGCGTGTATCGGACAGCGGTTCTGGCCGAGGGAGCATCAATCGGGAGAGGCGACTTTGCATGCTGTCGGGGCCAATGCTTCGCTGCGGCGTTGCATAAGCTCACATCTGGAGAACTCGCGCTGCGACCCCGGTCGAACATGCCGCAGCAAGCGATTTCGGCCCCCTCCGCCGCAGTCTCGTCAGAGGCTGGAGGACAGCCGCCGGCGCGGCCTGCCGACGCAGTCCACTTGAACAATGCCGATCGGATCACGGCCGCCATGGACATATGTGGCGGGGTCCAAGCGAAGGCCGCACGCCTGCTTGGACTGACACCGCGCCAGATTGGTTACGCGCTGAAAAAACACGCCATCAATGTGAAGCGTTTTTGAAACAAACGACCGACGATGGCAGCTGGGGCAAATCCGACTTGGTGCTTTGGCGACTCGAGACGAAACGACGGAGTTCTGGCGTCAGTGGGCGTTGTCACGTTGTTTGCAATGTGGCCGCGTGAGGCTGCTACCGCGCTTTTCAGGCAGGCAGTGCACTCACGGCTTCCCACGCGGCCATTGCCTGGCGTCGATGGGTTCGAATTTGTGCTGCCGAGCGGTTGGTCTGGGAGGGGACGAAGAGATTTCGGACGGCGGAGAAGATCGACACGAAATGCTGCAATGAGCCGACCGACCGGAAACCCTGTCGCGTTCGTTCCCGTTTTCGGAACGGCAGATGAGAATTCTCCGCCCGGTTGTTCAAGCCTTTATGCGAGCGGTGTTCCACGTTCGGCATGACCTGGCGTTTGGCCGCCCCGTAGGAGCGCAGTTTGTCGGTGATCATACGCTTTGGCGGCAGACCCTGCTTCTTCAGAAGTCGCGTCAGCAGGCGCCTGGCGGCCTTGGTGTTGCGACGCGTCTGGACAATCTCGTCGAGCACATATCCGTCCTGATCAACCGCTCTCCACAACCAGCACTTCTGACCGTTGATGCGCACCACGACTTCATCCAGATGCCAGACATCGTCTTTCGTTGGTGCCTTGCGGCGTATGCGGCGCGCATAATCAGGGCCGTGCTTTCGGCACCATCGGCGGATGGTCTCGTAGGAAACGACGATCCCGCGATCGAGCAGCATTTCCTCGACATCGCGCAGGCTCAGATTGAAGCGGAAGTAGAGCCAGACAGCACGGGCCACGATTTCGATCGGATAGCGGTGGTTCTTGTAGGTCGGTGCACTCACGGTCATGGGCGCGCTGCTACCTCAATTTCCTTACGGGACTGTCAGGAATTCCGTGTGCGGGCGGGCATAATGGGTAAAAAGGTTTCCCACTATGACCCGACGCAAAGAACCTGCGATACCGAATGATCTTCTCGACCAGCTTCTGGCAGGCGGGGCAGCCAGTGCTGCCTTCGAACAGGGCGGCCTGCTGGATACGCTCAAGAAGGCTCTGACCGAGCGCGCGCTGAACGCGGAGATGGACCATCATCTGGCGAGCGGCGAAGACGCTGGCAACACGCGCAACGGTTATGGCCGCAAGACGGTGACGACCGAGACCGGCAAGCTGGAGATCGATGTTCCGCGTGACCGCCAGTCGAGTTTCGATCCGCAACTGATCGCCAAGTACCAGCGCCGTTTTCCCGGCTTTGATGACAAGATCGTGTCGATGTACGCGCGTGGCATGAGCACCCGGGAGATCACCGGGCACCTGCGCGATCTGTACGGCATCGATGTGTCTGCGGACCTGATCTCAACGGTGACGGACGCCGTGCTCGACGAAGTCGCCACCTGGCAGCAAAGGCCGCTCGATCCGATTTACCCGCTGGTCTTCTTCGATGCGATCCGGGTCAAGATCCGCGATGAAGGGATGGTCCGCAACAAGGCCATCCACATCGCACTGGGCGTGCGCGCCGATGGTGCAAAGGAGGTGCTGGGCCTGTGGCTCGAGCAGAATGAAGGCGCCAAGTTCTGGCTGCGGGTGATGAACGAGCTCAAGAACCGCGGCACGGAGGATATCCTTCTGGCCGTCGTCGATGGCCTGAAAGGCTTCCCGGACGCGATCACCGCTGTGTTCCCGGAGGCGATCGTCCAGACGTGCATAGTCCATCTGCTGCGCAACTCGATGGACTTCGTGTCCTGGAAAGATCGCAAGAGCCTCGCCGGCGCACTCAAGGAAATCTACCGCGCCGTCGATGCCGATGCCGCCGAAAAGGCGCTGGCGGCGTTCGAGGCCGGCCCCTGGGGCCTGCGCTATCCCGCCATCGGCCAGAGCTGGCGGCGCGCCTGGGCCGAGGTCATTCCATTCTTCGCGTTCCCTGACGACGTCCGCCGGATCATTTACACGACGAACTCAATAGAGGCGTTGAACTCGAAACTTCGACGGGCTGTCAGGGCCAGGGGCCATTTCCCCAGCGACGACGCGGCGACCAAGCTGCTCTATCTGATCTTGAACCGATCCGAGAAAGAGTGGAAAATGCCGCCACGTGAGTGGACCATGGCCAAGGCCCAATTCGCTGTCATCTTCGGCGAGCGCTTCATCAGGGCAATGGCTGCATAATGTTCAACAGCCCGCCCGCACACGGAATTCCTGACAGTCCCTTTCCTTACCCCTCAATCAATGTGACAGCACCTGTAGCGGTCTTTACCGAACTTGACCTCTTTGACCCACAACTGAGTTTCACCGCGCTGGCGCTCGAGAACGAGCGGAACCATCGGCGCCGTGTCATTGAGCACGACGTTGTGGATCACGCTGCTCGAGCGTTCGCGGGCCCCCAGAATGTATTCCATGCCCAGCTTTTCGAGCGCGGCGATGGTATCGGCGCTGATCATGCCGCGATCGGCGACAACGCAGGCGCGTGTGACGCCGAAGCGCGTTCGCAGCCGATCGACCACCGGCAACAGGACGGTCACGTCAGCGGTGTTGCCAGGCACCATCTCGGTGCAGATCGGCCGGCCCTCGCCATCAACGACCAGCGCCAGGATCATTTGCGCCAGATCGGGGCGGAAGTCCTTGGAATGCCCGCGCTTGCCCAGCGTCTCGCCGCCCGCGCCGTAGAAGGATAACGAGGTTGTGTCCATGAACACAAGGCTGAGGTCGGTGAACAGGTCCTGCCGGCGCGCGAAGAGCTTTTCCTCGATCACGTCTTTCACGCAGCGCGCCACCAGCGCGCCTTGCGCCTTTTCGCCGCGTTCCTCGCCCAGCCACGCCATGGCCCGGTAAAAGTGATGGAGCGCCAGACCCTCGGCGCCCTCGATACCATAATCGGCCATCCAGTTCGCGCAGTCGCGGTCCGAGCCCGACACGAACAGCCGATGCAACGTGCCAATGAACACCGCCCGTTCCACCGCAAAGCCGAACTGGCGCCCTTCCAGCACCTCTTCCAGCACATCGCCAATCCCGAGCCGCTGCCACAGCCGCCCGAACAACAGCGGACCGCCAATGCGGCGAGAGGCAATCCGCCCCGCGTCAATGTCGGACAGGATGAGGCTGCGTTCGCCATGGCGCGCAATCGAGGCCGCCAATCTGTCAAGTTCGCCGCTGGCAACCAGCGCATCCTTGCGGCCCAGTGGTAATTACCCACGCCCTTGTCAGGGGCAAGAATCCCTGAATCTATGGGGATATGGATCGCACTGATTTGCAGCGTCTGACGAAGGAGGAACTGATCGATCTGGTGCTGCGGATGCAGCGACCGGACAAGACGTCGCGCACGTCATCCAAGCCACCTTCGAGCGATCGCAAGGCGCGTCGGGACAGGGCAAAGCCTGGTGGCGCCAAGGCGGGTCATGAAGGTCACAGCCGCGCCATGAGTGAGGATGCCGATCGCATCATCGATCATCACCCCGACCAATGCCTTTGCTGCCGCGCCAGCCTGTCGAGCGACCTTGCTGCCGAAACCGTCAGCGAGCACGACAAGATTGAGCTTCCCGCGATCAGGCCTTTGATTGAGCGCCATCGGCGTCTGGCAGTCCGTTGCCCGTCCTGCGGCACGCTGGTCGTCGCGGCTGTGCCGGATGCGGCGAAGGGGACGCCGTTCGGGCCACGCGTGCACGCCGTAGCGACCTATCTCAAGACTTTCCAGGCCCTGTCCTACGAGCGGCTGCAGGGCGCGTTCGCGAACCTTTTCGGTCTCACCATCAGCCAGGGCGGACTGATGAACATGTTGCGCCGTGCGCAGGGCGCGTTCGCGGCCGAGTGCGACAAGGCCGTCGCGGCGTTGCGCCGGGCCAAGGTCATCTCCTCCGATGAGACCGGCGTGCGGATCGAAGGAAGCAACGCCGGTGCTGTCACATTGATTGAGGGGTAAGGAAATTGAGGTAGCAGCGCGCCCATGACCGTGAGTGCACCGACCTACAAGAACCACCGCTATCCGATCGAAATCGTGGCCCGTGCTGTCTGGCTCTACTTCCGCTTCAATCTGAGCCTGCGCGATGTCGAGGAAATGCTGCTCGATCGCGGGATCGTCGTTTCCTACGAGACCATCCGCCGATGGTGCCGAAAGCACGGCCCTGATTATGCGCGCCGCATACGCCGCAAGGCACCAACGAAAGACGATGTCTGGCATCTGGATGAAGTCGTGGTGCGCATCAACGGTCAGAAGTGCTGGTTGTGGAGAGCGGTTGATCAGGACGGATATGTGCTCGACGAGATTGTCCAGACGCGTCGCAACACCAAGGCCGCCAGGCGCCTGCTGACGCGACTTCTGAAGAAGCAGGGTCTGCCGCCAAAGCGTATGATCACCGACAAACTGCGCTCCTACGGGGCGGCCAAACGCCAGGTCATGCCGAACGTGGAACACCGCTCGCATAAAGGCTTGAACAACCGGGCGGAGAATTCTCATCTGCCGTTCCGAAAACGGGAACGAACGCGACAGGGTTTCCGGTCGGTCGGCTCATTGCAGCATTTCGTGTCGATCTTCTCCGCCGTCCGAAATCTCTTCGTCCCCTCCCAGACCAACCGCTCGGCAGCACAAATTCGAACCCATCGACGCCAGGCAATGGCCGCGTGGGAAGCCGTGAGTGCACTGCCTGCCTGAAAAGCGCGGTAGCAGCCTCACGCGGCCACATTGCAAACAACGTGACAACGCCCAATCGGCAGTTCATGTTCCCGGCCGATCATCGTCTTCCGCTCCCCGACCAGCCGGCCTTGCCGAGCGCCGAGCCTAAGAAATCATTGGCCAGCGTCAGCTCTCCGATCTTGGCATGGAGGGCCTTTATGTCCACCGTCGGCTCCGATTTCTCCGCGCCAAACACGTTCGAGGCCCCTTCCAGAAGCTGCTTTCGCCAATCCGTGATCTGGTTCGCATGCACATCATATTGCTGCGCCAGCTCGGCCAGCGTCTTTTCTCCCTTGATCGCCGCAAGCGCAACTTTCGCCTTGAAAGCCGGGCTGTGGTTCCGGCGTGGGCGGCTGCTCATTCGTCATTCTCCTGTTCCGGCACTCATGCCGATCTCAGGCAGAAATTCCACTTATCACCCTGTCCAATTTTGCCGAGCCACCTCTCTTCGTCATTCCTCCAACCATTCTAGACATGGATGAGTCTTATCCAAACAACTGATTTTACCGATCTATGAAAATGCTGCATAGCCCCATCCCTGCGGCGCCCCATCTGCGCTGACATAGGTCCGGCTTCCGACTCGGGGCTGCGCTTGAGATGGTCTCGCCCTCGTGGCAAAGACGACTTCATTGATGGGAGACCCTCCGGCCTTGGTTGGAGCATTGACGATTCGCAGGAGCAAACAAATGCACGTTCTCGATATTGACCACGTGACTCAGATATTCGTGACATCGTTTGAACTAGTTGTAATGTTCGCAACCGTTTGCGCCGCGCTGGAGTTAACCTTTCCGGCTCATCGATACAGCTTTGCGTCGTACGTTCGCGGCTTTAGAAATTGGACTATTCGCCTCGGGTGTGCTGCTGTTATCTGGCACCTCTACGCTCTGACAGTGAGCTGGTTAGGGATAAAACCTCTCGTAACTATCAGTTTCGGTACGTTGCTTCATTCTGAAAACGCGTTCGTAAATAGTGGATTGGCGGTCCTTTCAGGTGTTTTGGTCGCGATTGTGGCCGACTTCTTCTACTACTGGATGCACCGCGCTCAGCATGCTTTTCCATTCCTTTGGCGCATGCACGCTACCCACCACTCGATCCGCGAATTGACGGCATGGAATTGCCATCATCACGTTTCGGAGCCACTTGTTTACGCAGGGTTTGTGGCAGTACCACTCACGCTACTCCACTTCGAATCTGGCGTAGTGCCCGCGGTCGCCATGACGCTGATCACTTTTCAGGCTCATCTCTCACACTCTAGCACCCGCATCAATCTTGGCCCGCTTCGATATATCATTGGCGACAATAAATTCCACCGCATTCACCACTCGTTGGAGCCGCTCCACCGGCGTCGAAACTACGGGTTTTTTACAACTATCTGGGACACCATTTTTGCAACGGCATACTGGCCAAAAAAGAACGAGTGGCCGGAAGTTGGCCTGCGAGACCAGCCTGAGCCGCTCACCGTGCGCGATTACATTATGTTCCCATTTGATCGACGTCGCTGGCGTAGAGCCAAAGACGGAAGTGGTGTAGAGGCCGGGAAACCCGCGGAGGTTTACGTTTCGAGTTCGATTGTCGAGGGCGGCTCCCATCAACTGGGCCTGGAAAGGGATGGATCATTGTCGAAGGGCTTGCCCGAGACATAGGATCTGTAACTCCAGAAGGCGGGCATTGCTCCTCGCGTGCAATACAGGCACGCCGAAGTTTTGCAGACCTTGCCTGGAAGTTGCAGACGACTCTAGCACTACTTTGGCAGTTTTTAGCGACGGGCAGTTTTTGTGGTTCCCAAGAGAGGGTTTGCGTGATTGATGGGAGGAGCCCTGTTGCATGGATCAGACTTGGACGAGGCAACCCTATCCACTGCATTTTTCATGCAACGCGCTCGAACTTGGGCCGGCCAAGTTCTGTCATCCGGTTAAGAACACGGACGCCAATCTTCGCTTCAGTCTTCTGATTGTCAAAATGTCGCGCTTTGAGTTTGGGCCCGATCACAGCCTTCCATCGACCCATCTGGGTCTCAGCGCGACTGCGCTTGTTGTAGCCGGTGGATTTCTGCCATGCCATCCGCCCTTTGGTCTGGATTTCTGCAATATGGCGATCGCGGACAGATGGAACCAGCACCGATTGAGGGCTGGCAACGGCAGTCTTGGGAGGTGGGATAATGACCTCCACGATCTCACCAAAGCGTGTCGCCAGAAGATCTCGGGTTGGCGTTCCATCATAGGCGCCGTCGGCAATGAACTTCTCGACGGGGCCACCGATCTGGTCCAGAAGTCCTGGTAACGCTGTCGGATCGCCGACATCATCCACGGTCAGATCGGAACAAACAATCTCACCACTGACAAGATTGAGACCAAGGTGCAGTTTGCGCCATCTTTTGCGTTTGCCCTTGGTTTTGTGCTTGTTTTCCAGCCACTCACCCTCGCCGAAGACCTTCAAGCCGGTGCTGTCGACAACCAGATGGACCGGACCTGATGTTGTGGCTCGGGACTTTGTCGACGGCAACGCCAGCCCTTTGCTCCGGCGAGACAGGGTGGAGAAGTCAGGCACGGCAATATCGAACCCCATCAGCGCCGCGACACTGCGCATCAAGCCTTGGGTCTGGCGTAGCGCCAGCCCGTAGACGACGCGCAGGGTCAAGCACAACGTAATCGCCAGATCCGAGTATTTCGGCTGACCACCCCGCGATGTCCGCCTCCGCGCCGTCCATAAAGACAGGGCCTCATCCTTCACCCAGATGGTCAAATCACCACGTTGACGCAGGCTTTCATTATATGCCGGCCAATTCGTCACTCGATATTTCTGCTTGGCAATCTTGTCCCGCCGATCGGCATTGAACTTGTGCGGCATCGTCGAAATCCGGATCAGGAGACTGAAAACCACCGCTCAATATCAGTCGCCGGGTGATCCACGCAACAACGCCCCATTTCCCCAGCGACGACGCGGCGACCAAGCTGCTCTATCTGATCTTGAACCGATCCGAGAAAGAGTGGAAAATGCCGCCACGTGAGTGGACCATGGCCAAGGCCCAATTCGCTGTCATCTTCGGCGAGCGCTTCATCAGGGCAATGGCTGCATAATGTTGGCGTTGTTGCGTGGATCACCCGGCGACTGATATTGAGCGGTGGTTTTCAGTCTCCTGATCCGGATTTCGACGATGCCGCACAAGTTCAATGCCGATCGGCGGGACAAGATTGCCAAGCAGAAATATCGAGTGACGAATTGGCCGGCATATAATGAAAGCCTGCGTCAACGTGGTGATTTGACCATCTGGGTGAAGGATGAGGCCCTGTCTTTATGGACGGCGCGGAGGCGGACATCGCGGGGTGGTCAGCCGAAATACTCGGATCTGGCGATTACGTTGTGCTTGACCCTGCGCGTCGTCTACGGGCTGGCGCTACGCCAGACCCAAGGCTTGATGCGCAGTGTCGCGGCGCTGATGGGGTTCGATATTGCCGTGCCTGACTTCTCCACCCTGTCTCGCCGGAGCAAAGGGCTGGCGTTGCCGTCGACAAAGTCCCGAGCCACAACATCAGGTCCGGTCCATCTGGTTGTCGACAGCACCGGCTTGAAGGTCTTCGGCGAGGGTGAGTGGCTGGAAAACAAGCACAAAACCAAGGGCAAACGCAAAAGATGGCGCAAACTGCACCTTGGTCTCAATCTTGTCAGTGGTGAGATTGTTTGTTCCGATCTGACCGTGGATGATGTCGGCGATCCGACAGCGTTACCAGGACTTCTGGACCAGATCGGTGGCCCCGTCGAGAAGTTCATTGCCGACGGCGCCTATGATGGAACGCCAACCCGAGATCTTCTGGCGACACGCTTTGGTGAGATCGTGGAGGTCATTATCCCACCTCCCAAGACTGCCGTTGCCAGCCCTCAATCGGTGCTGGTTCCATCTGTCCGCGATCGCCATATTGCAGAAATCCAGACCAAAGGGCGGATGGCATGGCAGAAATCCACCGGCTACAACAAGCGCAGTCGCGCTGAGACCCAGATGGGTCGATGGAAGGCTGTGATCGGGCCCAAACTCAAAGCGCGACATTTTGACAATCAGAAGACTGAAGCGAAGATTGGCGTCCGTGTTCTTAACCGGATGACAGAACTTGGCCGGCCCAAGTTCGAGCGCGTTGCATGAAAAATGCAGTGGATAGGGTTGCCTCGTCCAAGTCTGATCCATGCAACAGGGCTGGGAAATGGCCCCTGGCCCTGACAGCCCGTCGAAGTTTCGAGTTCAACGCCTCTATTGAGTTCGTCGTGTAAATGATCCGGCGGACGTCGTCAGGGAACGCGAAGAATGGAATGACCTCGGCCCAGGCGCGCCGCCAGCTCTGGCCGATGGCGGGATAGCGCAGGCCCCAGGGGCCGGCCTCGAACGCCGCCAGCGCCTTTTCGGCGGCGTTGTTGCGTGGATCACCCGGCGACTGATATTGAGCGGTGGTTTTCAGTCTCCTGATCCGGATTTCGACGATGCCGCACAAGTTCAATGCCGATCGGCGGGACAAGATTGCCAAGCAGAAATATCGAGTGACGAATTGGCCGGCATATAATGAAAGCCTGCGTCAACGTGGTGATTTGACCATCTGGGTGAAGGATGAGGCCCTGTCTTTATGGACGGCGCGGAGGCGGACATCGCGGGGTGGTCAGCCGAAATACTCGGATCTGGCGATTACGTTGTGCTTGACCCTGCGCGTCGTCTACGGGCTGGCGCTACGCCAGACCCAAGGCTTGATGCGCAGTGTCGCGGCGCTGATGGGGTTCGATATTGCCGTGCCTGACTTCTCCACCCTGTCTCGCCGGAGCAAAGGGCTGGCGTTGCCGTCGACAAAGTCCCGAGCCACAACATCAGGTCCGGTCCATCTGGTTGTCGACAGCACCGGCTTGAAGGTCTTCGGCGAGGGTGAGTGGCTGGAAAACAAGCACAAAACCAAGGGCAAACGCAAAAGATGGCGCAAACTGCACCTTGGTCTCAATCTTGTCAGTGGTGAGATTGTTTGTTCCGATCTGACCGTGGATGATGTCGGCGATCCGACAGCGTTACCAGGACTTCTGGACCAGATCGGTGGCCCCGTCGAGAAGTTCATTGCCGACGGCGCCTATGATGGAACGCCAACCCGAGATCTTCTGGCGACACGCTTTGGTGAGATCGTGGAGGTCATTATCCCACCTCCCAAGACTGCCGTTGCCAGCCCTCAATCGGTGCTGGTTCCATCTGTCCGCGATCGCCATATTGCAGAAATCCAGACCAAAGGGCGGATGGCATGGCAGAAATCCACCGGCTACAACAAGCGCAGTCGCGCTGAGACCCAGATGGGTCGATGGAAGGCTGTGATCGGGCCCAAACTCAAAGCGCGACATTTTGACAATCAGAAGACTGAAGCGAAGATTGGCGTCCGTGTTCTTAACCGGATGACAGAACTTGGCCGGCCCAAGTTCGAGCGCGTTGCATGAAAAATGCAGTGGATAGGGTTGCCTCGTCCAAGTCTGATCCATGCAACAGGGCTCATAATGTTCAACAGCCCGCCCGCACACGGAATTCCTGACAGTCCCCCGCCCGGTTGTTCAAGCCTTTATGCGAGCGGTGTTCCACGTTCGGCATGACCTGGCGTTTGGCCGCCCCGTAGGAGCGCAGTTTGTCGGTGATCATACGCTTTGGCGGCAGACCCTGCTTCTTCAGAAGTCGCGTCAGCAGGCGCCTGGCGGCCTTGGTGTTGCGACGCGTCTGGACAATCTCGTCGAGCACATATCCGTCCTGATCAACCGCTCTCCACAACCAGCACTTCTGACCGTTGATGCGCACCACGACTTCATCCAGATGCCAGACATCGTCTTTCGTTGGTGCCTTGCGGCGTATGCGGCGCGCATAATCAGGGCCGTGCTTTCGGCACCATCGGCGGATGGTCTCGTAGGAAACGACGATCCCGCGATCGAGCAGCATTTCCTCGACATCGCGCAGGCTCAGATTGAAGCGGAAGTAGAGCCAGACAGCACGGGCCACGATTTCGATCGGATAGCGGTGGTTCTTGTAGGTCGGTGCACTCACAGTCATGGGCGCGCTGCTACCTCAATTTCCTTACCCCTCAATCAATGTGACAGCACCCCGCGCCCTCGTCTTGTGCCGTAGCGCCGCGACAAACGGCGCGAGCCAGCGATCCAGATCGGCTTGCCAATCCACGTCCATTGATCGGCCCTCCATAAGCCGACCTCCCATCGGCGTTGTTGCGTGGATCACCCGGCGACTGATATTGAGCGGTGGTTTTCAGTCTCCTGATCCGGATTTCGACGATGCCGCACAAGTTCAATGCCGATCGGCGGGACAAGATTGCCAAGCAGAAATATCGAGTGACGAATTGGCCGGCATATAATGAAAGCCTGCGTCAACGTGGTGATTTGACCATCTGGGTGAAGGATGAGGCCCTGTCTTTATGGACGGCGCGGAGGCGGACATCGCGGGGTGGTCAGCCGAAATACTCGGATCTGGCGATTACGTTGTGCTTGACCCTGCGCGTCGTCTACGGGCTGGCGCTACGCCAGACCCAAGGCTTGATGCGCAGTGTCGCGGCGCTGATGGGGTTCGATATTGCCGTGCCTGACTTCTCCACCCTGTCTCGCCGGAGCAAAGGGCTGGCGTTGCCGTCGACAAAGTCCCGAGCCACAACATCAGGTCCGGTCCATCTGGTTGTCGACAGCACCGGCTTGAAGGTCTTCGGCGAGGGTGAGTGGCTGGAAAACAAGCACAAAACCAAGGGCAAACGCAAAAGATGGCGCAAACTGCACCTTGGTCTCAATCTTGTCAGTGGTGAGATTGTTTGTTCCGATCTGACCGTGGATGATGTCGGCGATCCGACAGCGTTACCAGGACTTCTGGACCAGATCGGTGGCCCCGTCGAGAAGTTCATTGCCGACGGCGCCTATGATGGAACGCCAACCCGAGATCTTCTGGCGACACGCTTTGGTGAGATCGTGGAGGTCATTATCCCACCTCCCAAGACTGCCGTTGCCAGCCCTCAATCGGTGCTGGTTCCATCTGTCCGCGATCGCCATATTGCAGAAATCCAGACCAAAGGGCGGATGGCATGGCAGAAATCCACCGGCTACAACAAGCGCAGTCGCGCTGAGACCCAGATGGGTCGATGGAAGGCTGTGATCGGGCCCAAACTCAAAGCGCGACATTTTGACAATCAGAAGACTGAAGCGAAGATTGGCGTCCGTGTTCTTAACCGGATGACAGAAATTGGCCGGCCCAAGTTCGAGCGCGTTGCATGAAAAATGCAGTGGATAGGGTTGCCTCGTCCAAAGTCTGATCCATGCAACAGGGCTACAGGTGAGTGCGCCGAGAGGGGAGGGAAGCGAAGGCCCCCGGCGGGTCAGAAGAGTTCAGAGTCTCCCGTCCAGTTTGTCAGACGGTGAAGTGGTGTTAATTAACATCTATCTTTCGAACCGAGACTTAGAGCAAGCCTTACTGCTGAAGCAGCAGTGTGTTGCCTCTCGACGACCGTCAATAAGACTTGTCAAAGATAAATTCATACTTCGTAATATTGCGAAATATTCACTTTGACTGATGAAAGTCGCATAATCTATCTTATGGAACTAAGGAATCGCTGCGTCACCCACCAAACCGGGTCCGCTCTGTCATTCTATATTCCGATCGCAACTTGCCGCCCAGAAACGTGGGGTAAAACTGCCGGTGCACATTCAGTTCAGGCTGCACCGCAGAATAATGACTTGACTGCCAGCATTGACAGATGCCGATCATACCGCGGCGGTAACCACGGCATGATCGGATCGACTCGAAGAACGGCTCTACTCCTATGCTGCCTTGGGTGAAGCGCTACGGATCATTTTGACCTTGTCCATGAACGCCTTGACTCGGGCAGGATCGACCGCGTTTTCGAACACGCCATCGATCTTGAAGGTGGAACCCACGACCGCACCGTCCGAGACAGAAAGCTGCCGTTCGACATTCTCGAGGCGGCAACCTGTATTGCAGAATACCACAGTGCTCGGAACAGCATTTTTCACGCTGGAGAGAATTTGCGTGTCTGTCTCGGCGCCGGCGGTCAGGCCAGAAACGCAGAGCGCATCAGGGCGGTTATTGAAGACAGTGGAACGCGCGATATCGATGATGTTGCGGTTTCCAAGATACGAGGCTGCCTCGGGAACAATGTTGTATAGGAGCTTCAAATCCGGGGTGAGGCGCATCTTATGACGGACCGTCTCCCCGACATTCGTGTTCCAAAGTCCGAAATCGCTCGCATAGACGCCGCTAATGATTTCGCGAATGAAGAGGGCACCGGTTGCTGCCGCGAGGTCAATGGAGGCGATTGGATCCCAAAGCACGTTGACGCCGAACGGCACCTTGATCGATGGCATCAGCTCACCGATGAGCCGAGCCATGGCGGCCGTCGTCTCCGGACGCACCTTTGTCAGATAAGGAAGGCTGAATTCATTGGAGAACATCACTGCATCGAGCCCTGTTGCATGGATCAGACTTTGGACGAGGCAACCCTATCCACTGCATTTTTCATGCAACGCGCTCGAACTTGGGCCGGCCAATTTCTGTCATCCGGTTAAGAACACGGACGCCAATCTTCGCTTCAGTCTTCTGATTGTCAAAATGTCGCGCTTTGAGTTTGGGCCCGATCACAGCCTTCCATCGACCCATCTGGGTCTCAGCGCGACTGCGCTTGTTGTAGCCGGTGGATTTCTGCCATGCCATCCGCCCTTTGGTCTGGATTTCTGCAATATGGCGATCGCGGACAGATGGAACCAGCACCGATTGAGGGCTGGCAACGGCAGTCTTGGGAGGTGGGATAATGACCTCCACGATCTCACCAAAGCGTGTCGCCAGAAGATCTCGGGTTGGCGTTCCATCATAGGCGCCGTCGGCAATGAACTTCTCGACGGGGCCACCGATCTGGTCCAGAAGTCCTGGTAACGCTGTCGGATCGCCGACATCATCCACGGTCAGATCGGAACAAACAATCTCACCACTGACAAGATTGAGACCAAGGTGCAGTTTGCGCCATCTTTTGCGTTTGCCCTTGGTTTTGTGCTTGTTTTCCAGCCACTCGCCCTCGCCGAAGACCTTCAAGCCGGTGCTGTCGACAACCCAGATGGACCAGACCTGATGTTGTGGCTCGGGACTTTGTCGACGGCAACGCCAGCCCTTTGCTCCGGCGAGACAGGGTGGAGAAGTCAGGCACGGCAATATCGAATCCCATCAGCGCCGCGACACTGCGCATCAAGCCTTGGGTCTGGCGTAGCGCCAGCCCGTAGACGACGCGCAGGGTCAAGCACAACGTAATCGCCAGATCCGAGTATTTCGGCTGACCACCCCGCGATGTCCGCCTCCGCGCCGTCCATAAAGACAGGGCCTCATCCCTCACCCAGATGGTCAAATCACTACGTTGACGCAGGCTTTCATTATATGCCGGCCAATTCGTCACTTGATATTTCTGCTTGGCAATCTTGTCCCGCCGATCGGCATTGAACTTGTGCGGCATCGTCGAAATCCGGATCAGGAGACTGAAAACCACCGCTCAATATCAGTCGCCGGGTGATCCACGCAACAACGCCGCCACGGTGGCTTCATCGCTACAATTGGCATAGGCCACATGGCAGTTACAATCAAAACCACCCATCAGCCGCCTCGGCTTCGATCGGAGCTATGCTGGAATTTGGGTGACGAGGCTGATCAAGCGGCGCTCTGCGGCTTCAATTCGATGACCTCGATTCCATCTTGGAATCTGGCACCTGCGATGAGTTTCGGCAACTGATTTTGTCCTTTCAATCGTCGCCATGTCCTGGCGGCGGCCATGACCAGTTTGAAGACCATCAGCCTTGCGGTCTTCGATGATAGGGAGCCTTTCGTGCGCACCGTGCGATGGCGAACGGTGGCAAAAACGCTCTCGATGGGATTCGATGTCCGCAGATGATCCCAATGTTCGGCGGGGAAATCGTAGAACGCCAGCAAGGCATTCTGATCTTTGGTCAGGCAGTCGACCGCCTTGCCGTATTTCGCATCATATTTCTCGACAAAGACGGCAATCGCCGTCTCGGCTGAGGCTCGGTTCGGGGCGGAAAAGATTTCGCGCAGATCTGTCTTCATGCCGGCCTGCATTGAGTTCGGCACCTTGTTGAGCACGTTGGCTGTCTTGTGCACCCAGCACCGCTGGTGCTTGGTGCCGGGAAGGACCTCATCGAGCGCGCTCCAGAAGCCAAGCGCGCCGTCGCCGACGGCAAGATCGGGCGCGATTTGCAGGCCACGACGCTTCACGTCGACCAGCAGCTCGCGCCAGCTCTGCGCACTCTCACGAATCCCTGTCTGGAAGCCGACGAGTTCTTTTTTGCCCTCAGGCGTGGCGCCGATCAGCACCAGCATGCATTCGGCATGGTCTTCCATGCGCGCCTGGAGATAGACCCCGTCCGCCCACACATAGACATAATGGCGCGCCGAAAGATCGCGCTTTTGCCAACGCTCGTATTCGGTGGTCCACTCTGCCGTCAGCCGCGTGATCACCGAGGGTGAGAGGTTCGCTGCCTCCTTGCCGAGCAGGGCTGCCAGAGCTTCCTGAAAGTCGCCCGTCGAAACGCCGCGCAGGTAAAGAACGGGAAGCAGCGCGTCCAGACTTCGCGTCCGACGCGCCCATTTGGGTAGGATCGATGAGGAAAACCGGACCCGGTCCGCTTCGCCGGTCGCGCCGCGGTCCCGGACCTTCACCCGGCTGACGGGCACCGGCCCGATCCCCGTCTGGATGCTCCGCTCCGGGCCGCGACCGTGCCGGACCAGCCGCTCACGTCCGTCCGGCAGCTTCAGATCCCGCATCTCGGCAAGAAACGCTTCGGCCTCCATCTCGATCGCCTGCGCCAGCAATTTGCGCGCGCCGGTGCGGAGCACATCCGTCAGGGGATCATCGATCTCGTCGGGCTGACGAAGGCGAACAATGTTGATAGTCTCGTTCATGGCGTATCGCTCTCCTTGAGAGGTTCTGGCAGGCTTCAATCACCCGCCTCGATACGCCGCCCTTCTCAAACCGTCATCACCCATTTTCCGCCATAGCTCCTTCGATCGGGACAACCTGCTGAGGCACCACAGCCAAAAGCGCCCGACCATCGCAATGGTCAAATCGTCGACCGCCAAACGGTGCTGTAAACGTGATACGCATGAAAAAGCAGTTCGATTGGCGGTCCCAGAATGGTTTGCTTTCGGGATGTTGGCTCCGATCGGGGCAAGCTCCATCGTGGCGCCTCGACGATCCGGCTGATCTTTGTTGGACAGGCTGAGGACTGGCGCGATCGCGAGGGCTTGGCCGAGCTTAAAAGCCGGATCCTCTCTCGATCAGAAGCTCTTGGGCCGAAGCATCGCTGGTCATAGCATCATTGGCGCATGCGAACGCGGCGTGCGGGCAACGCTTGCCTCGCGCGAGAACGGCGATGGCGGCCGAGCACCCTGGTCGCGATGAGCCGGATCTGCCTATGAGTGGCCGCCGCTATCGAAAGACGCCATCACTTATCGCCGTCACCCCGAGCTGGGGGAGGATTTTACCGGCCCGACCGGAAAGGTCTTGAGGTCGACGCAGACCGGCGCGCCTCTTGCTTCGCTGTCCTATAGTTGAAGCGGCCATTGTGCTTCGGGCACTTGATGATCTCGTCCATCACAAAGCCAATCGGCGAGATGAACTTTCTCATGCGTGCACAATCGGTTCCAAAAAAATCATCGTGCGGGCTGCGATAGATGCCTAACGTGCGCCCGGCGTGGTCGAAGCGGATCACGTCCCCTTGTTCGACGTCTTACATCGCAAGGGTTGGATCCAGTCCGTCACGGTTAACTCCCTGGATTTCTTGTTGGGTTCAATTGGGGACGGCGATTACAGCCGCCGACGCCGGCCGGAACGGTCGTGTCAACATGATCCCTTCTAGGTGAGATCTGAGCCTCATTAAGCCTTGGATCATTGACCGGAAATAACAAACACCTGCAATGTATTTGCAATATTATCTTTCATTTATTATCATTCACAAATCGGCAAAAACCCGATGAGTGCACAATTGGCCAAGCGACCCACGATTTCAGATATTGCAAAGGCTTCGGGAGTTAGCGTGGCGACCGTCGATCGGGTGTTGAACGGGAGGTGTCCTGTTCGGGGGGAAACCGCAAGGCGGGTCTACGACGCCGCAAGCGTTATAGGCTACCATGCCACCAGCCTGATCAAGCAGCGCATGCGCCAAGACCTCCCGGAGTATAGGCTCGGTTTCCTTCTTCAGAAGCCCGAGCAGCATTTCTATCAGGAGTTTGCACGCGAACTGAAGTCCGCGGCTGCCCACGCGCCCCGGTTCCGAGGTGTTCCGATCGTCGACTTCTGGGCGAGCCAGTCACCGGAGGAAATTGTGGCGCAATTGAACCGCTTGGCGGGCAAAACGCAAGCGGTCGCGCTCGTTAGCCCGGATCATCCCACGGTAACTGTCGCTGTAGAGGCTTTGAAGGTTCGTGGCATACCTGTGTTCTCACTGCTGTCTGACTTCGCTGCCGGCGTTCGCGAAGGCTATGTAGGTCTGAACAATCGCAAGGCAGGACGCACCGCAGCTTGGATGATTGCCAAATGCGCGAAGCGGCCTGGAAAGGTGGCGGTTTTTGTGGGCAGCCATCGCTTCCACGGTCAGGAATTACGCGAGATCGGCCTTCGTTCTTATTTTCGGGAACACGCCCCTGACTTTACGGTGCTAGAGACCCTGGTCAATCTCGAGACCACCCAACTGACGCATCAAGCGATGGTCGACGTGCTTAAGCGGCACCCAGACCTGGTCGGCTGCTACGTAGCCGGTGGCGGTATGGAAGGAGCAATCGCCGCAGTGAGAGCGATCAATCCGAAGGACCCGCCGGTTGTGATCTGCAATGAAATCACGCCAGAATCGCGGGGGGCGCTGACGGACAATATCGCAACCATGGTAATCGCGACCCCCTTGGAAAGGCTTTCCCGGGAGCTGGTAGAGCTCATGGCTCATGCGATCAGCGACGGTGTCGCCAATGCGCCCGGACAGACGTTTCTGCCTTTCGATATCAATCTGCCTGAGAGCATCTGAAACCGCTGCGCGAGAGAATCTATAAGTCTCTCCTGAGAATGGTCAAAAGGAACGATGTGTGCTTTTGAGCGCAAAAGAGAGGTGGCTCGGCAAAATTGGACAGGGTGATAAGTGGAATTTCTGCCTGAGATCGGCATGAGTGCCGGAACAGGAGAATGACGAATGAGCAGCCGCCCACGCCGGAACCACAGCCCGGCTTTCAAGGCGAAAGTTGCGCTTGCGGCGATCAAGGGAGAAAAGACGCTGGCCGAGCTGGCGCAGCAATATGATGTGCATGCGAACCAGATCACGGATTGGCGAAAGCAGCTTCTGGAAGGGGCCTCGAACGTGTTTGGCGCGGAGAAATCGGAGCCGACGGTGGACATAAAGGCCCTCCATGCCAAGATCGGAGAGCTGACGCTGGCCAATGATTTCTTAGGCTCGGCGCTCGGCAAGGCCGGCTGGTCGGGGAGCGCAAGACGATGATCGACCGGGAACATGAACTGCCGATTGCCAAGCAGGCGGCCGAACTGGGGATCAGCCGCGGCAGCGTCTACTCCCTACCCAAGCCGACATCGGCGGCAGACCTGAAGCTGATGCGGCGCATCGACGAATTGCACCTGGATTACCCGTTCGCGGGCAGCCGCATGGTGCAGAAGCTTTTGAAGCGCGAAGGCTACAGACGGGTCGGCTGCATGTGCGCACCTTGATGACGCGCATGGGAATCAAGGCGCTCTACCGCAAGCCGCGCACTTCGAAGCCGGGCGACGGGCACAAGATCTATCCGTATTTGCTGGGCAAGCTGGCGGTGACGCGGCCCAACCAGGTCTGGGCGACGGACCTGACCTATATCCCGATGGCCCGCGGCTTCTGCTACCTGGTTGCTGTCGTCGACTGGTTCACGCGCAAGGTACTGAGCTGGCGGCTGTCGATCACCATGGATGCGGCCTTTTGCATTGAAGCCCTCGAGGAGGCGCTGGCGACATACGGCAAGCCCGAGATCTTCAACTCCGATCAGGGCAGCCAGTTCACCAGCCATGACTTCACCAAGGTCCTCCTCGACCGGGAGATCAGGATCAGCATGGATGGCAAGGGCGCCTGGCGCGACAACGTCTTCGTCGAGCGTCTCTGGCGGTCGGTGAAATATGAGGAGGTCTATCTCAAGGCCTATGACAGCGTTCGCGAAGGGCGAGCGTCGATCGGAAAATATCTCGATTTCTACAATCGGGGACGCCCGCATTCAAGCCTTGACGGCAGAGCGCCAGATGAGGCCTACTTCACCCCGATACCGCTTCCCGAGGCGGCCTAATCAGAGGCAGTGTTCCACTTATAAATCGGGAATTCCTGTCCAAACAAACCGAGCCACATCTGACTTCGTGTCCTGGAAAGATCGCAAGAGCCTCGCCAGCGCACTCAAGGAAATCTACCGCGCCGTCGATGCCGATGCCGCCGAAAAGGCGCTGGCGGCGTTGGAGGCCGGCCCTTGGGGACTGCCTGGCGGCGCGCCTGGGGCGAGGTCGTTCCATTCTTCGCGTTCCCTGACGACGTCCGCCGGATCATTTATACGACGGATGAGATCGACAAGCGCTTTCTTTCGGATCGTGATATCATTTCCTTGCGCGGGCGACCTCGTGGCGAAGCGCGGCGCACCGGTTGAAAGCGCCGCCGGACAGCCTCATTCAAGCCTTGCCGGATTGAGGCGCCCGCACGCCTTTTCCTTTGGCGGGCGCGGGCGCCAAGCCTGCTGCCACGGCCAGGTTGACGCCGGTGATGGTGAGCAGACGCCTGATCGCTGGATCGTCTAGCGTGGTCTCGGCAATCTCCCGGTCAAGGATCGCAAGGTCTTCGGCAAGCCGATTGAGCTCGCTCACATGCCGCTCGATCGCAAACCGCTCATCTTCGGGCACTGGCTGGCGCGCCAGCCAGGCACGCCCGCGGACGTTGAACAGATCGGCATGCGGACACTTCGGGATCAGGTGCGCATGCAGGATCGCATGCACCTCGTTCTTGATCCGGGTTCGATGCCGCACGACCTGATAGCGCCGCGCGACCAGCCTGCGCATTCGCTCGGTGGCCGCATCTGGTGTCCAGATCTCCGGCAGGTAGCCGGCCGCGTACAAGCTGGCCAGCGTGCCCGCGTCAACCTTGTCGGTCTTCACATGGGGCATGGGCGATCGCCTTCACCTGAAGTGGGTTGGCGATGACTACCCGCTTCACGAAGGGCGATAACACCCGTGACACCGCCATGCAGTTGCCAGTCGCCTCGATTACCACCTCGTCTGTCGCCAGAAGGATCTTACCAAAGCCCTCCAGCGCCGTTCGGGTCATGTCGACACGCCCTCCATGTCGAAGCTTACCATCTTCCCAGAAAACCACCTCCCCGAAGGTTCGGTGGATGTCCATTCCAATCACGCGTCGCATATGCGCCTCCTGTCAGAGCGAAACGACGGGAGCGGCGGGCGACACGACAACTACGGATTCGCGCTCACGGCGCAACCGGGCGAGTCGCAGAGGCGGCCAGCTACTAACACGAGCTCTCGGCTCATCGTGTGGATCGGCCTGCCCGCACCTTCGTGCTCCCGGGCCTCCGTCCCGGATGGTCGCACCATACACCGCGATCCTGGAAACCGCAGCCGGACATCGGCACCGAGATCTTCATACCGGTTACGAACTCGATAGCGGCGTTGAACCCGAAACTTCGACGGGCTGTCAGGGCCAGGGGCCATTTCCCCAGCGACGACGTGGCGACCAAGCTGCTCTATCTGATCTTGAACCGATCCGAGAAAGAGTGGAAAATGCCGCCACGTGAGTGGACCATGGCCAAGGCCCAATTCGCCGTCATCTTCGGCGAGCGCTTCATCCGGGCAATGGCTGCATAATGTTCAACAGCCCGCCCGCACACGGAATTCCTGACAGTCCCGCGACCGGTCGATCTCGTCCTGACGGCCGGACAGGCACAAGCCCGCCATCGCCACGCTCGACTCTCTCCACCCGATAGGATTCCGATTGCCGACCGCGCCTATGACAGCAACGCCATTCGCGACCTGAAGCGCAACGCTCAGCTTGGGCTGACATCCCGCCGAGGTATCCCGCACCAGCGATTCCCTTCAGTCAACGGGGCCCACAAGCAGCGCAACCTGATTGACAGATACAGCAACAAACTAAAACCTTTCAAAGGCATAGCAACGCGTTAGCACCGATGCCCCGCTCCACTTCCTTGCCACCGGCCCAACTCCCTTCTGTCCGCGTTCTGCTAGAGAAGTTATCAGTCCGCGGCCTAAGTCAAGCCTGCGGCAAAGAGTGCTCTCGCCACGGGTTCGAAAAATTCCTTAGGAACGGGGTTGCCGAGATTTGCTTTTCTGATGAGCTGGTTCGCTAGGACATGATCATCGACAATTTCGAGACGAAGCGCCCGCGCTTCGCTAAGGAGGGGAGAAACGCGCTCGTCTTTCGCTCGGCAAACCACGACCGGCACCCCGGTCTCACCACGAACGTAGCGAACACCGATCAGTGCCCCCCTCCCTTTGAAGATCAGCGTGGCGCTATGAACACCAAGGGGAGGTTCGTCAGCTGCCTCATCGCGGATGCGACGTCGTTCACCTTTTAACTCGGGGGCCCCTTGCTGATCCTTCCGTTCGCGCATGACTTCAGTCTGGGTCATCCGCATCTCGCGCTGAAACAACGCACGCTGCAACACAAGATCAATCAGGCCGACGACCATTAGTGCGCCGGCGCCAATTCCAATGAGCGGTTTTGCCACCCCAACGACATGGCCGATGCAGCCCATGCCGCACCCCGGCAGATACATCATGGTCTTCCACGCGCCGAGCAGGTAGAGGGAAAACGTTGCGCTGAGAACGAATACCTTAAACAGAGTCTTGCCGAGTTCGACTGTGGACTGCGCAGACGCCAAGCGCTTCAGCCCTTGAAAAGGATCCATTTTTTCAAGGCTGGGCTTGATCGGCTCGAAAGAGAAAACAAATCCACCATTGGCTAATAAACTTGCCAAAATGACCACAGCGACAAGCGTTCCAAGCAGCGGGCCAACAGTTGCGAGGGCGAGTGCGGCCAGAACAACCAGCGCCTGCCCGACGGCGAATTTGAATGGCAGGTGGTGCAGTTTGTCGACGAAGAGTAGCGCTTCAAGACACTTGTCCTCGATGACGCTGCCTCTTACCCACAGGTATCCGAGCCCAGCGCAGGTCCCGACCGCGCGAACGAAATCGGAGCTACGTGGCAGCTGCCCTTTTTTGCGCGCCTCGCTTAGCTTCTTGGGACTGGCGGCGTGTGTCTTCTCTTCACTCGTGTCGCTCATTTCAGCAACTTATCGAGCCACTCGAGAGTGCCATCCGTTTGTGTGATCTCCAATGTCATTCCCTCAACCAGATAGGCAGCATAGGTGACCATGATGACCGGAAAGACAAGATTCTTGATCGCGGGCGAAAACTGACTTGACTTGAATTGGGGCGCAAAGCGACGCAGTATCATCATGGACACATCAATCAACGTCAGAAAGAACACGACTGGCCCAGACACCAACAAAGTCGTGCGCATAATGTGATCAAGGAGACCTAATATCTCCATTCCTGCTTGAGCGCTCATGGTTGGGTGAAACCGATATATGGGCCAGATCAAATAGCTGCCATAAAGTGCGCTGATCACGGTTTCCATACCCCCAGAGGCGACGAAGATGGCGATCGCAGTAATCCCGAGAAAGACCCCCACGGCGGAAGCCTGACTGTTCGTGGCGAGGTCGGACGGAGCAGACGGGCTGGTAATACCGCGTTGGTTGTCGATAAACTCACCCGCTGCCTGAAGGGCCCATAGGGGAATGCCAAGAAAAGTGCCTAATAGTGCACCAACGAAAACTTCCTTCAATCCGAGCAGAGTTACCTGGATCACGCGCGTTTCAGGATCCAGCGCCTGCAACCCGTCGCTGACGTGCGCCAGGCATGGTAATCCGAAAGCGACAGCCAGGCAGCCGCGGATTAGCCCGTCGGTCTGAGAACGAGTAAATACAGGCAGGATCAGCATGATGCCTATCGCGCGCCCGGCACCAAGACCGGCTGCTAGGAGGAGCTCGATAGCCGTATGAATCAGGATTTGAATCTCGGCTGATGACATAGACATGGCCGAGACTAGTAGCTGAGCGTCATGGCGGGAAACTCGGTAAAGATCTGGTTGGTTAGCTCTAGCAGGGGGGCGCTCAGGACAGGAGCAAACAAACCAATCACCGAGACAACAACCAGAAGCTTCACGGTGAGTGGTAAACTCTCATCCTGAATCTGCGTTGCCGCCTGGATGATGCCAATGACCAGGCCAACGACCACCGATGCGATCAACGGCGGTAGAATCCAAATCATTAAGACCACCAACGATTGACTCATAAGAACGACAATACTGGATTCGGCGATAATCAACCTCCCGGAAGCGTGTAACTCAACACAAGACCTTCCATCAATTTCGACCAACCATCAATAGAGACGAAAACAAATAGCTTGAAAGGGACTGATATAAGTGTCGGAGACACCATCGACATACCCATCGCCATCAAAATTGTCGTAACGATAAGATCGATAACAATGAAAGGAAGATAAAGCAGAAATCCAATCTCGAACGCGCGCTTAAGTTCTGACAGTAGAAAAGATGGCACCAGAATCGATAAATCATCATCCGCAGTCTTTGCGCGCATTTCCTCTGGCCATACTTTCTCGATCGAGGAGAGGAAAATTTTTCGCTGATCTTCATTGGTGAATTTCTTTAGATGGTCACGCAGTGGCTCGCTCCCGGATTTGACAGCGCTTACCCAGTCATCAAACGTCTGATAGTGCAGCTTCGGGTCGCTCATCCTATCATAGGTCAGTTGAATAACGGGCGCGCTAACAAACATGGTCAGGATCAATGATACAGCGTACAGCACTATGTTAGGTGGTATTGTTTGCGTTCCGAGCGCATTGCGCACGAGAAAAAGAACAACTGATACTTTTACAAACGCAGTGGTTGTGACGACTGCTAAAACAAGCAGACCAAGTCCAGCGGTTACCGCAAGAAGCGCCAGGATTGTCGGCTGGACCTCAGTCATTACATCCCAACCCGCCTCGCAGCTTTATACCCAGCGTTTCTCCAATGCGCACGATGTCGCCACGCCCGATGCGCTGACCATTGGCCAGTATGTCGACCGGACCCTCGATCGGGCGCCCAAGTTCGAATATATGCCCATCGCCGGCACGTCTTAATTCCCCTAGAGGAATAGGCCAGCGGCCGCATTCAAAGACAAGCATGATCCCGATATCGTCGAGATCATCCGTCAGTCCCAGCTGCGATACAGCTTGTGTCATCTGCGCATTCTCCAAAGAACTCGATCGCCGGCGGAAAGGGCCTCGCAGCACTAACTGGTCGCCCTCAAGATCTGCGCCGGCCCACAGCTGGCCAAAAGATAGAATGATCTCGCCGCGGCCAAACGGCGCCATGTTCGGCAACAGAACATCCCCGGCACGTGCGTCTCGAAGAAGAGCTGGAGGAATGCGTAGCGTCCCAATTTCTCCTGCAACCAGGATCGGCAGGTCCCGCGATAGCCCTCGCGGTTTTCGTGGTAACTGCGCAATGAGTTCGTCTAGGACGCGAAATGCAAGCGGCACCAAGCCGTCGAGAGGCGAGAACAGGAATAGACGACTGTTGCCTCTGACCGCGCCGAATACGATATCCAGTTCGAGATAGGGGGCTAGCGTGGCGGCTTCACCAACGCGCAGGAGTTGCAGGTTCAGCTGTGTCGCACACTCCAGTCGAGCGACGAGCGGCTCAAGTGCAAGCTCCAAAATGAGCGAAGCCGTTGGCTCGGACGGAAAAGGCAGGTCGTCCTGCACTGTCGCAATGAACGCATCTACAAGCGGCCGCGATAACGAGAGGATGACCGTCTCGGCTCCGACCTTCCAAATGCAGTCAAGCATCTCAATGGCTGCAGATTGCTCTTGACAGACAAGCCCTGCAACAGTCACCGACAACGGCACGTCTTTGATTCGGCTCTGAAACGGCTTGCGAGAAGCTGCCGTGTTATTAAGCAACCGCACGATCTCCCGTGATAGTGTCAGGGCTGGTTCAAATATAATGGGCCTCACCATCCCGGAAACCAAAGACTGCACAGCGCTAGCATTTCGGAGGACCTGCCGGTTTTCTAATTTGATTGCGCGACCTGGGCAAGCGCACTCCTCCCAAACCGAACTACTCTATCATCCTCGGCCTCGGTCTCGCTCACGGCCTCCGAATGGATCTCAACGTCGCGCCCGACGTCGTCCTCGATTTGCTGCCATTTGCGTGTTGCCGCCGAACATGCGATCCATTCGTCCCTCGTCCTGAACATCGCTATCTCAGCCTGTTCTTGGGCGATTTGCGCATCGCCAAGCATTTGCCGTCGGCACGTTATTTCAGCCGCAAGCAGCTCAATGCGCAGGTGGTGCCGGTCGAGCATACCGTTCGACAAGTTTTCGAGAGTCATCAGCTCCTGGTAGAGATCCGCTTCGGCGGCTGCGCAATCTTGTTGTGTCATTGCAAGGTCTCGAGCGGCATTCTGAGCGGCTAAGACAGCCATGTCGCGCTTGGCTTCCGTTTTGGACATCTTATGAAGGGCGCGACGCTCTTGCATCTCTTTCAAAAGACGTAACCTCGAAGCCTGAACATGATTTAAGCGGTCAGACGCGACATCCATGCGACCGTTTCCTCAAAGGTTGATGTCTCGCCTGCGCTCTGGCGCAGAAACTCTCTCAGTTCGTCTATTGAGTCGACAGCTCGGTCCGTCAGGGGATCGGCGCCTTGTTTGTATTCGCCGACTTTGATCAGGAACTCGGTCTCGGCATACAGCGAGAGGAGTTCACGAAAGATGGATGCCGCCTTGCGATGTGTCGTCGAAATGATCGCATCCATCACGCGGCTGCGACTCTGCAGTACATCGATAGCGGGAAAATGCGATCGCGCCGCAATCGCGCTTGAGAGGACGACATGCCCATCGAGAATGCCGCGCGACTCTTCTGCGATTGGATCCCCTGTGCCATCGCCTTCTACAAGCACAGTATAGAAAGCCGTGATTGAGCCAAGCTCACTCATGCCGGCGCGTTCTAACAGGCCTGGCAGCATGCTGAAAACTGAAGGAGGAAAGCCCCGTCGCGTCGGCGGTTCACCGGCAGCAAGGCCTATTTCACGCATTGCACGACAGAAGCGGGTCAGCGAGTCCAGCATGAGAGCTACGCGTAGCCCCTGTTCGCGAAAATACTCTGCAATCGCTGTCGCCATCGGAGCACATTGCGCCCGCTCGACAGCCGAGCGGTCGGACGTTTCAACAACAACGACGGCACGGCGAAGTCCTTCCGTTCCAAGATGCCTCTCGATGAATTCACGAACTTCACGTCCTCGTTCGCCTATCAGCGCGACTATGACAACGTCAGCGGCTGCACCTTTTACGATCTGTGACAATAGCGTCGACTTACCACCACCAGGCTCGCCGTAAATTCCGATCCGCTGGCCCTCGCCGCACGTCAGGAGACCGTCCAGAACACGTACCCCTAGAGGCAAGGGTCGTTCAATCATCCGCCTTGTCATTGGATTTGGAGCTCGGCCGTGCAGCGGCCGAGTTTCTGTGGTCCTGATTTGGCCTTTGCCGTCCAGTGGACGGCAACGACTGTCAACCACGCGGCCGAGTAAATCGTCTCCAACGGGTACTTCACGCATTCGTCCAGTGGCTACGACTTCGGCACGGCTAGACAGACCAGCCAAGTCACCAATCGGCGTCAGCAATACGCTATCATTCGAGAGGCCGATCACCTCGGCTTCGAGCGACAGTCCGGTTCGCGGATCCTGCAGGAGGCAAAGTTCCCCAATACGAGTGTCAGGCAAGACGGCATGAACAAGTGTGCCGACAGCACGCGTGATTCTGCCCCGGAGGGCGCGGGTCTCGATCCGCTTTGCCCGAGCTCTCAAAGACGAAATCACCGGATCAGCGGGGCAAACCGCGGCATCGTTATTAGGTTGTGACAGCGTGGTCATAGTTCGCCTCTTTCAGATAGCAACCCGAAGCCGAGGCGCAACGCGCGCATCTGGGCATCAAGCCCCAGATCGACATTGCCGTACTCACTCCACAGCACGCACCGTTGCGACGGCAACGTCGGATCCGGTTCGATCCGAACACTTGGTCGACCATCCTGTCCGTCGTATCCTGCAAACTCTTCCGCGAGTATGTCCACTTGACTCGGAGACACATGGAGGCAAACTTGTGCGCCGCTATATTGGCGTTCAATGGCGTGGCGAACAGCCATCACCAAAACTTCCCCCGGATCTAATGCTCCCACAAGATCGCTTAGTATCTCCATCACGAGCTGCGGCAATTCCTGGTTAAGAACGGCCTTTCGTTGCGCGACTTCGGTGACCGCCTGAGAAATCACCGCTGCCATTTCGGCGGCGCCCGCAGTTAAACCCTCGGCATGGCCGCGCGCCAACTCACGCTGATAGGCGGCGCGCGCCCAGCTGCGAACCCGCTGCTGATATCGTTCCGCGGCCGCAAGCGCTTCTGCAGCACTATCCCAGATTTCCAGCTCACTCGCCGGGATCAGCGGCCCCATTGGGCACAGCTGCGGCGCTGTTGGCGCAGGGAAAAGATCAAATGTCATATTAGCGGCTTCTCCGCCTCAAAATAGGCCATCACAAGCGAAAACAACTGGCCGGAGACGTTCCTGTGCTCAGGCTTTGGATTCTCGGCGGCGGTTCCAACCGGCAACCGTAGGAGGACGCGGTTACGCTCCATCACTGAATTGTTATTGAGCCAAGCACCAAGACAGGCATGTCCATCGTGTTCGATTTGGTGCGCGAGCTTTTCCGGATCGGCGATCAATCGGTTTGCAACGGAATGCGCCAAGTGTCGGATACCAAATTTGTGCGCATCAGCGCCGATATAGCCAATAAGAGCGGTGAGATCAGACCGAGAGACAAGCTTAAGCAGCGAACGGGCATGCCATACACTGCCTGCAAGAAAGGCGGCCCGCTGCGGATCATTCCCGCGCAGAAGATCAGGCCCC
This sequence comes from Mesorhizobium sp. USDA 4775, assembly GCF_054062655.1. Classification (NCBI taxonomy): domain Bacteria; kingdom Pseudomonadati; phylum Pseudomonadota; class Alphaproteobacteria; order Hyphomicrobiales; family Phyllobacteriaceae; genus Mesorhizobium; species Mesorhizobium sp. USDA 4775. The sequence continues at coordinate 122,086 of NZ_JBSSFM010000002.1, forward strand.
CAGTCGCTATGCTTTGAAGCCACGTCGAACAGCAATTCTGTCAGCCTTGGTTGCAGCCTGGGGGACTTCTGCAACTGCTCTAACGTAGCGGGCGCCAACGCCGGATCAAGACGCGCAGCAAGACGACTCGGATGGGCCGAAGCTGCAGGCTCGATCCCGCCGAAGGCGGACAATTGGAACGAACGATCAAGTTGGGCAGTCAGTATCGGCATTGGCGTCGACATGTCACTTACGCGCTATCGCTGGCGTTTCTTTGAATGGTGCTGAACACGGAAGGACTCAATCGCCGCTCGACCTTGGAGAATCCGCCCGACGATTGCTTGCGCCGGCGGCTAAGAGCGCTGGCCAACAGAAAGCATGCCACTGCGAACAGAGCTACAGCGATACCGATTACGGTCGCAAGAAACCGCGCTGGAATGAGCCTGGATGTCTCGGCCAAAACAGGCCTCGGCACAGACAGCTGCCCATCTGCGGACCCTTCCACCGCCACCAAAACCACTTCAACCTTGTCGTACGACAACCCTTCGATGCTGTCAGCCACAAGCATCTTTATCTGCGGCAGTAGAATAGAAAGGTTCGCTTTGGCGTCATGCCTGATAAAAACTGAGGCCGATGAGGGCGTGGTACCTGCTCGCAAAAGGTCGTTATGCGGCAGAACAACATGAACACGTACAGAGAACACTCCATCGATGTCGCTGATGGTACGGGACAACTCCTCACTCAGCGCATAGACGTAACGGGCACGCTCCTCGGTTGGCGAGGCTATCAGGCCTGATCCTTGGAAGATCTCGCCAAGGTTCTTGAACGACTGTCGCGGCAGCCCCTTCCCATTTAGAAGGTTAATTGAGAAAGCGATCCGCGCTTCATCAACCTGGAGGGTGCTAGTCCCATCCTTGGCGGCCACCCGGATCGCAGCTACTCCGTTGTCTATCAAAAGAGCCAACATTTCATTCGCTTCGCGTTCCTGCAGCTGCGTGTAGAGATCGACCTTGCAACCACCGAGAGCCAGGAGAACTGCCAGAGCTACAAGGCGAAGCAATCGCCAATGGTAAGTGTCGAGCATGACTTCCGCGGCTAGCTCAATCATGCGCGCGGTTCAGCCTTCCTTTAGAAGTTTATTCAACGAAGACGTAATGCCGCTGACACCTTTAGAGACAAGAGCAACCTGGGTGACACCGTTGTAGAGATCCCGCAGGCCAACAATCATTGCTTCAAAATCACGACCTCCTTGCGAAACGCCAGAGGTTCCGGTTCCCGGGCCTGTTTCGGCTGTAAGCTTCTGCGGCGGCCCTGGTTCCGAACCCTTGGAGAGTCCTACCTGCCAGTCGAGCGGACTAACCGCATTGCCTGCGAACATCGAAGAAATCTTCTCTACCACGCGATCGCCCAGGGAATTTGTCTTCGCAGCTGCGCGTTGCACATCCATCACCGGAGGAGCGAGCACCAGGGGAGCGTCGTTTTTCAGCGCGTCGGCCGCGTGCGCCAAAGCGCGCTCGAACTGGGCCTGGTCGCTCAAGGACGCTGATCCGGCCTTGGGCAGACACTCTGCTAGAGTGGCAGTAATCGGAGTGAAAGGCATCATCATGCAAGAACTCGATTATTTCCTCTTTGGCGATGTGAATCCCGTCGCCCATTAGTCGTTGTCGGGCCAGCATTTAGCCGTGAGAGCTGACGACAAGCTGACCAAGGCGGCATAATGGGCCATCTCATGCTGTGTGACTTTAGCCCCCTTGTGAAACTCTCAAACTGTAGGTTATCATTAGGATATGCCGAGACTGCTCATCAAATTCATCCCCTTGAACCTTTGGAGGCTTCTGTGTGCCGGGTTCTTTCTCTCCACCGGAATCCACGGAACACTAGGTGTCCCCTTATCCTTCCCCCGGACGCCTTACAGGTATACAGTTCTCGATCAGGATCTCGCTGCCGTGCTGCAGCAATTCGGTAACAACCTTAATATCCGAATCAACATTAGCAGCGAGGTGAAGGGACGGATCCGCGGGAGCATGTCGAATTTGCCACCGCTCGAGTTCCTAGACCGTTTGGCCAACTTGTACAGTCTACAATGGTATTATGATGGGCTTGTCCTTTACGTATCGGCCGCAAAAGAATCACAAACCCGCGTGCTTGTGTTGACCTCGATCCGCTTCGATAAGTTGAAGAAGGCCCTTGATAAGCTTGAGATTTCCGATGACCGCTACGTCATGAGACCTGCGCCGGGAGATAGCCTCGTTTTGGTCTCCGGTCCGCCGCGTTTCACCGCACTCGTGGAGCAGACGTTCAACGGCCTCGTTGCTGAGGCGCAGGCGCAGCCGCGCGTTCCTGAAACACAGCCAAGCGAATCGGTCCTGACATTGTTTCGTGGTTCCTCCTCCATGGTCGTTCGCGACGGACTACCGCAAGCCGCTTATTCGTCTGACGTGTTGCAACAGGATGGCGTCGGCGAGAAGCCAGAGCCGCGCCAAAAATGATATTTGCGACCGCAGCCTTGGCAAAAAAACGCCACAGCGGCCGCCCTTGAATGTGAATTCTCTAAGAGTCGGACTCGAAAAGAGGTCAATGATAGCAATATCTTGAGAGACGGCGCGTGATGAGGCGTATGTGGGCGATCATGATCCACGCCTCGGCGGAAGCGACGGATTTCTCGAAGTCCTTCGCCAGCCTTCTGCATCTGCCGAGCCATGCGAAGGTCCGTTCAACGACCCATCTGCGCGGTAGAACCTCGAAGCCCTTTGCCTTGTCGGATCGCTTGATGATTTCCAGTGTCCAGTGCCCGATTTTCCGCAGTCGCCTTTTCAGCTTGTCACCCGCGTAGCCGCCATCGGCAAAGACATGCAGCAGCCAAGGCCATCTTTGGCGGATGGATTTCAAGAGGTCCGGAGCACCGTCCCTGTCCTGAATGTCAGCGGTATGGACCATGAGACCGACCATCAGGCCGAGCGTGTCGACAAGGATGTGACGTTTGCGTCCCTTGATCTTTTTTCCGGCATCATAACCCCGAATGCCGCCGCTTTCGGTGGTTTTCACGCTCTGGCTGTCTATGACGCCTGCCGTCGGGCTGGCCTCTTTGCCTTCCAACTCGCGTGCTTCCATCACGAGATGATGGTTGATCCGGCTCCACAGACCCGTTGCTCTCCATTCGTAGAAATAACGCTGAACGGTTGAACAGGGCGGGAAATCCTTCGGCAGCATACGCCACTGGCAACCCGTCGAGGCGATGTAGAGCAGCGCGTTCAACACCTCTCGCAAATCTGTGGTGCGGGGACGCCCGACACGTCGCGCCGCTGGCAGAAAGGGCTGCACCAGGCTCCATTCACGATCCGTCAGATCGCTTGCATAACGGGTCGCGCGCCGGGCATAGTGCCGACGGGTGATTTCAGTCCAGGCCATCGTGAGCTCCATCGAATCTTTGCAAATCCGACGGAATCACAACCTATTGAAATCACCCACTTCTTTTTGAGGCAGTCTCTTAAGCTCGTCAGTTTCCCGAAAGCTAAACCGCTCATAGTGGAGCCGGAAGTTTGAGCGGTATCTCCGCCGATTGCTGAAATGGCGCCTGGAGCTGGCGCAGAACGATGTAGTTTGAAGCGCAGGCCGAACTATGACCTGCCAAAGCTCGTAGGACGCAAGAGCCCGAGGGGTTCTTGTGAGAAATTCTAAACATCACGTTTGAGGATGTACAAATGCCGGATTTATCGTCCCTTATCGCCAATCGCGCACAGTCTAGACAGCAGTCGCCAATCCTGAATGCTTTTCATCCGCAGCAAAGCGTATCGTGCTTCGAGGCGATACTAAGGAACTGCGCGCACAGGCCCTTCGGACTGGGCCCAGGTCCCGCTCCGAGAATAACGTGGAACGGGGGCTTGCTGACTTCTGCCGAATTGCAGATCGTGGCGGTACTGAACCGTCACAAGGACCAAATGCCCCTCAGTTGGGAGTCGCTGGCCCGCAAGGTCAATGATCCCTCCACTCCACCGGATCTGAGAGAGGCGATCGAGGGACTGCAGCAAGACCAAGAGCTTTTCTATGCCATCGGCTCTCAGGGCGATGGTCGCTGTGGAGGCAAAATCACGGCGAGGGACTTGTCCGAATTTTCCAAGCTTCATCCACCAGTCGCCGCATTTCAGGAAAGCCTGGCGCAAAGCTACGAGCAGAACTACATACCATCCGATAGCACCAAAAACGTTCAGCCTTCGCTCATGACCCGGAGCGATGCCTTGCGCGAGCTTTACCGATATTCCGAAAATTTGCCCAAGGTCATGAGCCTGGCTAGTTTCAAACAGATCGTTGTCGGCGAATCGCGAGCCGGTAAGTGTCCGCCCCAGGTCATTGCAGCAGCTCAATACTTCACCAATCATCCAGATGAATGGATGCAGGTGTGCGGTGGTGCTTCAGGTAAGGTCCATAAAGAGGATTTTCTGCAGGCCGCTTCATCGTCGATGAGTCTCACGCAAGCTGAACTGAATGTCCTAAAGACTATCAGCAGCAATCAGCTAGCTTTTTTCGAGGGCGGCGATCTAACGCGTGAAAAGCTGACAGGCATGTCTGAAGACAAAGGACTCGACAAAAGAGTAACGGAGGCGTCAGTTCAGCTACTTTCCGATCCTCTCCTCTTCAGTCTTCTGAACAATTCGATTACGGGATATAAGTCGCACAATTCATTCTTCGATTTCGGCGGCGGGCATACTGTCGACTCCGGTGACATTAGCAAAGAAGACTTTGTTCACTTCTACGGGAGCATGTCGTATGCGAACGGCGCCGTTCAGCAGCCCAAGACCCATGCGCCGGAAACCGCAGCGGATCAGAAAGCCGTCTCGGACATGATGATGGGCCGGGCGGATCAACCTGATGCCAAGTCACCCAAGAAAAACGGCGGGGCTTTCATCCACGCAGTCGGCGACGTGCTCAAGGTATACTCGACAGTGAATGATTGGGCTGCGACGGCGGTGGGTCTATTGAGCTTCATTCCGGTCGTGGGCCAAGTGGCCGATGCCGTTTCAATGACGCTAGCGTTCGAGGCGCAAGCGGCAAATCTTGTCCGTACAGCGATTACCGGCGGCAACTTGAAGCAGGCGCTGCTGGACGCTGGCATCAATATCGGCGCGCAAGCGCTGAGCCTTGTCGCTGGACCCCAGGTCAAGCTTGCAATTAGTAACGGACTCGTGAAGAAGGCGATGGAGGAGGCTGCCACGGTCGGTATCGATCTGCCGATTTCAATGGCGAAAAGCTACGCAGAAGACTATTTGCAGGGCCTGCAAGCACGTCTTCCGGCCGACCCTGTGCAAGCAGCCAATTTCCCCAGCCAAATGGCCATTCAATTTTCCCAGAATATGATCTGACAACAAATGTGGGAGGCACTCGTGGCTGTGGATGACAAGGGAACGGGGAAGGGCCGGTGAGTTCGCCGCTCCTGGCTAATATACCTTCGCTGTGTTTACCTCTCGGCTTAGGGCTGGCGACAGCGCGATGTCACGGGCGATATGATTATCGTGCGCTGTGCCGATGATGTTTTCGTCGGTTTCGAGGACGAAGCTCGTCATTTCCTCGATGCGGTGTCAATACCGGGTGAAATTTCCCCAAAAGTGCCGAAGTAAAATTCCCCAATTACGCCGTCTCGGACGGCATGGAGAATTGGGTATTTTTCGGCGGCCGACCGCGCGGCCGTGATGGTGGAGCGAATGACGGTGGAGTAATCAGGGCTTTCGAACGGACGTGTTCAGGCATCAATTCGGCATGCTGGCGCAGCCTGTAGCTTGATCCTTCGATCTGAACGACGACGGCATGGTGCAAAAGCCTGTCGAGAAGCGCGGTGGCGACCACGGCGTCTCCAAAAACATCTCCCCACTCTGCAAAGCCGCGGTTGGACGTCAGGATCATTGCCCCTTTCTCGTAGCGGGCGTTGACGAGCTGGAAGAACAGATTGCCGCCGCCGGCGATCACCGGGAGATAACCGATCTCGTCGACGATCAGCAGACTTGGCCTGCAGAAGAAGCGGATGCGTTCTTGCAGCCGTCCCTCCCGCTCGGCCCTGGACAGCACTGCAATGAGATCGGCCAGGGTGCAGAAGTAGACGCTCTTGCCCGCTTTGACAGCTTCGACGCCGAGCGCGATAGCCAGATGGCTTTTGCCAGTTCCTGGCGGCCCGAGGAAATGGGCGGCCTCGTGCCTTTCGACGAAGCCCAGTTGCGCGAGCGTGAAGATCCGATCGCGATCGAGGGAGGGCTGGAAAGAGAAATCGAAGCCGGCGAGCGTTTTAATGGTTGCCAGCCGACCCATCCGCAACGCCGTCTTTATACGGCTGTTCTCCCGTAGGGTCAGCTCTTCGGAAAGGAGAATGTCGATCGCTTCGAGCGCCGACAGCTCGCCATGCTCCAGGCGGCGGACAATATGGTCGAGTGCTTCAAGGGCACGTGGCATCTTCAGGCCGACCAGGTCATGGCGAATGCGGTCGATCATCGACGGCACGGCATCGAGAGCGGCGCTCATGGGCGGTTCTCCTGCGCCATAGCTCTGGCGACGGCGTCGTAGAAGGCGAGCGGCCGTTGTGTGACCCGGTCTCCGGATCCATGAAGAATGATCTCGTCATTGTTGACGTGCGATCGCGATCGCGGCGGTGAGCGAAAGGTTCTGTGTCCTGGTTCGACGCGTCGCTGATGGCGACCTTCCAACACCGGATGCACAGCAATCAGCGCACCGTCTTCGAAGATTCGAACCTCATTGGCCAAGGTGTGAACTTCGACGAGCCGCCTTCTGGTGGCGTCGGGCACGCTGTAGGCGTTTCCACCGACACTCACCATGCCCTCTCGGGATATCCTGCGCTCAAGCCGCAGAACCGATCGGAACGGAGCCAGCGGCAAGGGACGCAGATGAAGGCGCTCTTCCGCGAAGGCCTCGACGACGACGCGCTGCGTTGTGGCGTGCACGCGCGGATTGGCAACGCCATCCAGCCATTGCCGCAGTTGGGTGTTAAGATCATCAAGGTTGCGAAACGAGCGCGCCAGGAAAAAGTCTTCACGAATAAAGCGGAATGGTCGCTCGACCTTTCCCTTCGTCTTGGCGCGATATGGTTTGCAGGCCTTTGGATGAAAGCCGAAATGGCGAGCGAGATCGAGCAGAGCGCGGTTATAAACAATGCCGCCCGTTTCGCCTTCGCCGATGACGGCAGTCTTCATTCGGTCGTAAAGAATCTCGCGCGGAACGCCGCCGATCGCATCGAACGCCGCGGCGTGGCATCGCAGCACCGTCGGCAGATCCTGATGCATGGCAAAGCGCGCCCAGATGAGACGGCTATAGCCCAGCACCATAGAAAACAGCCAGACGATCCTGGGGGTTGCCGGCTCGTCGGTGAAGACCACATGGAATTGGGCGAAATCCACCTGCGCCTGTTCGCCGGGAGCTGTTTCGAACCGAACTTCAAAGCCGGGTTCTGAGGTCGGACGAACGTCTCTGAGAAAGTCCGTGACGGTAGTGTAGCCCCCGGCAAACCCACGATCCTTCAGCTCTCGCAAGAGCCGCCGACCGCTAAGGCCGGGATAGGCAGCAACCCGTTCACGCAAATAAGCGGTGAAGGGATCAATCACCGTCGCCCGCGGCTTCCTTGGTCCATAGGCAGGGGCCTCAAGGCCACGCTCGATGTATTTGCGGATTGTCTTTCGATCGACGCCGGTCTGCCTGGCGATCGCTGACATCGACAGCCCCTGCCGATGCATATCCAAGATCATGACTATCTCCCCGAGTTTGATCACCGCCATTCCCCTCTCGACCATCGAGAGCAGTATCGGTGATGACGCGCCGCCGGTCCTCCGGGGCGCGCCCCGGAAGACCGGCGGCAACGCTAAACTGAGGAAGATTCAAACGGCACTTCTGGGGAGTATTGACCCGGTATCGACAATGCGGTGCGTACGACGCTTGAGGAGTCCATGCTGTCGTTCCATCCGGACAGGGTCCGCCTGATTGAACTGGCCGCCATGGAACAGTTAATCGTAATCGGCTCGGGCTCGGCAAACCGGAAAGTTCGCGCTTGTGCAGTTCCTGTTTTGAGGAAATCCTAGGATTTCCAAAGAAGAGTGTTTGTGATTCAAGATGCTGGCTGGATAGGAGGCCAGCATCTTATGACGCGAGGCCCTTTTAAACGATCTTCGTGAGCGTGTTGTTGAGGCAGTTGGAGCGAGTGAGAACTGCCGTTCGGTGGCATCGGGCTTTGGCGTTGCAGGTTCCTCTGTGGTGAAGTGGTCGCAGCGTTACCGTGCGACCGGCTCGGTGGCGCCGGGCAAGATGGGCGGCCACCGGAAGCGCGTTCTGGAGGCGCATCGGGCCTTCATCGTGGAGCGGAGAGGTGGCTCGGCAAAATTGGACAGGGTGATAAGTGGAATTTCTGCCTGAGATCGGCATGAGTGCCGGAACAGGAGAATGACGAATGATCAGCCGCCCACGCCGGAACCACAGCCCGGCTTTCAAGGCGAAAGTTGCGCTTGCGGCGATCAAGTGCGGCGCGACAATGAAGGTGCGAGCGTTGCGTCAATCAAGATGAGAATGCTGGCGGGTTGGATCGCAGGGAGGGCGTAGCCCGACTGGAGTTTCAACCCGCCAGCGCCGCTGCCTTTTTGGGGGCGTTTGTCTGGTGATCGCGGTCGACCGGGTATGCCGGTGGTTTTTCCGATTTGGAGGAATCACTTTGTGCCCGGCCGCCACGTAACCGATCACCAGATGAGGCTCTACATGAAGTTCCGTCAGACCAATTCGACAGCCGTCGCGGCGGCAAAGGCGTCGATCAGCACGGCCACGGCCTATCGCATCGAGAAGGATTCGAGGCTGCCCTCGCAGAAGAAGGCGCCGCGGGAACGACGCCGTGCCGACCCGCTTGCCGATATTTTTCAGACCGAGGTCGTGCCGATGCTGCAAGCCGCGCCCGGCATTCGCGCGATAGCTATCTTCGAGGAGATGCTGCGCCGCCACCCCGATCTGGGCAACGGCGTTCGCCGCACGCTGGAGCGGCGCGTCCGCTCCTGGCGCGCCGTCCACGGCGTGGAGCAGGAGGTCATCTTCCGACAGGTGCATGAGGCCGGCCGCCTCGGCCTGTCGGATTTCACCGACATGGGTAAAGCCGGCATCACGATCGCCGGCCAGCCGCTCGACCACCGGCTCTATCATTTCCGGCTCGCCTATTCCGGCTTCGAGCACGCTCATGTCGTGCTCGGCGGCGAGAGCTTCGTCGCCCTGGCGGAAGGCCTGCAGAACGCGCTGTGGTCGCTCGGCGGGGCTCCCCGCGAGCATCGCAGCGACAGCCTCTCGCCGGCATTCCGCAACCTGGACAAGGACGCCCGGGCGGACCTGACGCGCCGCTACGACGAACTGTGCGGCCACTACGGCATGACCCCTTCCCGCAACAATCGCGGCATCGCGCATGAGAACGGCTCCATCGAAGGCCCGCACGGCCATCTCAAGCGGGCGATCGACGACGCGGCTCTGATGAGAGGATCGAGCGATTTCGGCGATCTGGTCTGCTACCGCCGCTTCGTCGACGAGATCGTCAGCCGCATGAACGCCCGCAATTCCAAGCGCATCGACATCGAGCGCGCCGAGCTCCAGGAACTGCCCGTCCGGCGCACATCCGACTACGAGGAGGTCACCGTGCGCGTCACCTCATCGGGCGGCTTCACGCTGCGCAAGGTGTTCTACACCGTGCCCTCGCGCCTGATCGGCCACCGGCTCAGGGTGCGCCTTTTCGACGATCGACTGGACATCTTCATCGGCGGCACCCTTCTCGTGACGCTGCCGCGCGGACGTGCCTCTCCATCGGGCAAACACGATCAGGTCGTCAATTACCGGCATGTCATCCATTCGCTGCGTCGCAAGCCGATGGCGCTGTTGAACCTGGTCTATCGCGACCAGCTCTTTCCGCGCGAGGCGTATCGGCACACCTTCGACATGCTCATGGAGCGGCTGCCGGAGCGGCAGGCCTGCCGCATCATGGTGGATCTTCTCGCCATGGCTCACGAGCGCGCCTGCGAGAGCGAACTGGCCGACCAACTGGATGCCGCGCTGCAGGCGCGCCGATTGCCCGACATGGCCGCCTTGCGGGAACGCTTCGCCCCCGATCCCTCCCGGCTGCCGAATGTCGTCGTGCGCCTTGCGCCGCTCAATGCCTATGAAGCCCTGCTCGGCGCCAGCCTGACGGGAGACGCGGCATGAAGACCAACACCACTGTCGATACCGCCAAGCTCAGCCTGCTCCTCAACGAACTGCGCTTGCCGGCCATCAAGCTCATGTGGCCGCAATTCGCCGAACAGGCCGACAAGGAAGGCTGGCCCGCCGCCCGCTTTCTCGCCGCGATCACCGAGCATGAACTGGCCGAACGCGACCGCCGCCGCATCGAACGCCACCTCGCCGAGGCCCGCCTCCTGCCGGGCAAGACCCTCGACACCTTCGCGTTCGAGGCCGTGCCGATGATCTCCAAGGCCCAGGTGATGGCGATCACCGCCGGCGACAGCTGGCTGGAGAAGGGGGCGAACCTGCTTCTGTTCGGCCCGCCCGGCGGCGGCAAAAGCCATCTCGCTTCAGCCATCGGCCTTGCGCTCATCGAGAATGGCTGGCGGGTGCTCTTCACCAGAACAACCGACCTCGTCCAGAAGCTTCAGACGGCACGGCGAGACCTGGCGCTCGAGAGCGCTCTGGCCAAGCTCGACAAGTTCCATCTCCTGATCCTCGATGATCTCGCCTACGTCACCAAGGACCAGGCCGAGACCAGCGTGCTGTTCGAGCTCATCAGCGCCCGCTACGAGCGGCGCTCAATGCTCATCACCGCCAACCAGCCGTTCGGCGAATGGGGCAAGGTCTTCCCCGACCCCGCCATGACGCTCGCCGCGGTCGACCGCCTCGTCCATCACGCCACCATCTTCGAGATGAATGTCGAGAGCTACAGGCGCCGCGAGGCCATGGAGCGAAAGCGTGGCCCGGGACGCCCCGCGTCCTATGCCACACCCGCCAACAGCGTCGCTGATTGACGCGCCGCGACAATCAAACCGACAAACCCTCTTGCGCGCGGCAATCAATGCCGCGATCATCACCTCCGCCGCGACACCAGATTCTCATCCAGATTGTCGCGCGCTTCTCATCAGAATTGTCGCGCCACAGATCAAGGGAGAAAAGACGCTGGCCGAGCTGGCGCAGCAATATGATGTGCATGCGAACCAGATCACGGATTGGCGAAAGCAGCTTCTGGAAGGGGCCTCGAACGTGTTTGGCGCGGAGAAATCGGAGCCGACGGTGGACATAAAGGCCCTCCATGGCGTTGAACCCGAAACTTCGACGGGCTGTCAGGGCCAGGGGCCATTTCCGCAGCGACGACGCGGCGACCAAGCTGCTCTATCTGATCTTGAACCGATCCGAGAAAGAGTGGAAAATGCCGCCACGTGAGTGGACCATGGCCAAGGCCCAATTCGCCGTCATCTTCGGCGAGCGCTTCATCCGGGCAATGGCTGCAATGTTCAACAGCCCGCCCGCACACGGAATTCCTGACAGTCCCCGCGCCTCCCAACTTCCACAGCGCATCTTGCAGATGCTCGGACAGAGCGGTGAAGCTCTCTCTACCCAGTACGACCGCCGAATCCTCCCAGCCGCTGCTGGCGAGGCGAAAATGAAAGAGGCGATGGTCGAAGCGCTGGCTGGCGATGGTGACACGCAAATCGTCAGCGACGGTGAAATCCAAGAGGCCTAGCCGGCCGATCTCGTGATGCTGTGGGAAGAAGATCTCCGTCTCGCCCCCATTCAGGGCCCGCCACCGGGCAATCCGGCGCTCGAGGGTCCGCCTGACGCCATCGGGGACGGCGGCCTACCCGAACTCGTCCTGCACAGTCTCGAAAATGGTGACGGAGAGGATGCCTGCGATCTTCAGCAGTTCCTCCACGCGTGGCCATATCTGTTCGAGGGGGTCAGGCCGGGTACGCCAGTGCCGCTCGCGCTTCTTCTGGGATGGCAGCTGCGGATTCTTGTCGATCCGGCGTGCACTACGTTCGCTGATACCGGCCTTGGCCGCCGCAACGGCCTGGGTGTGGTGACGACGCTGAGACATGTAACGATGTACCTGTTGATCGGTGATGTGGAGGCCAGGCATCGGTACCTATCGCTGCTATGTTCGATAGGTGTTCCGATACCACCACTCCACTCGCCCCGATCAGAGCCCCCTCGCAGCGGCTTTGACGCGCCCACCGGCCATCATAGTCGCCGCTGAACCGGCCACCGTAGTTGTCGCCGCGCAATCGTCCGCTTTTAGATACGGCCCACGCGGTTTGGACTTGCCTTTAAGACGTTCGAGGAGATTGGAACGCGATACGCCCAGGACATCTGCCACCGTCTTCATCGGGAACCGTCCTTCGGCAACCTACAGTCCCGACTTCAACCCGATCGAGAACGCCTTCGCCAAGCTCAAGGCGTTGTTGCGAGCAAAGGCCGAGAGAACCATCAAGGCTCTGTGGGACGCCGTCGGTCCGCTTCTCGACCTCTTCACGCCAGCCGAATGCGCCAACTACTTTAAGGCCGCAGGATATGAACCGCATTAAACAGGACGTGCTCTAGATCATGTCGCCCAAAACTGTGCGGCAGTATTGGTGCAAAACCTGTACAAAGCATGACTCTAAGGCGCTTCGCATGAAGGGGCCTCCCCCTAAGCCATCGCAAGGATTTCGAGCTATGCAAACCACGGCAACGCTGATCCAGCACCAGAAGCAATCTATGGTCCTATCACGTAAAATCATCGAATCGATTGGCTTGCTGCGATTGAGTCTTACCGAATTGCAGCAGTTCGTGGATCAGGCAGTCGCAGAGAACCCGGTATTGGATCGCGCGCCAACTGATGGCGAGGCTTCTGGTGATGACTGGTCAATTTCGGGGGGCGATCCGCGAACCGGCTCACGCGGAAAGGACGTCGCCGACTCGCCTGCACGGTTCGGCCGCGGGATCAACACGACGAACAAACCGGCGGGTGATCGCCCTGACCTCGACAAGGCTAACAGCTACACTGAAACGTTGCGCGACCATGTCGCTCGGCAAATTGCTGGCACTGCATTCACACCGCGGGAGCGGCTGATAGCTCTTGGGCTTGCCGCGCCTCTGGAAGAAACTGAGTATCTTCATGTAGACTTTTTGGAGCTGGCCGGCCGCCTGAACGTACAGGAGGCTGATGTGGAACGTGTTCTCGGAACCATGCAGCAGTTCGATCCATCGGGAATTTTTGCGCGAACCCTCAGCGAATGCCTCGCGATACAGTTGCGGAACCTGGAACGGTTCGACCCTGCGATGGAAGTACTGGAGCTATGCTGGAATTTGGGTGACGAGGCTGATCAAGCGGCGCTCTGCGGCTTCAATTCGATGACCTCGATTCCATCTTGGAATCTGGCACCTGCGATGAGTTTCGGCAACTGATTTTGTCCTTTCAATCGTCGCCATGTCCTGGCGGCGGCCATGACCAGTTTGAAGACCATCAGCCTTGCGGTCTTCGATGATAGGGAGCCTTTCGTGCGCACCGTGCGATGGCGAACGGTGGCAAAAACGCTCTCGATGGGATTCGATGTCCGCAGATGATCCCAATGTTCGGCGGGGAAATCGTAGAACGCCAGCAAGGCATTCTGATCTTTGGTCAGGCAGTCGACCGCCTTGCCGTATTTCGCATCATATTTCTCGACAAAGACGGCAATCGCCGTCTCGGCTGAGGCTCGGTTCGGGGCGGAAAAGATTTCGCGCAGATCTGTCTTCATGCCGGCCTGCATTGAGTTCGGCACCTTGTTGAGCACGTTGGCTGTCTTGTGCACCCAGCACCGCTGGTGCTTGGTGCCGGGAAGGACCTCATCGAGCGCGCTCCAGAAGCCAAGCGCGCCGTCGCCGACGGCAAGATCGGGCGCGATTTGCAGGCCACGACGCTTCACGTCGACCAGCAGCTCGCGCCAGCTCTGCGCACTCTCACGAATCCCTGTCTGGAAGCCGACGAGTTCTTTTTTGCCCTCAGGCGTGGCGCCGATCAGCACCAGCATGCATTCGGCATGGTCTTCCATGCGCGCCTGGAGATAGACCCCGTCCGCCCACACATAGACATAATGGCGCGCCGAAAGATCGCGCTTTTGCCAACGCTCGTATTCGGTGGTCCACTCTGCCGTCAGCCGCGTGATCACCGAGGGTGAGAGGTTCGCTGCCTCCTTGCCGAGCAGGGCTGCCAGAGCTTCCTGAAAGTCGCCCGTCGAAACGCCGCGCAGGTAAAGAACGGGAAGCAGCGCGTCCAGACTTCGCGTCCGACGCGCCCATTTGGGTAGGATCGATGAGGAAAACCGGACCCGGTCCGCTTCGCCGGTCGCGCCGCGGTCCCGGACCTTCACCCGGCTGACGGGCACCGGCCCGATCCCCGTCTGGATGCTCCGCTCCGGGCCGCGACCGTGCCGGACCAGCCGCTCACGTCCGTCCGGCAGCTTCAGATCCCGCATCTCGGCAAGAAACGCTTCGGCCTCCATCTCGATCGCCTGCGCCAGCAATTTGCGCGCGCCGGTGCGGAGCACATCCGTCAGGGGATCATCGATCTCGTCGGGCTGACGAAGGCGAACAATGTTGATAGTCTCGTTCATGGCGTATCGCTCTCCTTGAGAGGTTCTGGCAGGCTTCAATCACCCGCCTCGATACGCCGCCCTTCTCAAACCGTCATCACCCATTTTCCGCCATAGCTCGAAGTACTGCTCGCCAACCCTGAGATGCTTGCGGCTCGCGATTTTAAAGGCTTAAAGCAGCATTGCAGCGTCGATGAAGACGAGGTTCGCGAGATGTGGCAAGAAATCCGGGCGCTAGATTCCAAGCCTGGAAATCGATTCCACGCAGGGCCTGATCCTCTCCAACCGACGTCCGAGTCATCCGCAAGCCCGGGGTGGGTGGGAGATCGAACTTAGTCCAGAGTCACTCCCCAAGGTGCTGATCAACCGAACCTATTGTGCCGAAATCTCACGCTTTTTCCTCCCCGACGTTGCAAGCTGAGGCATTTATAAATGAAAGCCTTTCCAAAGCGAGCTGGCTCATCCGCAATCTCGATCGTCGAGCCGATTCGATCCTTAAGGTTGCAACTGAAATCGTCCGCCATCAGGAGGCCTTTTTCGAACACGGCGTCTTCCACCTGCGGCCTCTCGATCTCAAGACTATCGCTAACGCCATCGGCGTGCACGAGTCGACTGTAAGCCGGGTGACCTCGAACAAGTACATGCAACCCGACTTAAACACCGCCTGTGAGAATATGTCATTAAGTCAGCATGTTAGGCGCGCGCCGGCGCGTGTTACCACTACATTTTGGGGGGATCTCAGGCGAGTTGTTCGTCGAGGTTGTGTGGCAGAGCGATGCCAGCTGCCTTGAAGACGTTGCCCACTTGGCCGGTGACGTGAGTTCTGGTTGTGACGATGCGACCATCCTTTTCGATGGTGGCTTCCTGGAGGCGATCGAGATCGCGTAGGAGCGGCTGCCATTCGGGCGTCAGGCCTTTGGCCCGGCAGAGGCGGCGCAGTTCCTTGCTGAGCACGAGCGCCAGGAAACGAGCAGAACACATGCCCGCGGATGGCGGCATCGGATTGGTGGAAGATCGGCCGGGTATTGAAGGTTGCCTTGGCGGCGCGGAACAGGCTCTCGACCTCGAGCAAATCGCGATACCGCAGCACGGCCTGGAGCGGGGTCACCTTCGCGTTGGTCCGCACCACGGTGATACCGTCGTAGCGGGCTTCCTCGGCAAGCTTGCCGACATCGATCTTGAAGTTCTTGCCGCCGGCCTTGAGGTAACGCCGGTAGGCCGAGTTGCCGACCAGTGCCTTGTCGCCCTTCTTGAGCTGTGCCTCGAGGCCGGCGATGATCGCCTGGCGGTCGGCCTTGTCCTTCTCGGCCTCGGCGTCATTGCGGCTGACGATGTAGCGGTCTTTACCGAACTTGACCTCTTTGACCCACAACTGAGTTTCACCGCGCTGGCGCTCGAGAACGAGCGGAACCATCGGCGCCGTGTCATTGAGCACGACGTTGTGGATCACGCTGCTCGAGCGTTCGCGGGCCCCCAGAATGTATTCCATGCCCAGCTTTTCGAGCGCGGCGATGGTATCGGCGCTGATCATGCCGCGATCGGCGACAACGCAGGCGCGTGTGACGCCGAAGCGCGTTCGCAGCCGATCGACCACCGGCAACAGGACGGTCACGTCAGCGGTGTTGCCAGGCACCATCTCGGTGCAGATCGGCCGGCCCTCGCCATCAACGACCAGCGCCAGGATCATTTGCGCCAGATCGGGGCGGAAGTCCTTGGAATGCCCGCGCTTGCCCAGCGTCTCGCCGCCCGCGCCGTAGAAGGATAACGAGGTTGTGTCCATGAACACAAGGCTGAGGTCGGTGAACAGGTCCTGCCGGCGCGCGAAGAGCTTTTCCTCGATCACGTCTTTCACGCAGCGCGCCACCAGCGCGCCTTGCGCCTTTTCGCCGCGTTCCTCGCCCAGCCACGCCATGGCCCGGTAAAAGTGATGGAGCGCCAGACCCTCGGCGCCCTCGATACCATAATCGGCCATCCAGTTCGCGCAGTCGCGGTCCGAGCCCGACACGAACAGCCGATGCAACGTGCCAATGAACACCGCCCGTTCCACCGCAAAGCCGAACTGGCGCCCTTCCAGCACCTCTTCCAGCACATCGCCAATCCCGAGCCGCTGCCACAGCCGCCCGAACAACAGCGGACCGCCAATGCGGCGAGAGGCAATCCGCCCCGCGTCAATGTCGGACAGGATGAGGCTGCGTTCGCCATGGCGCGCAATCGAGGCCGCCAATCTGTCAAGTTCGCCGCTGGCAACCAGCGCATCCTTGCGGCCCAGTGCCTTTATCGTGCGCTGGCGAACGGTTTTGCCGTCGCGGACACTTTCCACGAGGTAGAGATAGCGATGGCCGCGCGCGACTCTCTCAACGACAAACATGCCAGCGTTGTTAGTAAATAAATGCCGTCAAATCCAGACAAAACAGAGCAAACAGCACAAATGTTGTTACCACACATTTTCGCGCCCGAAATTCAAGGCAAATGAATTCAATGGCTTAACGGACAGTGTTCGCTATCCGTTCACGTCCAACTGTTCAAGTTGGGATGCAAAGCCCGCATGGCGCGTTCGAGCTGAAGTATTTTTTCACCACCGCGATCGCCTTTTGCTACGGCGGCAACGCGCACTCCGCGGAAGCTGTCCGCCAACGGATCCTGCCGATAGTCCGTGCGGAATCGCCCGACGCCGTGCTGTCCGACGAAGACATTGTCGTGGAGTTCAAGAAGATCGGCATCTATATTGCGCGCCGCACCGTTGCAAAATATCGAGAAGTGCCTTCCTTGACGCAAATAACTTCGCAAGCCGCCTCAAGACGCTTCCCGGCCTAACGAAGCCATCTGTACGGCATGGACAAACAGCCAGATCGCTTCAGGCTCGATCCGGTCCACCTGAGATCGGGACTGAACACCTTAGTCCGAGTCCCGGACGTCAAAGAATCGCGCGAAAGGTCCTTCTGCGAAGTGGAGTCGCAACTCACTGAAATTCTGCACCGTTTGATCCAGCGTTCGGGTTTCTTGGCGCTGGAGGACGGCCCGGTCAAATCTCTCAAGCGGCGGAACGCCCAGGAAATCCCAAACCTTTTCCAAGCATGCTGTGGGTTGGTTAAGAAGATGCTCATATTCGACTACGAGCAGATCGGTCGACGCGAATGAGTGCTCGACGAGAGTGTGAAAATCGTCCGCCGCTTTGAAGTAAGCCTCGCAGTCAGAGATCGACAATCTGACGAGCGGTGGCCAAGCGGGTTCCTTGTCTGAACCGTATTTCAGCCACTGGCCGCTTTGCCTTGCCTGTGAAAAAGATCGTAGCGATTCCAATACGTTTCGAGTTACGAGGATGGCCTTGAGTGCGCGGCCACCGGATCATTTCCGCAAAAAAAGCCGGACGATCGCGAAACTGCGGTTCGTTGATCTTGCATCCAATATGCGTCACGTTCTTGTGGTCTCGCGTAGGGTAGCGCACATAGGCATGTTCGAGGAGCTCGCGATCAGGGCGTAGCAGGCGATCCTTCCCAGGCCAATTCGTATCGTATTCATTGAGTAACTCACCGTTACTCAAGACGGTCGGATGCTCGTTCAGCAATTCCTCCAGATAATGTGTGCCAGTCCTTGGCATGGCAAGGATAACAAAAGGGCGAGGCGTCGGCGTGTCGTGAGTCATTGCGCGTGTTTCCTGCTTGTCGTGCTCGCGATGGTCAAAGGAGCCTCAGGCACAAGGGCTGAGCTGCCATGTCCTGGACGCGGCTAGATCCGCGCTCATGGCGATCGGGCCGGTCCTTGGGCTCTTGGTCTCGACGATCGGAACGTGGCTGCATCAATGTATTGGGTCACTTCTCTGCTCTAATATTGCTTTGCCGTGCACAATCCCCAGGCCAATCATGGTTGGTTCCACGTCCAACGTGGCCGATTCGCGATGCGGCATTAGGGCCCCCTCGCGTCGATCAAATTGGGTCAACGCATCAGGCGTCGACGAAACAGCGCTGCCGAGAAGAAAAACGGCAATACTGCGTACACACAGAGTGCGCCGATATGAAGCCCTACATTGTTTGCCAGGTGGCCAAGCATCACAGGACGAATTAGGTCTATAGAGTTCGCCAGTGGCGATAAGGCCGCTAAGTGCTGAAAGGTGCCTGGCAACTGGTTGACTGGAAAGACCGCGCCAGACAAGAACAGCATAGGTGTGATGACAAGCGTCTGATAGAATATAAAATAGTGATAGCTAGGCGCGAGCGCGATGACAACCATCGCCAGGCTCGCAAAGGCGAACCCGGTGAGCGCGACGACCGGAAGCACATAAGGGACGGACGCCCATCCGGCATAGCCGAGCGTCGCAGCAACGACGGTAATTGCCGTACCGGCGAGAAAGGCCTTGGTGGCTGCCCATGCCAATTCACCGAGAACGATGTCGCCTATGGTAAGTTGTGAATGCAGCATTGCTTCCCAAGTGCCATGATCCCGCATGCGACCGAAAACCGCGTATATTGTTTCGAAGGTCGATGCGGTCATCGCACCTGTCGCGACCATGCCGGCTGCCAAAAAAGCAATGTATGAGGCACCTTCAACGCGGCCTACTAGTAGTCCAAGACCAGTGCCTAGCCCGAAAAGGTAAATCATAGGATCGGCAAGCATGCCGAGAAGCGACGCAAGTGCGACCTTCGTCCACGCCAGATAGTTCCGGCGCCACACCGCGATCCAATTCCACGCGTTGGCGGGTAGAGCAGCCGCAAAACCTTCACCCATTATTCATTTCTCCATCTCGCGTCCCGTTAGCCGCAAGAAAACGTCCTCAAGACTAGGCGGACGCTCCAGAAAACGCAGACCTGCGCGCCCGCGAAGCTGGACACGCACCTGCTCCGGAGCGGGTGTATAGCAAAACAGTGTCTCTCCGCTCACCTCAACGCGCTGAACGCACGGCTTGATCAGTGAAATGAGCTCATGTGGATTTCCGCCGAAGATCTCGATCACGTTACAACCAATATATTCCTCAATCAGAGCAGGAGGACTGCCCTCGGCGATTTTGGATCCATGCTCGAGCAGACATATCCGATCGCATAGTCGCTCAGCCTCTTCCATAAAATGGGTAGTCAAAATGATAGTCTTTCCGCTCGCCAACAGAAAACGGAGCCGCTCCCAGATTTGATGGCGGGCGTGCGGGTCGAGGCCGGTGGTCGGCTCGTCCATTATAAGGAGCTGGGGGTCATTAATCAGCGCACGTGCCAGCGTTAGTCGCCGCTTCATGCCGCCGGATAGTTGGCCGACACGTGCATCCGACTTGCTCTCCAGGCGCGCAAACTCAAGAAGAGATGGGATCACACCTTGGATCTCCCGAGTGCTCATGCCGAAATAACGTCCGAACACCAACAAGTTCTCGCGCACCGTGAATTCAAGGTCAAGATTGTCAGACTGCGGAACAACGCCGATGCTCTTGCGGGCCAATCGACTTCGTTCGGGCACGGACACTCCGAGCACTGTAATGTTGCCTGAGTCAGGCCGTGTCATACCAAGGAGCATGCGCGCAATCGTGCTCTTGCCTGCACCGTTGGGACCCAGCAGACCAAAGCATTCTCCCGACGCGACCGCGAATGACATGTCGTTAACAACGAGCTTATCTCCAAATGACTTGGTAACGCCTTTAAGACCGATGGCTACATTTGACATTTGTCTATCTCAAGCTAGAGAAGAAACGGCTAACCGGTAGCTTACTTTCGATTCTGGATCAGACTGGCCGGCTTTGAGCTGGTCCGTGTACAAAAAGGACAGCCCTGAAGCCTCCCGCCCAAATGCCAACCATACTCGATTAGTCGGCGCTGTGAACGCTGTCAGACCTAGCCAGTCGGGAAGGGGCGCGCGAACGACCGGTCGTATGATGTGACTCCCCACTCACCGAACTGACTGTTGGCCTCCCGATCGGATTCGCAATGATGATCGGCTTTTTGCCTTCGGGGGGCACGCTAACACTTTTACGCGACAACCAATCACTATTGCTCAATGTGCACAAAGCATACCCTTTGAGGGGAAGTAGAAGGAATATGTTGATGAACGTGTGCACAGCAAAGCCCAAAAACCGAAGTTGGTGCGCACGAAAGGCAATCACCGCGCATCGAATTACGGTCATACCGGCAATAATAGTCGCTGTTGGCCAAGGCGCGTTATTTGTCAGCACGAGTTCCGCAAGCCCGGCTAGTACAGCGATGGCGAGCAACAATGGACCGAGGTTCTGTCCAATCACATCTAGCGTGAGATAGCGATCCAGGCTTGGCAGCAGGCGCAGCGCAAGCAGGGTGTCGCGGAATGTGCTCCGTGCCCAGCGCAGCTGTTGGCGCAGATAGGCCTGCAGCGAATCTGGAACGACTGTTGCTGCGACCGCCTCTGGAACGTACTCGGTTCGGAAACCTGCTTTCAACATCAGGATCGTGAGATGGCGATCCTCGCCGAAGTCGCTTGGCTTGCCCCGAAACAGCTGTGTCTCGTATTGATCTAGCAGCGAAAGAAGAGAAGACCGACGGTACATTGCACAAGGGCCGCAACAGCACATGACCGCACCAAAACGAGCCTGCGCCGCGCGCTCCTCATTGCAGGCAAGCCAGTACTCCATGTCGATCAATCGGGTCAACCAAGAGTCGGTCCGGTTGGATGCCACCAACTGGCCCATAGCCGCGCCGATCGCTGGATCGCGCATCCTTTCCGTAAGCTTGGTCACGACCTCGGGCTCAAGTGTCGTGTCGGAGTCGACGCTGAGTACGAAATCTCCGGACGAGATGCGGATCGCGGCGATCTGTGCCTTGCGTTTGCCAACATTCTTGCCGAGCTGAATGAACGTGAACCTCGGGTCGTCGACGTAGGCATGATGAACTGGTACGAGGGTATCGCGATTTCCGGAACCGTCATCAACCACGTAGACATGCAGGTCCCCAGCATATTCCTGAGTCGCAACGGAAGCTAGACACGCCGCGAGCGTCCGCGGATTCTCGTTGTAGCAGGGGATAATTACATCCACACTCGGCCAAAGGTCTGATCCAAGTAAGTCGTCTGACATCGACGTAATTGTAGACGGCTGCGCGTATACGGCTTGCGTGCCTTTATAAACAGCAGAGAGCAGCGCATAACACGAAATGGCGACAGTACTGACTGTGGCGAGCAGGTCCATAAGATCTCTTTGTTCAATGATGTTGAGGAAGGGATCGGACTACGAATCCGCGGTCATGCAACGATGGAATCAGGTGGGACAGCGCCGTAATTGTCTGGTCGCGTGGCTCGGTGTGGTTGCGCTCGCACCCATCGTGCAAGAGCACAATTGCACCCGGTCGGAGGCCGGCGAGTACCGCATCGACAATCGAATCGGCGCCGGGTCGAGACCAGTCTCGTGGATCAACTGACCAATGCAGGGCGGCCAATCCAGCACTCGCCGACGTAGCGAGAACTTCTTCGGTCCAGCTCCCATACGGGGCTCGAAAGTGCCGTACCGTGGCCTCTGGACACGCCAACCGGATGGCTCTGCTCGCCCCAGCTATTTCACATTCGACTTCGCCCAGTTCGCATTCGAAGAGATCCGGATGAGTCATCGTGTGATTGGCTACTTCGTGCCCATCTGCAATCATTCGCCGGATAAGTTCCGGTTGGTCTACAGCCTCGGCACCGATCACGAAGAATGTCGCCGGTACCCGATGTTGCGCCAGCAAATCGAGGACCTCCGGTGTCCAAATCGGGTTCGGACCGTCGTCAAATGTCAGATAAACACTGCGCTCTTCGGTGACGACCCGTGTACAGATGTCCTGTTTAAAGCCCGAGAGTTCTACATGCTGAGCATGTTGCGACTCATTGCCCCTGCACAACGTCCACCGCACATCAGAACGCATGGAAAGACCTCGTATTTGTTCGTGTTTTCTTGAGGTAAGCGCCTAATGATAGGGAGCTTGTCGCGTCGAGCCGACGCGTTGTGGTTGACGTAGATTACCGGAGAAGCTTAACCGCTATAAACATCCGGATGACGCCGTAAGGCGTCACCGGCAATGCTGCTCGTCACCAACGTAAACACCAAGTTTCATTTCAGGCTTACATCCTTGCAAGGTCCCTATGCGACGTTCAGCAAAGCTGGTAAAATTCTTTGTTTCGATGAGAGGTATCCACTCGATGGATGGCCGCTCGGTGGATGGCGGACATGCGTTTCAAGGGGCTTGATTTAAACCTCCTCGTCGTGCTCGACGCGCTGCTGGCGGAGCGCAACCTGTCAGCGGCGGCACGCCGCATCAACCTCAGTCAGCCGGCCATGAGTGCGGCTGTTGCCCGGCTGCGCGAGTTTTTCGGCGATGAACTATTCAGCATGAGTGGTCGCGAACGTATTCTTACATCACGCGCGATAGCACTTGGCCCTGCAGTTCGCGATGCCCTCCTGTACATTCAGTCCTCGATTATTTCATCAGATCCATTTAACCCAGCTCGATCTGATCGCCGCTTTAGGATCATTATTTCCGATTTCGCTACGCTCGTGTTTTTTGAAAAAGTGGTGGAGCGTGTTGCCCGGGAAGCCCCCGCCGTTACCTTCGAATTGCTGCCTCACGACGACATCCCCGATGAGCTCCTCCGGCGCGGTGACGTCGACTTTTTGGTTATTCCGGATGTGTTCATGTCAAACACGCATCCGCGAGTGTCGCTTTTCTACGAGAGGCTCGTATGCGTAGGCTGTCCCACGAACAAGCAGCTGCCACGGCAGCTTACATTCGAGAGATATCTCTCGATGAGGCACGTGTGCGTAAGGTTCGGACGTTTGCAGAAGCCCTCAATCGAGGAACAGTTCTTGCTTGAGCATGGCCTTCAAAGACGTGTTGAAGTTGTTGTGCAGGGCTTCAGCATGATCCCGCCCATGGTGTCAGGCACACCTCGTATAGGGACGATGCCCTTGCGACTGGTCAGGCATTTTGAAAAAATGTTCCCCCTTCAGGTCGTCGAGCTTCCTCTGCCGCTTCCCGGTTTCACCGAAGCCGCCCAGTGGCCGGCACTCCACAATAGCGATCCGGGAAGCATCTGGATGCGGGAGATAATGGTGCAGGAGGCATCTCGGATGGCTAGCCCGCTGAAAGCACACGAGAGTCCAGGCGCTCCTGAATTTACTCTGACTGCCATCGACCCCTCTTATAGTCTGGATCAGGAATGAGGCCGACAGATCGAGGGGACCAGTTGTTTGGCACGAGTTGCGCGTTGAGCTCCGAGGAGTGGAGTTCAGAACCATGGCCTGCTGCCGGTTTCGTGGACACCGAGATAAGGTGTTTAACGGAACTGGAGAGTTGGAATGCAGAGAAGGAAATTCAGCCGCGAGTTCAAGCTTGAGGCGGTGAGATTGATCAAGGATCGGGGCGTTGCGGTGGCCCAGGCTGCCCGCGACCTCGATGTCCACGAGAATGTGCTGCGCAAATGGGTGCGTGAGCTATCGACCGATCCGCAGCATGCGTTTCCCGGTCATGGGCAGATGAAGCCGGAGCAGCAGGAGATCGACCGGCTGCGCAAGGAAGTGGCCAAGCTGAAGGCGGAGCGCGACATCCAAAAAAAAACCGCAGCCTACTTCGCGAGGGAAGTGACATGAGGTGCTGGATGTGTCCCGATCAGGCTTCCATGCCTGGCTCAACCGCAGCCCCAGCGCTCGCTCCCGGCATGACGAGATCCTCGTTTCCAGGGTCGACCGAAGCTTCAATAGCAGCGACCGCACCTATGGGTCTCGTCGCGTCTGGCATGACGTGCTGGCCGAGGGCCTCTCTGCGCCAGGAACGACATCGACCACCGCACCACCAAGGCCAGGCACCCATGCCCAACTTGAACAGTTGGACGTGAACGGATAGCGAACACTGTCCGTTAAGCCATTGAATTCATTTGCCTTGAATTTCGGGCGCGAAAATGTGTGGTAACAACATTTGATCTGCTAGCCGCATGTTGTATGGATTTTATGGCATTTATTTACTAACAACGCTGGCATGTTTGTCGTTGAGAGAGTCGCGCGCGGCCATCGCTATCTCTACCTCGTGGAAAGTGTCCGCGACGGCAAAACCGTTCGCCAGCGCACGATAAAGGCACTGGGCCGCAAGGATGCGCTGGTTGCCAGCGGCGAACTTGACAGATTGGCGGCCTCGATTGCGCGCCATGGCGAACGCAGCCTCATCCTGTCCGACATTGACGCGGGGCGGATTGCCTCTCGCCGCATTGGCGGTCCGCTGTTGTTCGGGCGGCTGTGGCAGCGGCTCGGGATTGGCGATGTGCTGGAAGAGGTGCTGGAAGGGCGCCAGTTCGGCTTTGCGGTGGAACGGGCGGTGTTCATTGGCACGTTGCATCGGCTGTTCGTGTCGGGCTCGGACCGCGACTGCGCGAACTGGATGGCCGATTATGGTATCGAGGGCGCCGAGGGTCTGGCGCTCCATCACTTTTACCGGGCCATGGCGTGGCTGGGCGAGGAACGCGGCGAAAAGGCGCAAGGCGCGCTGGTGGCGCGCTGCGTGAAAGACGTGATCGAGGAAAAGCTCTTCGCGCGCCGGCAGGACCTGTTCACCGACCTCAGCCTTGTGTTCATGGACACAACCTCGTTATCCTTCTACGGCGCGGGCGGCGAGACGCTGGGCAAGCGCGGGCATTCCAAGGACTTCCGCCCCGATCTGGCGCAAATGATCCTGGCGCTGGTCGTTGATGGCGAGGGCCGGCCGATCTGCACCGAGATGGTGCCTGGCAACACCGCTGACGTGACCGTCCTGTTGCCGGTGGTCGATCGGCTGCGAACGCGCTTCGGCGTCACACGCGCCTGCGTTGTCGCCGATCGCGGCATGATCAGCGCCGATACCATCGCCGCGCTCGAAAAGCTGGGCATGGAATACATTCTGGGGGCCCGCGAACGCTCGAGCAGCGTGATCCACAACGTCGTGCTCAATGACACGGCGCCGATGGTTCCGCTCGTTCTCGAGCGCCAGCGCGGTGAAACTCAGTTGTGGGTCAAAGAGGTCAAGTTCGGTAAAGACCGCTACATCGTCAGCCGCAATGACGCCGAGGCCGAGAAGGACAAGGCCGACCGCCAGGCGATCATCGCCGGCCTCGAGGCACAGCTCAAGAAGGGCGACAAGGCACTGGTCGGCAACTCGGCCTACCGGCGTTACCTCAAGGCCAGCGGCAAGAACTTCAAGATCGATGTCGGCAAGCTTGCCGAGGAAGCCCGCTACGACGGTATCACCGTGGTGCGGACCAACGCGAAGGTGACCCCGCTCCAGGCCGTGCTGCGGTATCGCGATTTGCTCGAGGTCGAGAGCCTGTTCCGCGCCGCCAAGGCAACCTTCAATACCCGGCCGATCTTCCACCAATCCGATGCCGCCATCCGCGGGCATGTGTTCTGCTCGTTCCTGGCGCTCGTGCTCAGCAAGGAACTGCGCCGCCTCTGCCGGGCCAAAGGCCTGACGCCCGAATGGCAGCCGCTCCTACGCGATCTCGATCGCCTCCAGGAAGCCACCATCGAAAAGGATGGTCGCATCGTCACAACCAGAACTCACGTCACCGGCCAAGTGGGCAACGTCTTCAAGGCAGCTGGCATCGCTCTGCCACACAACCTCGACGAACAACTCGCCTGAGATCCCCCCAAAATGTAGTGGTAACACGCGCCGGCGCGCGCCTAACATGCTGACTTAATGACATATTCTCACAGGCGGTGTTTAAGTCGGGCCATGGACCAACGGCCAGGTCGAGAGGATGAACCGGACTATCAAGGACGCAACCGTCAAGCGCTTCTACCATGAGAGCCACGATCAGCTCCGGCAGCACCTCGCCGACTTCGTCGCAGCCTACAACTTCGCTCGCAGACTGAAGACCCTCAAGGGCCTCACCCCATAAGAGTTCATCTGCAAGGCCTGGGCTGCACAGCCGGAACGCTTCACGCTAAATCCGCTCCAGCAAATGCCGGGACTAAACATCTAGGTGGTTGCGGAGGCCATGCCCCATCATTTACAGGTACACTCAGTGCTCAAATCATGGCCATGCCGCCATTGACGTGAATGGTCTGGCCGGTGACGTAGGCGGCTTCGTTGGAGGCGAGGTAGGCGACGGCGGACGCCACTTCAGCACCCGTGCCCATGCGGCGCGTCGGGATCGCTGCCATGATCGCCTCTTTCTGCTTGTCGTTGAGCTTGTCGGTCATGGCCGATTCGATGAAGCCCGGGGCGACGCAATTGACGGTGATGTTGCGGGTAGCGATCTCCTGCGCCAGCGACTTGGAAAAGCCGATCATGCCGGCCTTTGAGGATGAGTAGTTGGTCTGGCCCGAATTGCCGGTGATGCCAGAGACGGAAGTGATATTGATGATGCGGCCATGGCGACGGCGCATCATCGGATGGGTGAGTTCGCGCGTCAGCCGGAAAACGGCGGTCAAATTGACCTCGATCACGGAGTTCCAATCGGCGTCCGACATGCGCACGAACAGGCCGTCCTTGGTGATGCCGGCATTGTTGACCAGAATGTCGACGCCTTCGAGTTCGGCCTCAGCCTTCTGGCCGAGCGCCTTGACTTCGTCGCGGTTCGACAAGTTGGCCGGGAACAGCTTGACCCGATCGCCGAGTTCGCCCGCCAAGGTTTCCAGTTTCTCGATGCGGGTGCCGTGCAGGCCGACAATGGCGCCTTGCGCATGCAGCACGCGGGCAATCGCCTCGCCTATGCCTCCCGATGCGCCGGTGACGAGCGCCTTGCGGCCGGTCAGTTCGAACATTTCTTATCCTTTCTCAAATCCTGCTTGCCGGTTAGTTCAGTGACCTCTAAATCGAGCCGGAAATCCTAGGGTTCGATGGGATGCCTTGCTCGACGCTCCTGATCCTCGCCAAGACCTCGGCCCGCGAGGTATATTCGTATCCGGCCCAAAACCGCTCGGGCACTCATGAGCGCAGGGCGCAAGCGACCCTGCCCGGATTTGTATGTCTCAGCGCTCCTACACCTGTTTAAATGCTAAAACTGCGTTCATGCCGCCCATAGCAAATGCGTTGCTAATGGCCACACGCACCTTGCGCTCGCGTGGCACGTTGGGCGTGACGTCCAGATCGCAATCGGGGTCTGGCTCGCGATAGTTGGCGGTCGGCGGTACGATCCCCTCTTGGATCGCCCTCACACAGGCAATCATTTCGAGCGCACTCGCTGCGCCGAGGCAATGCGCGTGGGTGGACTTGGTGGAAGAGACGGACATCGAACAAGCATGCGCACCGAAGACCCGCTTGATCGCCGCCGTTTCGACCTGATCGTTGGCCTTGGTGCCTGTGCCGTGCGCGTTCAGGTAGTCCACGTCCTCGGGATTCAGCCTCGCATCGGCAAGGCATGCGCGCATCGCCGCCTCCGGCCCGTGAACTGCCGGCGCGGCGATATGGAAAGCATCAGCAGACAGGCCGATGCCGGCGACCTCGGCAAGAATTGTAGCGCCGCGGGCAACAGCATAATCATAGTTTTCCAGCACGGCCATGCCTGCCCCTTCGCCCAGCACTAAGCCCTTTCGGTCAGCGGAGAAGGGCCGGCAAGTATCCGGAGCGAGCACGCGCATTGCTTCCCACGCCTTCACCACAATGAATACGAACGGCGCGTCGCTGCCTCCCGCAAGCATCACGTCCGCACGGCCGGCCCTGATCTGGTCGACAGCTGAAGCGACCGCATGATTGGCTGATGCACAGGCGGAGGTCACGCCGAAGACCGGCCCGCGCAGGCCGAGGCTCATGCTGATATGGCACGCAGCCGCACTCGGCATCGCCTTCACACCAGTGAACAGATCAATGCGTGCCGCGGCTCCCAAAAGGAGGGCGCGATAGGCCTTTTCGGTCGCGTCGTAGCCGCCGAAACCAACGCCCACAGCTGCGCCGAAGCGATGGGCATTTGACTCATCGATGGAAAGTCCGGCCTGTCGCATCGCTTCGCGCGCTGAAATTACGGCAAGCAGGCTGAAGCGGTCCATCGAGAGGAGCTGCCTGCGGTCGACGTCATGCTCCGGCAGCTTCTTGATCTCGGCGCCGATCGTCCCCTCTAGCCCATGAAGCTGTGGATTGATAATCGGGCCGATGGCCGAGCGGCCATCGCGCATGCCCGTCCAAATGGAGGCGACATCGGTGCCCAGTCCACAAAGCCCGCCCAATCCGGTGATGACGACGCGCCGATCCATTCAAGCCGCCTTGCTGAGCAAGCCGCGAATGGCTTCCACCATGTCGCCGACATTTTGGAGATCAGACCAGGCCTCCGCCGTGTTCATTTCGAGCTTGATGCCGTAGGCCTGCTCAAGATCCCAGAGAACGTCCGCCAGTCCCAGAGAGTCAATGCCAAGCCCAGTCAGTTCCGTCGCAGTCGTGATGTCGCCGACGTATTGCGCAGTGATGCCCTCGGAACTCTCCGATTCGATGCGTTTCTTGATTATCTCAATGATTTCCGTTGCAAGTTGATCAGTCATTTCTGCTCCTTTGATTTTCAATTTGTTTTACGTGGCGAATTAGCCAAGGGGCTGTGCAACTGACAAAGCCCTATGCTCATTAAAGCCGGATGAATTCTGGCCGCTCTTTGGCGCAGGCTCCGTCTACGAGAACGTCGCCGGCATCCAATGTTGCGCCAACAATCGAGGTGCAAAGTGGATTGGGAGATCGTCAAAGGTCATACACGCTGCGATCTTCTGCGCCACAACCCCAGTCACTCCAGGCTCGCACCTGCAGTTCAGAAGTTTCATAGCTCCGAACCGTTCCGGTCGATCACGTCCCCCGGCGGCCATTCGTCGATCGAGCGTCCAATGGGCGACACCAAAACGATCACGTCCTCCAGGCGTGTGGACGGCAAGTCATGATGCACATTTGCACGGCTCGACCGTACTTTAACGCCCGGCACGATGGCCGCTATACCCTCTCTGCAGAACCTCTCCACATGGCTACGCATTGCGTGGCGAACCGTGCCGAAAGCGAAGGGAACGGCTAGCTGCTGCAGAACTGGATGCACCATGCGCATTGAAAAGCTGATTCCGAGCTTCTCTAGATCCGGCCGAACCCCGTACAATCCTAACTCAGCTACTAAGAGATCGACCTCGCCCACCTTGATGAATCGTCGCAGTATGCCGACGTGTGCGGCTATACCCTGCGCGTCGCTAGCAATTAAGCGGACTTCCGGTCTCGCGCCGGCCCAACTGCGACCGCCTTCGAACGGCTTTGCGTCGAAGCTCCCAATTCGGCCATAGATCTTTCGGAAGAAGTCGGAGAGTTCGACATGGTCGGTCAGTTGCAGGTCATTTTCCCAGCACAATCTCCACTGCACGGCTGAGCGCATGGAAGAATTTCTCCTTTCGGGCTGTCCGTAAGACGCTCATCACGGCATAGAGGGCAGCGGTGATCGGCGCGTCAGGTGTTTGTCCATGCAAGATTCCAGAACGACAATAAAATCCTTTGTTTCGATGTAAGGTATCCACTCGATGGATGGCCACTCGATGGACGACCGCGGACATGCATTTCAAGCAGCTTGATTTAAAGCTCCTCGTTGTGCTCGACGCGCCGCTGGCGGAGGGCAACCTGTCAGCGGCGGCACGCCGCACCAACCTCAGTAAGCCGGCCACGAGTGCGGCTGTTGCCTGGCTGCGCGAGTTTTCGGCGATGAACTATTCAGCATGAGCGGTCGCGAACGTATTCTGAATCACGCGCGATAGCACTTGGCCCTGCAGTTCGCGATGCCCTCCTGTAAATCCAGTCCTCGATTATTTCATCAGATCCGTTTAACCCAGTTCGATCTGATCGCCGCTTTAGGAGGAGGCTCGTATGCGTAGGCTGTCCCACGAACAAGCAGCTGCCACGGCAGCTTACATTCGAGAGATATTTCTCGATGATGCACCTGTGCATAAGGTTCGGACGTTCGCAGAAGCCCTCAATCGAGGAACTGTTCTTGCTTGAGCATGGTCTTCAAAGACGTGTTGAAGTCGTTGTGCAGGGCTTCAGCATGATCCCCGCCCATGGTGTCGGGCACATCTCGTATGGGGACGATGCCCTTCCGACTGGCAGGCATTTCGAAAAACTTTCCCCCTTCAGATCGTCGAGCTTCCTCTGCCGCTTCCCGGTTTCACCGAAGCCGCCCAGTGGCCGGCACTGCACAATAGTGATCCGGGAAGTATCTGGATGCGGAAGATAATGGTGCAGGAGGCAACTCGGATGGCTGGCCCGTTGTGACACCGCAGAGGGGGCCAGGGGCACCTGTGTCTGCTACCCCCCGCTTTCGCCTCAACATAGCGCGCTGGATAAGATCAATGCTGGCGGCAAGGGTGTCTGCAAGATCGTCCAGTGTGTGGGCTTCCTTGACCAGCTCGAACGAAAAAGGGCCCGCGTAGCCACCTTCAAGCAGCGCCTGGATCTGGCTGCCATTGTCGGAACCACCAAGGAAGCGATCTGGGTAAATCCAGAAGCTCGGGTCGTTCACGCCTGAAATGTGCACCAGGCCAGTGAGCTCGCAAAACAACGATATTTCACCTGCCAGGGTGTGGTGGAAGGTGTCATGCACGAGGCGGAAGACGGACGAACCATCAACTTCGGCAATCGCTACGGCCGCTTCCTTCTTTGATGGAAGCGAGGAGGTTCGAAAGCCCAGCGGCTCGATGAGGCCGATGAGACCGCGCGACTGGAGGATCGGATTGAGCGCGTTTAGCGCGACGCGCAGACTGTCACGGCGCTCACCATTGCCGGCCCACGAGCCGTCGTTGACCGGCAGCAGCACGACCATCTTTGCTCCGCACGCCGCCGCATAGTCAGCAAGCTCGATCGCCTCAGCTTGACGCCTGAGAGTCCAGTCGTTGAAGCGTTGCAAGGCGTTGATGGAAATTATCGTGACGCCGGCGTTGGTAGCGGCGCACCGGATGTCTGCGGCCGGAAAGGCGCTTGCAACAGGATTGCTGAAATGATGGTCACGGATTTGAACCTCGGTCAGGCCATGGTCGCGCGCAAGTGAGAAAACTGCACTGACGTCTAGTGATGCCGCCGTCATGTGGTCGAGCGCAAAGCGAGGAGATACCTGGCCCATGGCGTGTTTCCTTCGAGAAGTGCGCGCCAGTTTCGCTTGTCTGGCATCTCTGCGAGTTGCTGCGCCGCAGGCCGATGCACAAACCTGAATGAAGCAGGTGAGTCAATTGAACGATTCTTGCATTTATGATAGAAATTGCGGCGCTACCTGATAAGATTACATCATTTCGGGTATTTTCCGGCAGAACATGTCGAACGGCAGAAATGCCTTCCGGGCGTCTTGGCGGTGCCGGTCTTTGATGGCGCCATCCATCAGCACTATCTGCTCTTGACGAAATCGGTGCTGTGGCAGAACGGGCGAGCCCTGTTGCATGGATCAGACTTTGGACGAGGCAACCCTATCCACTGCATTTTTCATGCAACGCGCTCGAACTTGGGCCGGCCAAGTTCTGTCATCCGGTTAAGAACACGGACGCCAATCTTCGCTTCAGTCTTCTGATTGTCAAAATGTCGCGCTTTGAGTTTGGGCCCGATCACAGCCTTCCATCGACCCATCTGGGTCTCAGCGCGACTGCGCTTGTTGTAGCCGGTGGATTTCTGCCATGCCATCCGCCCTTTGGTCTGGATTTCTGCAATATGGCGATCGCGGACAGATGGAACCAGCACCGATTGAGGGCTGGCAACGGCAGTCTTGGGAGGTGGGATAATGACCTCCACGATCTCACCAAAGCGTGTCGCCAGAAGATCTCGGGTTGGCGTTCCATCATAGGCGCCGTCGGCAATGAACTTCTCGACGGGGCCACCGATCTGGTCCAGAAGTCCTGGTAACGCTGTCGGATCGCCGACATCATCCACGGTCAGATCGGAACAAACAATCTCACCACTGACAAGATTGAGACCAAGGTGCAGTTTGCGCCATCTTTTGCGTTTGCCCTTGGTTTTGTGCTTGTTTTCCAGCCACTCACCCTCGCCGAAGACCTTCAAGAGCTATGCTGGAATTTGGGTGACGAGGCTGATCAAGCGGCGCTCTGCGGCTTCAATTCGATGACCTCGATTCCATCTTGGAATCTGGCACCTGCGATGAGTTTCGGCAACTGATTTTGTCCTTTCAATCGTCGCCATGTCCTGGCGGCGGCCATGACCAGTTTGAAGACCATCAGCCTTGCGGTCTTCGATGATAGGGAGCCTTTCGTGCGCACCGTGCGATGGCGAACGGTGGCAAAAACGCTCTCGATGGGATTCGATGTCCGCAGATGATCCCAATGTTCGGCGGGGAAATCGTAGAACGCCAGCAAGGCATTCTGATCTTTGGTCAGGCAGTCGACCGCCTTGCCGTATTTCGCATCATATTTCTCGACAAAGACGGCAATCGCCGTCTCGGCTGAGGCTCGGTTCGGGGCGGAAAAGATTTCGCGCAGATCTGTCTTCATGCCGGCCTGCATTGAGTTCGGCACCTTGTTGAGCACGTTGGCTGTCTTGTGCACCCAGCACCGCTGGTGCTTGGTGCCGGGAAGGACCTCATCGAGCGCGCTCCAGAAGCCAAGCGCGCCGTCGCCGACGGCAAGATCGGGCGCGATTTGCAGGCCACGACGCTTCACGTCGACCAGCAGCTCGCGCCAGCTCTGCGCACTCTCACGAATCCCTGTCTGGAAGCCGACGAGTTCTTTTTTGCCCTCAGGCGTGGCGCCGATCAGCACCAGCATGCATTCGGCATGGTCTTCCATGCGCGCCTGGAGATAGACCCCGTCCGCCCACACATAGACATAATGGCGCGCCGAAAGATCGCGCTTTTGCCAACGCTCGTATTCGGTGGTCCACTCTGCCGTCAGCCGCGTGATCACCGAGGGTGAGAGGTTCGCTGCCTCCTTGCCGAGCAGGGCTGCCAGAGCTTCCTGAAAGTCGCCCGTCGAAACGCCGCGCAGGTAAAGAACGGGAAGCAGCGCGTCCAGACTTCGCGTCCGACGCGCCCATTTGGGTAGGATCGATGAGGAAAACCGGACCCGGTCCGCTTCGCCGGTCGCGCCGCGGTCCCGGACCTTCACCCGGCTGACGGGCACCGGCCCGATCCCCGTCTGGATGCTCCGCTCCGGGCCGCGACCGTGCCGGACCAGCCGCTCACGTCCGTCCGGCAGCTTCAGATCCCGCATCTCGGCAAGAAACGCTTCGGCCTCCATCTCGATCGCCTGCGCCAGCAATTTGCGCGCGCCGGTGCGGAGCACATCCGTCAGGGGATCATCGATCTCGTCGGGCTGACGAAGGCGAACAATGTTGATAGTCTCGTTCATGGCGTATCGCTCTCCTTGAGAGGTTCTGGCAGGCTTCAATCACCCGCCTCGATACGCCGCCCTTCTCAAACCGTCATCACCCATTTTCCGCCATAGCTCGACCTTCAAGCCGGTGCTGTCGACAACCAGATGGACCGGACCTGATGTTGTGGCTCGGGACTTTGTCGACGGCAACGCCAGCCCTTTGCTCCGGCGAGACAGGGTGGAGAAGTCAGGCACGGCAATATCGAACCCCATCAGCGCCGCGACACTGCGCATCAAGCCTTGGGTCTGGCGTAGCGCCAGCCCGTAGACGACGCGCAGGGTCAAGCACAACGTAATCGCCAGATCCGAGTATTTCGGCTGACCACCCCGCGATGTCCGCCTCCGCGCCGTCCATAAAGACAGGGCCTCATCCTTCACCCAGATGGTCAAATCACCACGTTGACGCAGGCTTTCATTATATGCCGGCCAATTCGTCACTCGATATTTCTGCTTGGCAATCTTGTCCCGCCGATCGGCATTGAACTTGTGCGGCATCGTCGAAATCCGGATCAGGAGACTGAAAACCACCGCTCAATATCAGTCGCCGGGTGATCCACGCAACAACGCCCCGCACGGCCATCTCAAGCGGGCGATCGACGACGCGGCTCTGATGAGAGGATCGAGCGATTTCGGCGATCTGGTCTGCTACCGCCGCTTCGTCGACGAGATCGTCAGCCGCATGAACGCCCGCAATTCCAAGCGCATCGACATCGAGCGCGCCGAGCTCCAGGAACTGCCCGTCCGGCGCACATCCGACTACGAGGAGGTCACCGTGCGCGTCACCTCATCGGGCGGCTTCACGCTGCGCAAGGTGTTCTACACCGTGCCCTCGCGCCTGATCGGCCACCGGCTCAGGGTGCGCCTTTTCGACGATCGACTGGACATCTTCATCGGCGGCACCCTTCTCGTGACGCTGCCGCGCGGACGTGCCTCTCCATCGGGCAAACACGATCAGGTCGTCAATTACCGGCATGTCATCCATTCGCTGCGTCGCAAGCCGATGGCGCTGTTGAACCTGGTCTATCGCGACCAGCTCTTTCCGCGCGAGGCGTATCGGCACACCTTCGACATGCTCATGGAGCGGCTGCCGGAGCGGCAGGCCTGCCGCATCATGGTGGATCTTCTCGCCATGGCTCACGAGCGCGCCTGCGAGAGCGAACTGGCCGACCAACTGGATGCCGCGCTGCAGGCGCGCCGATTGCCCGACATGGCCGCCTTGCGGGAACGCTTCGCCCCCGATCCCTCCCGGCTGCCGAATGTCGTCGTGCGCCTTGCGCCGCTCAATGCCTATGAAGCCCTGCTCGGCGCCAGCCTGACGGGAGACGCGGCATGAAGACCAACACCACTGTCGATACCGCCAAGCTCAGCCTGCTCCTCAACGAACTGCGCTTGCCGGCCATCAAGCTCATGTGGCCGCAATTCGCCGAACAGGCCGACAAGGAAGGCTGGCCCGCCGCCCGCTTTCTCGCCGCGATCACCGAGCATGAACTGGCCGAACGCGACCGCCGCCGCATCGAACGCCACCTCGCCGAGGCCCGCCTCCTGCCGGGCAAGACCCTCGACACCTTCGCGTTCGAGGCCGTGCCGATGATCTCCAAGGCCCAGGTGATGGCGATCACCGCCGGCGACAGCTGGCTGGAGAAGGGGGCGAACCTGCTTCTGTTCGGCCCGCCCGGCGGCGGCAAAAGCCATCTCGCTTCAGCCATCGGCCTTGCGCTCATCGAGAATGGCTGGCGGGTGCTCTTCACCAGAACAACCGACCTCGTCCAGAAGCTTCAGACGGCACGGCGAGACCTGCCGCTCGAGAGCGCTCTGGCCAAGCTCGACAAGTTCCATCTCCTGATCCTCGATGATCTCGCCTACGTCACCAAGGACCAGGCCGAGACCAGCGTGCTGTTCGAGCTCATCAGCGCCCGCTACGAGCGGCGCTCAATGCTCATCACCGCCAACCAGCCGTTCGGCGAATGGGGCAAGGTCTTCCCCGACCCCGCCATGACGCTCGCCGCGGTCGACCGCCTCGTCCATCACGCCACCATCTTCGAGATGAATGTCGAGAGCTACAGGCGCCGCGAGGCCATGGAGCGAAAGCGTGGCCCGGGACGCCCCGCGTCCTATGCCACACCCGCCAACAGCGTCGCTGATTGACGCGCCGCGACAATCAAACCGACAAACCCTCTTGCGCGCGGCAATCAATGCCGCGATCATCACCTCCGCCGCGACACCAGATTCTCATCCAGATTGTCGCGCGCTTCTCATCAGAATTGTCGCGCCACAGACGGCGGTGGTGACCTTCTCGTGCAGTTCGACGAAGGCTCACTTCGATGTGCGATCGATGGCGACGAACATGTGCAGCTTGCCCTGTTCGGTCCGCACCTCGGCGACGTCGATGTGGAAGTAGCCGATCGGATAGCTCTTGAACTTCTTTCTCGCGGGCTTGTCACCCTCGACATCCGGCAGCCGACCGATGCCGTGGCGCTGCAGGCAGCGATGCAATGAAGACCGGGTCAAATGCGGGATCGTTGGCTGCAGCGCATAGAGACAGTCGTCCAGTGGCAGCAGCGTGTAGCGACGGAAGGCGACGATGATCGCCTCTTCCTCGACGCAGAGCACCGTCGAGCGCGGCTCCTTCGGGCCGGTCGGCAGATCGGCCACCGCAGTCCGCGTCTTCCACTTCGCGACCGTCTTCTGGTTAATCCCCGTAGCGTTTGGCCAGCGTCCTCAGGCTCTCTTGACTATGTTGTATCGCTCGACGGATCGCCTCTGTCGTCGTGGCGCTCCCATGAAGAACTTGGCCCATAGCGCATCGTTTGATTCGGACGACAAGCACTACTTTGGCAGTTTAGATTCGACGGCGTCGGCGAGGAGTTTCTCACAGTGGGGGCATCGCCTGGGTGGCGGCCGTGCGAAGAGGTCGAGGATGGCCTGCCTGATGGCCGGCATGCTCGGTTGTGGCGGCGGCCCCCGACTCTTTTTTTTCCGTCCCGCTGCTTTGAGGCGGCGGGATTGGAGAAAGGCGTAGGCGATCATGGTCATCAAGGCGTGTCTGTGTAATCCGGTCCAGGATCTACCTTCGAAGTGGTCGAGGCCGAGTTCCTCTTTCAACTGCTGAGGTGCCTGCTCGCGTCGGCCGGTAAGTTCGACACATAGTATTTCTGCTCGCCAGTCGAGATTGACGCGTCATCGCATCGAGCCCGCTTGCCTGAGGCAGGGTCTTCTTAGGCCTTCACCCGCTTGGCTGGCGCCTTCTTGGTGGGCATTTTTGCGCTCGCCTTGCGACCAAGTCCGAAAGACTTCGCCAGCTCTGACCGTTGTGCAGCGTAGCTTGGTGCCACCATAGGGTAGTCCCGCGCCAACCCCCACTTAGCTCGATACTCGTCAGGCGTCATGCCAAGCAAGCCCAAGTGCCGTTTCATCGACTTGAACTTGCGCCCGTCTTCCAAAGAAATGATGTGG
The DNA here is from genome assembly GCF_054062655.1 of Mesorhizobium sp. USDA 4775. Taxonomy (NCBI): domain Bacteria; kingdom Pseudomonadati; phylum Pseudomonadota; class Alphaproteobacteria; order Hyphomicrobiales; family Phyllobacteriaceae; genus Mesorhizobium; species Mesorhizobium sp. USDA 4775. The sequence continues at coordinate 159,364 of NZ_JBSSFM010000002.1, forward strand.
TCGGGAAACACAGACTTTTTGGGATTGACCGCCGGTGTCGGTGTTGGCTGCTCGACTACAGCTGGCTTGACTAAGCTAACGAGAGCGGAGTTCACTGAAGAAATTAGATCGGGCAGGCCTGCTACAGGTACTGCGTTATTTTGGACAAACGCCGCGACAATATCCGCGGTCAATTCCATCAATTCCGCATTCTGGCGATTGTTCTCTTCGGTCATTCATCAACTCCTATTCCGGCGCTGTCACATTGTTTGAAGCGTGGACGCGCGGAAGCCCACAGCTGTTTTCAGGCAATCTGCAACGCCACGGCCTTCCATTCTGCCATGGCATTGAGGCGGTGAGTTCGGATCTGCGTGGCAGACCTGTTTGAGCGGGAGGGGACAAAGACATTGCGTATGGCGGAGAAGACGGAGACGAAATGCTGAAGGGAGCCAATGCTGCGGAAGCCTTGCCGAATGCGCTCCCGCTTTCGAAACGGCAGGTGAGAGTTCTCCGCCCGGTTGTTGAGGCCCTTGTGCGACCGGTGCTCGATATTGGGCATGACCTGACGTCTTGCCGCTGAATAGGAGCGCAGCTTATCGGTGACGATACGCTTCAGCGACAGGCCTTGCTTCTTCAGCAGACGAATGAGCAGACGCCTGGCCGCCTTGGTATTGCGGCGGGTCTGCGCGATCTCATCCAGCACATAGCCGTCCTGGTCGACGGCGCGCCACAGCCGGCACCGTCTGCCGTTGATGCGCACGGCTACCTCATCAAGATGCCAGACATCGTCTTTCGATGGCGCCTTGCGGCGCAGGCGACGTGCATAATCGGGACTGTGCTTCTTTCCCCTGCGGCGAATGTTCTCGTAGGAGACGACGATCCCCCGCTCCAGCAGCATTTCTTCAACATCGCGCAGGCTCAGCCCGAACCGGCAATAAAGCCAGGCGGCATGAGCAACGATTTCGATCGGGAAGCGATGGTTCTTGTAGGTGGCGCATGCTTCGACCATGCCAACCTGACTTATCGTCAAACCGTTAAGCCAAAATCAATGTGACAGCACCTGTCGCGTTGGAACAGCGGCACACCGATCTCGGCCTCGAGCTGCTGAATGCGAGTGGTGACGTTAGAAGGGACGCGGCCGAGCAATCCGGCAGCTCGGGTGATGCTTTGCTCGCGGGCGACGGTGCGGAACACCGCGAGAGCTGCGAGATCCATAGAAGATTCTCCATTGCAGAATTGTTTCGAGTATGTATTCTTCTTTTGTGAACGTTAGTCAATCAAAAATTCCGACCCAAGGCGGAGCCCGATCCTAGAAGCCATGACAACACTGGAGCCGATTCTGTCTGTGCGACGGCGCTCATTCGTCACTGACCTGATTCGGGCAGGCGCATCGCCGGACCACGCACATACGATTCTTCGGTCCGACCGACGAACTCTTGAGCTGCCGAGGAGAAGCATTCGTGCTGGATAAACTTGGAATGACACTACCGATCGTTCAGGCGCCGATGGCCGGGGTTTCGACCCCGGCATTGGCTGCCAAAGTCTCCAATGCCGGCGGGCTCGGCTCTATCGGTATTGGCGCGAGCGACGCAAATGGCGCGCGAACGATGGTCGAGGAACTGCGCGCAAGGACCGATCGCGCCTTTAACGTAAATGTGTTCGTGCATGGCTCGGCGAAAGTTGATCGCGAGCGTGAAGCGGCCTGGCTCGAATGGCTAGCGCCGGTCTTTCGCGAGTTTGGTGCCGAGGCTCCAAAGGAACTCCGCACGATCTACAAGAGCCTCAACGATGACCCTGAACGATTGTCGTTTCTGCTCGAAACAAAGCCACCCGCCGTCAGTCTGCATTTTGGCTTGCCGTCGACGGACGCGATCAGGGCGCTGAAGGCGGCTGGTATCATGCTCTTTGCGACCGCGACCAGCCTTGAAGAGGCCCGCAAGATCGAAGCGGCCGGCATCGATGTCATCGTGGCACAGGGAATCGAAGCCGGGGGGCATCGCGGCGTCTTCGACCCAGCCTCGCCCGATGACGGTCTCGGCACATTTGCATTGACGCGGCTGCTCGCTCGCCAAGCCAATCGGCCCGTCATCGCGGCGGGCGGTATCATGGATGGTGCAGGCATCGCAGTGGCACTTGATCTCGGTGCAGTTGCCGCGCAACTCGGGACGGCGTTTATCTCCTGCCCCGAGTCCGCCGCGGACGAGGCCTATCGCAAAGCCTTGACCGGACATGGCGCGTATCACACTCGCCTGACTTCGCTCATCTCCGGACGACCGGCACGGGCGCTCGCCAACCGTTTCACGGCGCTGCAGGAGACGCTCCTTGACCAGCTGCCGCCCGGCGCTAAGCCGGCGCAGCGTCTAGCCGCAACTGCTGAAAGTGGGCGGAAGCCGCCGAAGTATCAAAAACAAGACAATCCAGGGAGTTTCAAGTGGTGGACGTTGTAAAAAACCTCGAACAGAAGCTGGCGGGCGTGAAGAGCGTCGTTGGCATGTTGCGCAACTCGCAGAACGGCGCCTATGTCTATCCCGTCGTTCCGTCGGAGTTTAACAACTGGCGCGACGAACAGCGGGCTTGGCGTGAAACTGCCGTGCTGTTCGACCAAGCGCACCACATGGCCGAGTTGATGATTGAGGGGCCGGACGCAGAAAAGCTCCTTTCACGGCTGGCGATCAACAGTTTTACGAATTTCACCGTTAACAAGGCCAAACAGTTCGTGCCCTGCAGTCATGGCGGACACGTGATCGGCGATGTCATCATCTTCTATTTGGCGCAGCAGCAGTTCCTGATCGTCGGTCGTGCGCCGACGATCAACTGGGTTCAGTTTCACGCCGAGACCGGCGGCTACGACGTCAGGCTGGAGCGCGACGACAGATCGCCGTCCCGACCCGGCGGCAAACCCGTGGTGCGCAAGCGTTACCGATTCCAGGTGCAAGGACCGAATGCGCCACAAATCCTCGAGAGGCTGAATGGCGGTCCGGTCCCCGACATCAAATTCTTCAACATGGACGCCATCACCATAGCTGGACGCAGGGTCCGTGCGCTCCGACATGGTATGTCGGGTGTGCCAGGCTTGGAGATCTGGGGACCTTACGAGGAAGGCGAAGAGATCCGGGCTGCAATCATCGAGGCCGGCAAGGATTTCGACCTGCGTCAGGTTGGATCGCGCGCCTACGCCACCAATACATTGGAATCGGGCTGGATCCCCTCGCCGCTGCCGGCCGTCTACACGGGCCGTGAAATGAAATCCTACCGCGAATGGCTGCCGGCTGACAGCTACGAGGCGACCGGCTCCATCGGCGGAAGCTTCGATTCCAACGACATCGAGGACTACTATCTCACGCCTTACGATCTCGGCTATGGGTCGTTCGTCAAGTTTGACCATGATTTCATTGGCCGCGAGGCGCTAAAGAAGATTGCCGACCAGCCGCATCGCAGGAAGGTGACCTTTGCCTGGAATGCCGATGATGTCGCCAAGGTCTTCCGCTCCTTTTTCGAACCCGACATCGGCAACTACAAATACATCGACCTGCCGCTTTCCAACTATGCCTCGTCGTCCTACGACAAAGTGACAAAGGCGGGCAAGACAGTCGGTTTGTCGATGTTCACCGGCTATTCCTTCAATGAACGCTCAATGCTGTCGCTCGGAACGGTCGACCCCAGCGTAGAGATTGGCGATGTCCTCACACTGGTCTGGGGCGAGGCGGACGGCGGCTCGGCCAAGACCACCGTTGAGAGGCACAAGCAGATCGAAATCAGGGTACAGGTCGCGCCCGCGCCCTATGCGAGACAGGTAAGGGAAACCTACCACGAAGGCTGGCGGACCGCGCAGCCGGCATAGTTTCAACATTCAGGGAGCCGCCTCCCGGTTCCCGCCAAAGGGGGAGGCAGGCCATGAACGAGCCATGCTATTCGGAGGCGGCGCTGATGCGCCGCGTTGCGGCGATTGAGGCGATGGGTTGCGGCATCGGCGGGAACGATGGCGATCTCTCCTTGTCCTGCTTTCACGACCGTCGCTACTACGGCCATACGGCCGGCGTACGCGCCGAAGGTTTCCGGCCGGATCCACTTCAAGGAAAAGGGCGGCATCGCTGCCGCCCTTTCGCGTATGTGAAGCCGGATCGGCTGGATTAAAAGTCTATGCCGCCCATGCCGCCAGGCATGCCGCCGCCAGCCGACTCCTTCTTCGGAGCCTCCGCGATCATGGCTTCGGTGGTGACGAGCAGGCCGGCGACCGAAGCCGCGTCCTGGAGAGCCGTGCGCACGACCTTGACCGGATCGACGATACCCATGGCGATCATGTCGCCATACTCGCCGGTCTGGGCGTTGTAGCGTAAGCGCTGTTTTGACCCCACCTTCCGGATCAGCGTATGATTGTCGATGTTCAGCCTGGAAGAGGGGCTTGGACATATGTCGATTTCAGAGCTTACGCTTAAATCCAGGGATGAGCCGGTGCGCCGGTTCGAGGTTTACACCGTCAATGGCCGCCGTCGCGAATGGAGCGACGGTCAGAAGGCGCAGATCATTGCGGAGAAACGCGCACGCCGGTAAAGGCTGGATGACGGCCGCGACCAATTGAATCAGCACTATCCAGCCCCTCGATCCAAGCGGTAAAATATGCTGTTCTCAATCCATGGCGATAACGGCGGACGAGCTTCCGGATGATCTGAACGCGCTGAAAGCGATGGTGCTTTCGCGCGAGGCGGAGAACGCCCGCCTGCGTCAGATCATCAAGGAATTGCAGCGTCACCGGTTCGGTCGCCGTGCCGAGACACTTCCCGAGGATCAGCTTCTGCTTGGGCTTGAAGAGGCCTAGAGCGTTTCCTGTTTTGAGAGAATCGTAGGATTCCCAAATCAGGTTGTTTGTGATTCAAGATGCAGGCTGGATTGGAGGCCAGCATCTGATGACGCGAGCGCTTTCAAACGATCTTCGTGAGCGTGTTGTTGAAGCCGTTGGCGCAGGCGAGAATTGCCGTACCGTGGCATCGCGCTTTGGCGTTGCAGTTTCTTCTGTCGTGAAGTGGTCGCAGCGCTATCGGGCGACCGGCTCGGTGGCACCGGGCAAGATGGGCGGACATCGCAAGCGCATTCTTGAGCCGCATCGGGCCTTCATCGTGGAGCGGATCAATCAGACCTTTGAGCTGAGTTTGCATAGGCTGAAAGACGAGTTGGCCGCGCGCGGGGTCAAGGTCTCGCACAATACGATCTGGATGTTCCTGCGCCGCGAGGGCCTGAGCTTCAAAAAAAACACTGTTCGCCCTTGAGCAGGCGCGCGCTGATATTGCCCGCAGGCGGCAGCGATGGCGATCTTGGCAGACCGGTCTCGATCCACAGTGCCTGGTCTTCATCGATGAGACCTGGATCAAGACCAACATGGCTCCGCTGCGAGGTTGGGGGCCGAAGGGCAAGCGGCTGCGCGGCCTGGCGCCGCACGGCCACTGGCGCACGCTGACCTTCCTTGGCGCGCTGCGCTGGGATCGGCTCGCAGCACCTTGTGTCTTCGACGGACCGATCAACGGCCAATGCTTCCGCGCTTATGTCGAGCAGCAGCTCCTCACCGTTCTGAAGCCCGGCGACATCGTCGTCATGGATAATCTGGGAAGTCATAAGTCGGCGGCCATCAGGCAGATGATCAAGGCTGCCGGCGCCAGGCTTTGGTACCTGCCGCCCTACTCTCCGGACCTCAATCCGATTGAGTAGGCCTTCGCCAAGATCAAACACTGGATGCGCCAGGCTCAGAAACGCACCGTCGAGGAAACTTGGCGCCACATCGGCCACCTCGTCGAAACCATCGAGGCAGCCGAATGCAAGAACTACTTCGAAAATGCCGGATACGCTTCCGTCAAAACATGAAACGCTCTAGCAAGTCGAAGCTGCCGGTCTGGAGGACAACGAGCAAGCCGCTCCCGCTGTTCGACAGGCGCAGGTCGCCAAACGCCGCACGAACAGAGATTCGCTGCCAGCACATCTGCCGCGCATCGAGATCGTGGTCGATATAGATGACCACGCCTGTCCCTGCTGCCGCAACGACCTGCATCGTATCGGCGAGGACGTCAGCGAGAAGCTGGACCTTGTGCGCGCCCAATTCCGCGTTCTTGTGGTGCGCCGCCCAAAGTATGCCTGCCGGGCCTGCGGAGAGGTCGTTGTTCAGGCTCCAGCCCCGGCAAGGCTGATCGAAGGCGGCATTCCGACGGAAGCAACCGTCGCTCAGGTGCTGATTTCCAAATATGCCGACCACTTGCCGCTGTATCGCCAGGCGCAAATCTACAAGCGTCAGGGCATCGATCTCGACCGTGCGACCCTCGCCGACTGGGTCGGCCGTGCCGCCTGGCATCTGCGCCCGGTCCATCAGTGGCTGCTTGATCATCCCAAGACCGGCCAGCTCTGGGCTTATGCACGAGATGACCGGCCGTGGCAGGGCGATGACCCGCCCGGTGTCGCCTATGTCTATGCGCCAGATCGCAAAGGCGAACGACCGATGGCCCATCTCGACGGCTTCGTCGGCATCCTGCAGGTAGACGGCTACAGTGGATATCGCCCGCTCGCTGCAAAGAACACCGTGTTGCTAGCTTTCTGCTGGTCCCACGTTCGACGCCGCTTCTATGAGCTGGCTGCGGCCGGTCCGGCACCCATCGCCAGCGAGGCGCTGCGACGCATCGCCGAACTTTACAGGATCGAAGAAGAGATACGTGGCCGGACCCACGAGGAGCGTCATGTCGCCCGCGAGGAAAGAAGTCGTCCGATCACCGACAGCCTTGCTCCCTGGCTGCATGAACAACTCAGCTACATCAGCCAGAAGACAAAGCTCGCCGAAGCAATCCGCTGCGCTTTGTCACGCTGGGACGGCTTGACCCGATTCATCGACGATGGCCGGATCGAGATCGACTCCAACGTCGTTGTTCAATCAGACCAATTGCCCTCAATCGCAAGAATGCGCTGTTTGCCGGTTCCGACGCCGGAGCCGAACACTGGGCAACCATCGCGTCGTTGATCGAGACCGCCAAGCTCAACGATGTCGAGCCGCTCGCCTATCTCTCTGACGTTCTCACCAAGATCGTCAACGGGCATTCAAATAGTCAGATCGACCAACTGCTGCCGTGGGCCTACGCCGCAAATCCCGATCTCAAAGCGTGGCCTGAGAACACCGCTTACGTTGTAGCCGAAGGTCGCGCCCTTGTTCTCAAGGATCTTGCCGGCAACGATCGATGCTTCCACACCGGCGTTCGAGGCGATCTGGCGGGCCGGAGCCTGCAGCGCGCGACGCACGATGTTGATGCCAGCAGCCTGGTCGGCATTGGCGCCGGCAGCCTTGATGTTGGCCGAAGCGCGCAGCAGGGCCACGCCACCGCCGGCAACGATGCCTTCTTCCACGGCCGCGCGGGTCGCGTTCAGCGCATCGTCAACGCGGTCCTTCTTTTCCTTGACTTCGACTTCCGTCGCACCACCAACGCGGATCACCGCAACGCCGCCCGCGAGCTTGGCGAGACGTTCCTGCAGCTTCTCCTTGTCGTAGTCCGAGGTGGTCTCCTCGATCTGCTGCTTGATCTGGGCGACGCGGCCCTGGATCTCGGACTTCTTGCCGGCGCCATCGACGATGGCGGTGTTCTCCTTGGAGATCGACACCTTCTTGGCGCGGCCGAGCATGTTGAGGCCGACATTCTCGAGCTTGATGCCGAGGTCTTCCGAGATGACCTGGCCACCGGTCGGTTCTGTCGCAGAACTCCAGGACTGTTTCGGCATCCAATGTCTGAGCCCGATTGCATGACCGGCCGTCTCCGAGCACGATCAACCTCACATGCGGTCGCCGTTCAGGACGGCGCACCAATATCCCGCTTGCGGCGGGCAAGGGCTCAGGAGGATGAGACCATTCTACAAAACGGCATTCAGGCCATGCCAGGTATCGGTTCATCCACCTGGATCGGCCAGGACTGATCGGGTCCTGGCGGATTACGGGATTAGGGTCAAACAGCCTTCACCACGACGCCTTCGATCACGATGCCGGCGGTCACATACTTCCAGAGTGCGACTAGCAGCTTGCGGGCGAGCGCCACGATCATTGTCTTACGCATCCGCCCGCCGTTTTGATCGACGCGTCCACGGAACCAGAGAGCAAGCGCCGATTGCGGTTGATGACGCAGCCATAGCCAGGCGAGTTGAACCATCGGCGTTGTCACGTTGTTTGCAATGTGGCCGTATGCGGCGCGCATAATCAGGGCCGTGCTTTCGGCACCATCGGCGGATGGTCTCGTAGGAAACGACGATCCCGCGATCGAGCAGCATTTCCTCGACATCGCGCAAGCTCAGATTGAAGCGGAAGTAGAGCCAGATAGCACGGGCCACGATTTCGATCGGATAGCGGTGGTTCTTGTAGGTCGGTGCACTCACGGTCATGGGCGCGCTGCTACCTCAATTTCCTTACCCCTCAATCAATGTGACAGCACCGTTCGATTTCGTCAGGTTGTCGACAGCTCCCCTATGGCAGATACACGCTCGGCTTCAAACTAGCTTGCATTGCTGAAAGTGAGAACGGATGGATTTCACCTCAACCAATCGGATGCGCGAACAATCGAACAGGACCGGCCTGCGAGAGAGCTCACCCGCGGCATCGTCCGCAGTTGCGGTGGCGTTTGAGCAGCAGCTGAGCGAGATCGCCAATTCAGGTGGAGGCGGTAAAGCAATACCAGCCGGCTCGGCGTCCCAGCCGTCGCCGATTGGTGGTCGGCTCAACCCGTCCAATGGTGGTGAAGTCCTCGAGTTCATCGGAAGGGGCGATCCCGCGAAACTCCAGCCGGCATTAGGTCATCTTCCGACCTCGCAGTCGACGGGCGGCATCGTGTCGATCGGCCGCCCTAAGCGGAAGGCCGTTTCGCTCATCAATTCCGGAGACGCGACACCGCTTGAGCCGAGGTGGGTCGGCGCCAGCGCTGCGCAGCAAAACGCGTCGCAAAACGCTGGCAGTTGGCCAAAGCAGCGTCCTGCGGCAGCCCGCGATCAAGACGCGGGGTTAGAGCCGATGGCCGAACCCGGCCCGTCCTCTACGCCGCCGCGGCCGGCTCAGTCAGTTCGGCGTCGGAACCAGCCTCTTTATCCCGAGGATGCTCCGCTGATTTTGGGGCTTGACGATGCCCTCGTTAAGGCCGGGGCCTCCGAGCACACCGTCAACGACTATGTACGTGCTCTTCGCAGATTTGGCCGCTGGCTCTTCGCAAACGACAAAACTCCCATGAAGTATCGCCTCGACCAGCAGTCGCTGACCGATGATGCGCGCGAATTCTTAGGAAAGCGTAATCCAAAGGTACTCCTTCCGGCCATAGATCATCTCCGGACCTCGCAGTCGACGGGCGGCATCGCTCCGATCGCAGGCCGCGCTGAGTTGACTCCACATCCGGAGGACACGGCTCTCATCGCGGCTCTCATCAAAGAGTACAGAGACAACGCCGATATTGAGACCGGCAAAAGGAATGCAACTGCTCTTAGGAGTTTCAGTGACTACCTGCGTCAAAGGAACAAGAAGGGCATCGCCGGCCGGCTTTCCGGCAAGGCGCTGGATGGAGATGTCAAAGTTTACAGGATGGACGCCGGTGGTGATCGAAGGATCGGCTCCGCACTGGCTTATCTCCGAAAATCGCACGCCGGCGCCAAAGCGATCGAGCGCGAACGCCATGTTCCCGTCGTTGCTGATCCCAAGGACGCAGTACTGATGGAGCCGAGGCGGGTCGGCGAGGCGCTTTCGCAGTACAGCGCTTCGCACGAAGCCGGCAATTGGCCAAAGGAGCTGGCTGCCGCAGCCCACGATCAAGATGATGTGCGTTTCGAGTTGACTGACGAACCCGGCCCGTTGTCCTTCCCGCGGCCGGCTCGGTCAGTTCGGGTTCGCAGGAAGCAGCAGCCTCTCTATCCCCAGGATGCTTCCCTTATTTTAGGCCTTGAGGAGGCCCTCGCCAAAAGCAACGCCGCCGAACTCACCATCAAGAATAATGCACAAATTCTTCGCCGCTTTGGCCGCTGGCTGCACGCAAATAACAAAACGAGCATTGGTGCTCGGCTCAATAGCAAGTCGTTGTCCGATGGCGGTGAAGTGCTCGAGTTCATCGGAAAGGGCAATCCCGCGAGACTCCTGACGGCATTAGGTCATCTCCGAAGCTCGCAGTCGACAGGCGGCATCGTGGCGATCGGCCGCTCTAAGCGGAACGCCCCCCCCGGGGCCGTTTCGCTCATCAATTGCGGAGACGCGACATCGCTGGCGCCGAGTTGGGTCGGCGACGCCGCTGCGCAGCACAGCGCTTCGCATGAAGCTGGCAGTTGGCCAAAGCTGCTTCGTGCGGCAGCCCGCGATCAAACCGTGGGTTTGGAGCTGATGGACGAACCCGGCCCGTCGTCATTTCTCGAGCATGACCAGGCACGGTATCCCGGAGTGTCCAATCACCAACGGTCTCGGGACGATTTGATGGGTGTACCCCCCTCGAGCAACAACCTAATGCCAAGCGAGGAAGCCTTCGTCGGCGATGAGCATGACACAGCTGGGTTGAGGCCAGCGAAGCGGCAGAGGAAACTGAATGCGCCGCCAGCCGTCGCCATTCAGCTGCAGCTGAACGGGATCGCTAATTCAGGCGGTTGCATGCCGATGCAGCCCTCCGCCTACCAGGTGGGCGCATTGCCATTGGAAGAGCAGCTCGTCGTGCGGGGGAGAGAGTCCGAATACATTCCAAGGCTGCAGTCTGAGATTAGGGGTATCGGGGGCGCCGCTGCGCAGCACAGTGCCCCGCATGACGCTATCGCTCCGCGATTCGTCGTTCCTATGGAAGATTACGATCAGGATCTACTTTGGGAGGGAATGAACAAGGCCGACTCACTGCCCTCTCTGGGGTCAAGTGCGAGCCATTGTCAACCGCCGGCGTCTGCAGGAGCCGTGCATGCTTTGAACAGGCGTCACGACCGCCATCCGGGTGCGGACGAGTTTGCCGGGAGCAGCGTCCTGCCGAGGCGCAAGGACGGCGGGTTCGAGGCAATGGTCCATCGGAATCCGCCCACACCATTCGAGCTCAATGCTATGGTTCCGGCACCTGATTTTCCGCCGCCGTTTGCCGGGCCAGTACCGGCTCATCACCATGGCGCTCGACAACCCGGCGTGCCGCAGGAACTTTCTCCCGTGCCAACGTCATCGAACGGTAAAGGTTTGGCGTGGTTAAGCGAGGAGTTGGTGCGGCGGCAGATGCAAGAGCTGGCTTCACTATTACGTGCCGGAGCTCAGCATCTCTATCCTGGCTCTGAGGCATTGGTTGCTTCAGATCCGTCCGACTTGCGCGACGATGCTCACTTTGCGCCAGGGCCGCCGCCCGGTGCGAGGGCTCGTTCAGGCACCTTCGATGGTCTTCAGTCTTTTGTTGATCTGAATGCGCCCACACCGTCCGACTTGCGCGACGATGCTCACTTTGCGCCAGGGCCGCCGCCCGGTGCGAGGGCTCGTTCAGGCACCTTCGATGGTCTTCAGTCTTTTGTTGATCTGAATGCGCCCACGCCGTCCGACTTGCGCGACGATGCTCATTCCGCACCGGTGCGTCCGCGCAAGCAGACGCTCGGCGACACGGAGCGGCAAACGATGATGCAAGGGACAGAGGCCGCCGCCGTCTTCGGGCCGGGAGGCCCCGGTGACGGTCCGCTCATGCATCGCGGTCGACTTTCGCCGATGGGTGAAGCTGCGCCAGCGACGCGGGCCAAGATTCGCCAACCCGCATCGCCAGTAACCACCAGGCCGGGAGACACCTACCGCGGCCTTCCAGTGGTTGATTTGACTACGTCCACGACCACCTCCTCCGATACTCAGCTCGGGGCGTCGGGTCCGAGAGCCTCATCCAATGTCGCGAAGGGATTGGTGCTCGGGCCCGACCAGTGGCTCGCCGACGAGCACATACTGAGGGATTACAATTTGCTTCACGAGCAGCTGCAGGCGCTCGATCCGATGCTCGCCGCGCGGACGCTGCTGGTGGATCCGTCGGTATCCCATCTACTGCGTCATCGCGAGCTGCAATACGCGCGAGACATATTGCAGTCCATCTATAATCGAAATGCCGGCCCAGCCGACTTCGTGTTCGTGCCAGTGAACAACGGCACTCTTACCCGCGAAGGCAGTCATTGGTCACTGCTGCTGGTTGATCGCCGCAATCCAGAAATGCCGGTCGCCTATCATTACGACTCCCTCCAGCGAGCGGGCCACAACAACGCGCCTGCAAAACGGCTCGCGAGAGTGCTGAACGCCACCTCGGAGCCAGCTCCCATGGCCCAACAGCTGAACAATCATGATTGCGGCGTCTTTGTCTTGGACGGCACGTGGGAGCTGGTTCGACAATTGTTGGACGGGCAGCGGCCGGACCACGGGCCCCTACCCCTGGACGACCTCGTCGCCGACCGGCCGGCGCTGCAAGACCGCCTAAGGAGACGCTTGCCACACGAGTAGCAGCTGCGGCAGCCGCTGGATTATAAACTCGCGCCCCAATGATGGCGTTCGAGCCAGGGGAATTCCGGCAGCTGTTGGATAAGAAGCATGCCTCATCGACGCCGGAAACTAACTGACCCCACCTGCGCGAACGGACTGTGTTCATCCGCCAACTCGATGATTGGGCGACGAAAAAGACGAAACTTCGGTTTGCGCGGCCATCGGATTGCGTATTCCGACGAAGCCGGCCATCGATTCCGATTTGAAGCCGGCCAGTCATTCCGATTTCATTCCGGCCGGTGTTCCGATTTGAAGCCGGCCATTTTTCGGACTGATCCTGGGTCTCGTTGATGTTTGGATTGGGTTTCGTTTCAGGTCAAGCGTGCGCTGTTTCGGACGCTCTCGGCGAGCGCTGTTTTCGCATGCTTTCACCGGTGAGATCGATGCGATAGGCGTTGTGAACGAGGCGGTCCAGGATGGCATCGGCCAGGGTTGGGTTTGCAATGATCTCGTACCAGCGATCCAGGGGCAGCTGACTGGTGACGATTGTCGATCGGCGTTCGTAGCGGTCTTCAATGATCTCAAGCACATCACGCCGCTGGTCATCATTGAGTTTTTCCGGTCCCCAGTCATCGAGAATGAGAAGGTCGGTTTTGGCGAGTTGCTTGAGGATCCGGCCATAACGTCCGTCGCCTCTCGCGAGGGCAAGCGTTGCAAACAGCCGGGGAACGCGGTGATAGGCGACGGAGAAATCCTCTCGGCAAGCTTTGTGGCCAAGCGCACAGGCCAGCCAGCTCTTGCCGACGCCGGCCGGCCCGGTGATGAGAAGACTGTGATGCTTTCTGATCCAGTCGCAGCCGGCGAGCGCCATGAACAGATTGCGATCAAGACCGCGTGCGGCACGAAAGTCGGCATTCTCGATCTGTGCGTCATGGCGAAGTTTTGCAGCTCTGGCGCGGGCTTCGAAACGCTTCTGGCGGCGCATGGTAGCCTCGCGCTCGAGCAGCATGGCAAGCCATTCGCCATGCTCGAGGCCGCGTGCTTCGGATTGTGCGTCGAGTTCCTGGAAGGCAGTGGCCATGCCATGAAGGCCGAGTTCGCGCAGCATGTTGATGGTCGGATGGATGAGCATTGGTATGTCTCCTCAATGGAAGTAATCAGGGCCACGCAGATTGGCGTGATCGACGATGGCGGTCGGTTCGGTGGAATGCCTTGCGGCCTTGTGATTGGCGATGAGCGAGGCGATGCTCTTGCAGTTCAGCCCACCGATCTCGACAGCGCGGGCTGAGACGGCTTCGGCGCGATCGCGTGTGACATCGCGAAACAGGCGAAGGACACCCAGGCATGTTCGAAAGCCTTGTTCAGGATGTGGGCGGCTGGCGAGGATTGCGACAACCAAGCCTTCCGTCTCGGGCCCGACGGATGCGGCCCAGCGACGGAAACGATCCGGCGTCCACTCGGCATATCGCCGGTGGGAGCTGGGCATATGATCCGGATCCGTCCCATGACGAGGGCCGCCATAGCGGCGCTGATGGACGGCAATGCGCTTGCCGCGGTGGAAGATCTCGATGGTGCGTGCCGTTGCCCTCAGATCGACTTGCTGACGAATGAGGTTGTGCGGTACGGAATAGAAGAAGGTCTTGAACTCGACGTGGTAATCCGTCGAGACGCGGGCCAAACGCCACTCGGCGAATTCGTAGTCTTCGCTCGGAAGGCTTGCCAGCGCAGCACGCTCGACGCTCTCAAACAGTTGCCGGCGACTGACGCCCAGCCGACGCATGACGTGATCATTGATGCGATTGAGTGCCTGGCGAATTGCGGCATTGGCCTCGGCCAGCGAGAAGAAGGTCTGGTTGCGCAGCCGCCCCAGAATGCATGACTGGGCGAAACGCACGCCGTTCTCGACTTTCGATTTGTCCTTCGGCCGTCGCGGCCGTGCCGGAAGAACGCCGACGCCATAATGGGATGCCATCATGCCGTAGCTGCGATTGATCTCGGGATCGTAGAAGCTGGCGCGGCTGACGCCCGACGGGACTGTCAGGAATTCCGTGTGCGGGCGGGCATAATGGGTAAAAAGGATTCCCACTATGACCCGACGCAAAGAACCTGCGATACCGAATGATCTTCTCGACCAGCTTCTGGCAGGCGGGGCAGCCAGTGCTGCCTTCGAACAGGGCGGCCTGCTGGATACGCTCAAGAAGGCTCTGACCGAGCGCGCGCTGAACGCGGAGATGGACCATCATCTGGCGAGCGGCGAAGACGCTGGCAACACGCGCAACGGTTATGGCCGCAAGACGGTGACGACCGAGACCGGCAAGCTGGAGATCGATGTTCCGCGTGACCGCCAGTCGAGTTTCGATCCGCAACTGATCGCCAAGTACCAGCGCCGTTTTCCCGGCTTTGATGACAAGATCGTGTCGATGTACGCGCGTGGCATGAGCACCCGGGAGATCACCGGGCACCTGCGCGATCTGTACGGCATCGATGTGTCTGCGGACCTGATCTCAACGGTGACGGACGCCGTGCTCGACGAAGTCGCCACCTGGCAGCAAAGGCCGCTCGATCCGATTTACCCGCTGGTCTTCTTCGATGCGATCCGGGTCAAGATCCGCGATGAAGGGATGGTCCGCAACAAGGCCATCCACATCGCACTGGGCGTGCGCGCCGATGGTGCAAAGGAGGTGCTGGGCCTGTGGCTCGAGCAGAATGAAGGCGCCAAGTTCTGGCTGCGGGTGATGAACGAGCTCAAGAACCGCGGCACGGAGGATATCCTTCTGGCCGTCGTCGATGGCCTGAAAGGCTTCCCGGACGCGATCACCGCTGTGTTCCCGGAGGCGATCGTCCAGACGTGCATAGTCCATCTGCTGCGCAACTCGATGGACTTCGTGTCCTGGAAAGATCGCAAGAGCCTCGCCGGCGCACTCAAGGAAATCTACCGCGCCGTCGATGCCGATGCCGCCGAAAAGGCGCTGGCGGCGTTCGAGGCCGGCCCCTGGGGCCTGCGCTATCCCGCCATCGGCCAGAGCTGGCGGCGCGCCTGGGCCGAGGTCATTCCATTCTTCGCGTTCCCTGACGACGTCCGCCGGATCATTTACACGACGAACTCAATAGAGGCGTTGAACTCGAAACTTCGACGGGCTGTCAGGGCCAGGGGCCATTTCCCCAGCGACGACGCGGCGACCAAGCTGCTCTATCTGATCTTGAACCGATCCGAGAAAGAGTGGAAAATGCCGCCACGTGAGTGGACCATGGCCAAGGCCCAATTCGCTGTCATCTTCGGCGAGCGCTTCATCAGGGCAATGGCTGCATAATGTTCAACAGCCCGCCCGCACACGGAATTCCTGACAGTCCCCGCCCGACTTCAGATTGTCGGGGACGATCAGGCGGGGAACGCCATCAAAGAAACGAAACATCCTGACGTGTGAACCAATCCAATCCGGCAGTGTCTGGGTCCAGGTCGCTTCGGCATAGGTCAAGCTGGACGCACCCAGCACTGCCACGAAGATCTCCGCCTCACGGATCTCGCCGGTGTCTCGATCAACGATCGGGATCTTCTTGCCGGAATAGTCGACGAAGACCTTGTCGCCGGCGGCGTGTTCCTGGCGCATCGTCGGCGAAAGCCGCTGTTCGAAGCTGCGAAAGAGCTCGCAGAACCGGCTGTAGCCATATCCGTCGGGATGACTTCCTCGATACTCCTCCCACAAGATGAGGAGCGTGACGCCCGGCTTCTTGAGCTCGACGGCAAGATGGGCCCAGTTCGGCTCTGTGCGCCGCCGCGTGCCCTGCTTGACGCCATTGCGAGCGAAGAGTTTGTTCTCAAGCGCGTCATCGGTCAGCTCGCCTGGCAGGGGCCAGCTCAACCCGATTGCCGCTGCGCGCCGCAGATTATCCTGCACCGTACTGCGTGCTATTCCCAGCACGACCGCAATCTCGCGGGAGCTGGTCCCGCTTCCGGCAAGCCGAAGCATTTGTCTCAACTGTCTCATGGTCAGCCTTCTCTTTGCCGGCATCAAAATGTCCTCGTTCATCGCGAGGTAATTGATGCCAAAGTTGCTGACCCAGGAGGTAATCTTCAGTGCCGAAAACCGGCCGGTCTTTGGTTGGAATGGTGGCCGGCTTCATACCGGAATGGTGGCCGGTGTTTGATCGGAATGGCGGCCGGCTTCACGTCGGAATCCGCAATCGGATAGATGGCTTCGACCTTCATCGTCTTCATGAAGCTTTCCGCTTTGGCATTATCGTAGGGATTGCCGCGCCGACCCATCGATCCAATAAGATCGTGCTCGGCGAGAAGATTGCGATAGAGGAGCGCGGCATATTGGGCGGATTCAAATGGTCGTCGCAACACTCTGAAGTTGGAGGTTGCGATGAGCATTGGAAAGCGGCGATCGGCACGGTCTGGACGAGCGCCATTACCTAGCCCTGTTGCATGGATTGACTTTGGATGAGGCAACCCTATCCACTGCATTTTTCATGCAACGCGCTCGAACTTGGGCCGGCCAAGTTCTGTCATCCGGTTAAGAACACGGACGCCAATCTTCGCTTCAGTCTTCTGATTGTCAAAATGTCGCGCTTTGAGTTTGGGCCCGATCACAGCCTTCCATCGACCCATCTGGGTCTCAGCGCGACTGCGCTTGTTGTAGCCGGTGGATTTCTGCCATGCCATCCGCCCTTTGGTCTGGATTTCTGCAATATGGCGATCGCGGACAGATGGAACCAGCACCGATTGAGGGCTGGCAACGGCAGTCTTGGGAGTGGGATAATGACCTCCACGATCTCACCAAAGCGTGTCGCCAGAAGATCTCGGGTTGGCGTTCCATCATAGGCGCCGTCGGCAATGAACTTCTCGACGGGGCCACCGATCTGGTCCAGAAGTCCTGGTAACGCTGTCGGATCGCCGACATCATCCACGGTCAGATCGGAACAAACAATCTCACCACTGACAAGATTGAGACCAAGGTGCAGTTTGCGCCATCTTTTGCGTTTGCCCTTGGTTTTGTGCTTGTTTTCCAGCCACTCGCCCTCGCCGAAGACCTTCAAGCCGGTGCTGTCGACAACCCAGATGGACCAGACCTGATGTTGTGGCTCGGGACTTTGTCGACGGCAACGCCAGCCCTTTGCTCCGGCGAGACAGGGTGGAGAAGTCAGGCACGGCAATATCGAATCCCATCAGCGCCGCGACACTGCGCATCAAGCCTTGGGTCTGGCGTAGCGCCAGCCCGTAGACGACGCGCAGGGTCAAGCACAACGTAATCGCCAGATCCGAGTATTTCGGCTGACCACCCCGCGATGTCCGCCTCCGCGCCGTCCATAAAGACAGGGCCTCATCCCTCACCCAGATGGTCAAATCACTACGTTGACGCAGGCTTTCATTATATGCCGGCCAATTCGTCACTTGATATTTCTGCTTGGCAATCTTGTCCCGCCGATCGGCATTGAACTTGTGCGGCATCGTCGAAATCCGGATCAGGAGACTGAAAACCACCGCTCAATATCAGTCGCCGGGTGATCCACGCAACAACGCCGGCGGCAAGCACCTGCACGTAGGGCTTGGCATAGAAGGCCCTGCGAGGCGCGGGACTCGCGCTGCGGATTGGTGAAGCTAACATCATTTCTCTCCCAACCGGATAGGGGCCGGGCTCTTCCTCCCTTCCAAGGTTTCTCCCGTCGCGACGCTCCGGTCGAACGCTGCTGCCAGGTCGGCCGCAAGTGCCGTGCCAAATAGCGGCGGCGCGCGAGGCTTCACGCCGTGCTTGTGCGGATTTCTGCAAACGCCACTGGCGCGTGCCTCTTATCGAGAGAAGGGCCCAGTGTGGGAGATGGGAGAGTCGCTCCGGGGCCGTTAGACGCAGCCTGGCGGCGGCCAAGCGATTGCCACAGCGATCCCGTATCGTTTGGCGCTCTACAAAATGGCGGGAGTCGACCGGCCGCGTTGTGACATAGGCCTTAAGTTGCTCTGCTGGTGCGATCGCTGTGCTGCATCCGCACCCCCCGGATCAACGGCGCCTGGTTGGGAGTTCGACGCCGGGTGCGGATTTCACAAAGAAACAACGGGTCGACACCCAAGCGAAGCTCCGCAGACGCAGTTCCAGTGCAACGAAAGACGCAGGCTAGACGGCCCTCTTGTTGCCCCACAGCAGAACGTGCAGCTGCGGCAGCACGCGTGCATCGAACCACCTGTCGCCGGTTACCTTTTCAACCAGCCACTCCATGCGTTTCATTATTCCGTCCATATCGACAGACGCGTCTTCGTTGCCAGGACCGGGCGGCGTGTGATTGCCCGGTTGCAGGTAGACCGGAAGGCGCGGAAATCGCTCCGCGGCGCCTTTCGCGTAGACGTAGTCGCTCTCGTCAAAAACAACGAGCTTGAGCACGATTTGAGGCTTCTCCTGCGCTGCATCGACGCACGCCTCGAGAGCGGCCCAATCGGTCATCATTTCGCTCGAAGGCGGCTTTGGGCTGAGGACCAGCACGTCAAGGTCGCCAAACCAGTCCCTGGCCACCGAGCCTTGGGTCTCCAGCGCAAAACGGTAACCTTCACGATGGCCTCGCTCGATGAGCGCACGAAATGGCTGAATGGCCGGATTGCCGCCTGACAGCGACACCATCACTGGCCGACCGCCGGAAAGGGTCACGACGGTTTGCCATACCGCATTGATTGGCATCATCTCCCATTCGCTGCGGAATTGATTGTCCACCGCATGGAGACTGTCGCACCAGGAACAGCGATAGTCACACCCGCCGGTTCTGATGAAGACCGTCGGCAAACCGATGAGCACGCCCTCGCCCTGGATCGTCGGCCCGAAAATCTCGCTCACGCGGATTGCGGTATGCGTATCGGTCATGGCCGGTATTCCGCCCAGGTTTTCGGCGTTTCGCTCACCCGCACGGCCGAAGCTTCGGGCAGGCGTGCCTTGCACCATAGATAAAAATGTCTGGCAAGGCATTCCGCGGTGACTTGCTCATGTCCCAGCACGTCGTTGAGATGTCGGTGGTCGAAGCCCTCGTCGATATAGCGTTTGAATGGCGCCAGATCGTGATAGTCGCGCACGAAGCCGTCGTCGTTCAGTTCCTTCGCCGAAAGCTCCACTTCGACGATGTAGTTGTGCCCGTGCAGGCGCGCGCATTGGTGATCGGGCGGCAACGAGGTGAGCTGATGCGAGGCCGAGAAGTGGAATTCCTTGGTGATGCGGAACATTACGCGGTCCTCCTTCGCAGCGCGTCGAGCCAGAAGTCGGAGTCCTCGTAGTCGGTGGGGTCCGGGTGCCCAGAAAGATGAAATGCCTCGCGCCGCTCGACGCAGGTGCCGCACCTGCCGCAGTGACGCTCGGCGCCCTTGTAGCAGGACCAGGTCTGCGCAAATGGCGTTCCGTATGTTGCACCATCCCTCACAATGTCCGCCTTCGTAAGATTCACATAGGGCGCGTAGACGCGAATCTTCGCGTAGCCGTCGAGCGCACGGTCTTGCATCATCTGGAAAGAGTCGATGAAGGCCGGACGGCAGTCGGGATAAATGAAATGATCCCCACCATGCACGGCAGTCGCCACCGCTTCGACCTTGTGCGCGGCGGCAAGCCCGAAGGCGGTGGCCAACATGATGGCGTTCCGGTTCGGCACCACCGTCGCCTTCATCGTGTCTTCGGCGTAGTGCCCGTCCGGCACATCCACACCGTCTATCAGCGCGGAGCCGGAAAGGCCGCGACCGATTTCGCGGATGTCGATGATGCGATGAGGGACGTTCAGACGCTCAGCGCAAAGGGCGGCAAAGCTCAATTCCTTCCGGTGCCGTTGGCCATAATCGAAAGACAGAAGGCCGGCGAGCTCGTGCTGGGCTGCCACCTTGTGAGCAAGAGTAACCGAGTCCAATCCGCCGGAGCAGACGACGAGAGTCTTCATCATTGGGTCCTTGTTTTAACCGGGTAGGCTGCGACCGGAGATTTCTCTGCGCTCCTCGTACTTCAGGAAATCCATGTTGTGAAGTGAATATGGAGACGAGTTTGATGTGCTGACGCGACAAAGCGCCCAGAGGCGATGCCCCTGCAATAAACACGGACGAGCGAAACGGCACGCTTCAGTGGATGTTCAAAGGCGAGTCGAATAGGCTCTGAAGGAGGACCGAATCTTCGGAAAACAAAGTTCGCGACGCTTCGATCAAGGGCCCGGCGGCAACGCGTTTCGAGGACGCCACCGCGAGGTTTCATGTACAAGACGGCCCGAGAATGGCGTTGCCGCAAAGAACGGACTTACCAGATGGGATACGCCGAAATGCAGATGTCCGGAATGATCACGACATCAATTGTCGCGGCAACTTGGTTGGCCGCCTCTTCGGGTTGCGTAGATCCCGCACATTGCGCTTAAGGATCGGTTCGAACGGAGCACGTCTTCGGTCAATGGCCGCCGGCAAACCCTAAATGATCGGTCGTGACCGACATATGTGAAAAAGCCGGTGTGCGTCGATTGCAATCACCCCAGTGTTGCGCGCAGTTACCTTATGAATGAACTGGATTTGATGATTTTCCAGATGGCGGTCGAAAGCGTCCGCTCGCTCTCCCTGAGCTTCGCTGAAAAAGTCGCGGAGATAGCCACCAGGGGCACCGTAAAGTTAACCGACGGCTGATGAAGATGTGCGAACATTGGCCTGCTGCCGGTTTTTCGGACACCAGGTTAAGCTAACATAGCTTGTTCCTCAAACTCCACGGGGCTCAGATAGCCCAGCGTCGAGTGGTGCCGCTTGGGATTGTAGAAGCATTCGATGTAGTCAAACACATCCGCCCTGGCGTGATCCCTCGTCCTATAGACCTTACGGGCTGTCCGCTCGGTTTTGGGGGACGAGAAGAAGCTCTCCATTGCGGCATTGTCCCAGACGTTGCCGGACCGGCTCATTGAGCAGGTGATGCCGTGATCGGCCATCAGGCGCTGGAACTGCTCGCTAGTATATTGCGATCCCTGATCCGAATGATGCAGCAGGCTGTCTGGCTTGCCTCGGCGCCAGATTGCCATGATGAGGGCGTCTTGAGCTTGGCGAAGGCGTTCTCGATCGGGTTGAAGTCGGGACTGTAGGGCGGCAGGTAGAGCAGGCTCGCCCCTGCGGCCTCAATCGCGTCGCGCACGGCCGGCGGCCTTGTGGGCGGGCAGGTTGTCCATGACGACTACGTCGCCCTCCGACAATGTCGGGACCAGCACCTGCTCGACATAGGCCACGAATACGTTGCCGTTCATAGCGCCGTCGTAGACGAAGGGCGCTGTCATGCCCGTCAGCCGCAGCGCTCCGGTGAAGGTCGTGGTCTTCCAGTGGCCATGCGGCACGCCGGCCCGGCAGCGCTCGCCGCGCGGCGCTCTTCCACGCAGGCGGGCCATCTTGTGGAGAGGCCGGTCTCGTCGATGAACACGAGCTTCGCCGGATCGAGATCGAGCTGGCCGTCGAACCAGTCCCGGCGCCGCTTCAGGACGTCGGGGCGATCCTGCTCCAGTGCGTGCGCGGACTTTTTTGAATGTCCCGCCGTGGCCGCGAAGCCAGGCGCTCAAGGCGCTGCGGCTGATCCGCACCGAATGCTCGGCGATGAGCCGCTCCACCATCTCGTTCAGCGTGATGTCCTTGCGCTCCTCGATCAGCCCGACGATGAAGGCTTCATGCGCATCGAGGCTGGAGGCGCGGCGGCGGCCCTGCGGGCGTAGCGCCAGTTCGCCGATCTTCGCCCGCGCAATCCAGCGGATCGCGCTGGACACTCCCACGCCGAACCGCGCCGCCGCTTGCCGCGCCGACATGCCCTCGTCCGAAGCCTTCAAGACCCGCGACCGAAGATCCCCGCTCAATGCTCTTCCCATCGTCCACCTCCATCGAGGTGGATGTTGAATCAGCACAAAACGCAGCCGTCACATCACAATCGATTCATCGATCACAGGACGTCCTCTAGATGAGGTCACTATTCGGTTCGTGCACCTTGCGGGTCGGGGGGACCAAACCTGAAGCCGTGCGAATGAAGGCTGACCCAACGGGAGCATCCAGTAGCGGGATGATTTTGGGGTCGTAGTTGGCAATGGTATTAACGTCGTAGATTGCGTGGTTGTTGGCGTCGCTCATGTAATCATCGCTCTCATCACCCGCGAGAAAGGCCCACCACTATCAAGATCCTTATGAGGCCGAGTGCGATACATATAACCTACGGGGCGACCATCGACTGTTATCCGGTCGCTTGCAATCGCCCCGCCGCGCCCCGTTACTAAAGGCCGGATTTGATCTGTGGCCGGCCAATTTCTGTCATCCGGTTAAGAACACGGACGCCAATCTTCGCTTCAGTCTTCTGATTGTCAAAATGTCGCGCTTTGAGTTTGGGCCCGATCACAGCCTTCCATCGACCCATCTGGGTCTCAGCGCGACTGCGCTTGTTGTAGCCGGTGGATTTCTGCCATGCCATCCGCCCTTTGGTCTGGATTTCTGCAATATGGCGATCGCGGACAGATGGAACCAGCACCGATTGAGGGCTGGCAACGGCAGTCTTGGGAGGTGGGATAATGACCTCCACGATCTCACCAAAGCGTGTCGCCAGAAGATCTCGGGTTGGCGTTCCATCATAGGCGCCGTCGGCAATGAACTTCTCGACGGGGCCACCGATCTGGTCCAGAAGTCCTGGTAACGCTGTCGGATCGCCGACATCATCCACGGTCAGATCGGAACAAACAATCTCACCACTGACAAGATTGAGACCAAGGTGCAGTTTGCGCCATCTTTTGCGTTTGCCCTTGGTTTTGTGCTTGTTTTCCAGCCACTCGCCCTCGCCGAAGACCTTCAAGCCGGTGCTGTCGACAACCCAGATGGACCAGACCTGATGTGGCTCGGGACATTGTCGACGGCAACGCCAGCCCTTTGCTCCGGCGAGACAGGGTGGAGAAGTCAGGCACGGCAATATCGAATCCCATCAGCGCCGCGACACTGCGCATCAAGCCTTGGGTCTGGCGTAGCGCCAGCCCGTAGACGACGCGCAGGGTCAAGCACAACGTAATCGCCAGATCCGAGTATTTCGGCTGACCACCCCGCGATGTCCGCCTCCGCGCCGTCCATAAAGACAGGGCCTCATTCCTCACCCAGATGGTCAAATCACTACGTTGACGCAGGCTTTCATTATATGCCGGCCAATTCGTCACTTGATATTTCTGCTTGGCAATCTTGTCCCGCCGATCGGCATTGAACTTGTGCGGCATCGTCGAAATCCGGATCAGGAGACTGAAAACCACCGCTCAATATCAGTTCGGTGATCCACGCAACAACGACACATCAAGGTGCACGGCAAGTGGATTTATCTCTACCGCGCCATCGACAGCGTCGGCGACACGGTCGAGTTCTTCTTCAGCGAAAACCGTGACCTGCCAGCAGCCAAACGCTTCCTCCGCAAGGCCTTTGAGCGCCATGGCCGGCCGGATCGCATCGTCATCGACGGCAGCCAGACAAATCACGAGGCGATCCTTTCCGGCGATGCTGAAAGCCGTTTGCGGGATCGATCGCGGCGACCGCTGAAGCCGATCCGCACCCGCCAAAGCCAGTACCGCAACAATCGCTTTGAGCAGGATCATCGACGGATCAAGTGCCGCATCAGCTCCATCCTCGGCTTCAAGGCGAAGGCGACCGCCGAAATTATCCTGTCTGGCATCGAGATGATCCACATGATGCGCAAACGGCAGGCGAGGTATGCCTAGAATCCCAGCCCGTCAATCGCCGAGCAGTTCGCCATCCTCACGGCATAGAACGCCGATCCGGATTCCTGCCATCCTTTGTCCCGTTTCGATCTTTGCGACAGAACCATTTGTTTTGGTGTCGCCGCCTTTAGGAGGACTCGCGTGCTGGACGAGCTTTCACAGCCCCGGACAGCACGATACACCGACAGGCGCGCAAAGATCACGGTGTCCAATATCTCACCAGCAGCGACTGTGCAGCAGAACCGCAAGAACGGGACCTTGGAGTTCGACTTGGCTTTGCCTCGTTGGATAGAGTGGAAACGGAACAGTCGCTCAGTGCGTTGCGCGACGCGTTCGACCTCTACTTGCGCGGAACCTGACACCGCGCCAAGAATGTTAATGCTAGAGACCCGTTCTCAACCGTGGTCGCTGCAACTCCGCCACAGCCATGACAAACCGGAGTTCCTGCTTGCCACTGTTCATGTAGGCGTGTTTGTCTTCTGTGCGAGCCAGCACGGATGAACCGGCTGGAACGAGATGTTCGCTATCGCCCAACTTAAGGGTAAGTTCGCCAGCTTCCACATTGAGCAGTTCGAGCGTTCCCGGCGAATGCCCAGGGGATTCGAATGTCTCGCCGGGAAACAGCGTCCAGCGCCAAAGTTCGATTTCGTCGGGTCCTTGCGTTCCCACCAGGAGCGTAGCGCTGCCTCCCTTGGGGCCGCGCCAAAGGATGGAGGCGTCCTGCGGTGGGACGATACGTACCGGCAAGCTGACCGCCACTCCAACGAAATCAGCCACCGATACACCCAATGCGGTCGCTGCACGGCAGAGGATCGCGATGCTGGGATTGGCGGTCCCTTTTTCAATCTCAACAAGCATGCCTTTGCTCACGCCGGATTTTTGCGACAGCTGATCGAGCGTCAGGCCGCTTTGCCGCCTGAACGTTTTGAGGTTTTGAGACACCGTGGCGCTGACGCGTTCAACATCAGCGACCGCCTCAGTCGATATATTGACTTTCTTTTTCATGGTCGGTATATAGACCAGATTGGTCAATGGGAGCTAGAGGCCGTGTTGAATTTTCCGGTGGTCGACAAGGAAATTGCGGGCATCGCCCCTGACTTCCGCGCGATCAGCATTCTTGTTGATGCCAATGGTACAAAGAAGGGACGGATTGATCCCAACATTTTGTTGAGCGCTTGCGACTACGTCGCCTCCGGAGGACCGGAGTGGGGAGATGCGCATCTGGCCAACTGGGGTGACGTATACAGCCGGTTCGGAGCAAAGCCAAACCGGACGCCGTGCTCGGCGCTGGCATTGAAGAAACGTGTGGAGAAGGATGGCCGCATTCCATCGATCAACCCTGTCGTTGACCTTTACAACGCGGTGAGCCTGCGTTTCGCGATACCGGTGGGTGGCGAAAACTTCGATGCATATGTTGGACGGCCGCGGCTGGCGGTTGCAGAAGGTACCGAGCCCTTCGACACTGTCATGAATAGCGAACCGATCATCGAAAGTCCTTCCAAGGGAGAGGTCATCTGGCGCGATGACGTGGGCGCCACATGTCGGCGATGGAATTGGCGGCAGGGTACGCGCACCCGCTTGGAAACCGTGGGGGGCCGGATGTGGTTTATTTTGGAGAGCTTGTCTGCAATGCCACAGGAAGCGCTCGAAGAGGCCGCCAATATGCTGATGAGCGGCTTAAGAGAGCTGTCGCCAGGGTGTGAGATCTACAAACAGAACATAATGGTCGGCTAACGCGCCAGCGATCAACCCCAAGTAAGTAAGTCGAGGTGACATGCGATGCGACGTCTCGACGTCGCACGAGCGGCTGTTTGCGAACAGCTTTCACTGATCACGAAGTCATTTCGCCGTCGCGAGACGGCAATGGCGGAGCTTTGCCTGCGCAAGGAGCAGGCAGCCGTCGAAACCCTAGCCCGACTTAAACACCGCCTGTGAGAATATGTCATTAAGTCAGCATGTTAGGCGCGCGCCGGCGCGTGTTACCACTACATTTTGGGGGGATCTCAGGCGAGTTGTTCGTCGAGGTTGTGTGGCAGAGCGATGCCAGCTGCCTTGAAGACGTTGCCCACTTGGCCGGTGACGTGAGTTCTGGTTGTGACGATGCGACCATCCTTTTCGATGGTGGCTTCCTGGAGGCGATCGAGATCGCGTAGGAGCGGCTGCCATTCGGGCGTCAGGCCTTTGGCCCGGCAGAGGCGGCGCAGTTCCTTGCTGAGCACGAGCGCCAGGAACGAGCAGAACACATGCCCGCGGATGGCGGCATCGGATTGGTGGAAGATCGGCCGGGTATTGAAGGTTGCCTTGGCGGCGCGGAACAGGCTCTCGACCTCGAGCAAATCGCGATACCGCAGCACGGCCTGGAGCGGGGTCACCTTCGCGTTGGTCCGCACCACGGTGATACCGTCGTAGCGGGCTTCCTCGGCAAGCTTGCCGACATCGATCTTGAAGTTCTTGCCGCCGGCCTTGAGGTAACGCCGGTAGGCCGAGTTGCCGACCAGTGCCTTGTCGCCCTTCTTGAGCTGTGCCTCGAGGCCGGCGATGATCGCCTGGCGGTCGGCCTTGTCCTTCTCGGCCTCGGCGTCATTGCGGCTGACGATGTAGCGGTCTTTACCGAACTTGACCTCTTTGACCCACAACTGAGTTTCACCGCGCTGGCGCTCGAGAACGAGCGGAACCATCGGCGCCGTGTCATTGAGCACGACGTTGTGGATCACGCTGCTCGAGCGTTCGCGGGCCCCCAGAATGTATTCCATGCCCAGCTTTTCGAGCGCGGCGATGGTATCGGCGCTGATCATGCCGCGATCGGCGACAACGCAGGCGCGTGTGACGCCGAAGCGCGTTCGCAGCCGATCGACCACCGGCAACAGGACGGTCACGTCAGCGGTGTTGCCAGGCACCATCTCGGTGCAGATCGGCCGGCCCTCGCCATCAACGACCAGCGCCAGGATCATTTGCGCCAGATCGGGGCGGAAGTCCTTGGAATGCCCGCGCTTGCCCAGCGTCTCGCCGCCCGCGCCGTAGAAGGATAACGAGGTTGTGTCCATGAACACAAGGCTGAGGTCGGTGAACAGGTCCTGCCGGCGCGCGAAGAGCTTTTCCTCGATCACGTCTTTCACGCAGCGCGCCACCAGCGCGCCTTGCGCCTTTTCGCCGCGTTCCTCGCCCAGCCACGCCATGGCCCGGTAAAAGTGATGGAGCGCCAGACCCTCGGCGCCCTCGATACCATAATCGGCCATCCAGTTCGCGCAGTCGCGGTCCGAGCCCGACACGAACAGCCGATGCAACGTGCCAATGAACACCGCCCGTTCCACCGCAAAGCCGAACTGGCGCCCTTCCAGCACCTCTTCCAGCACATCGCCAATCCCGAGCCGCTGCCACAGCCGCCCGAACAACAGCGGACCGCCAATGCGGCGAGAGGCAATCCGCCCCGCGTCAATGTCGGACAGGATGAGGCTGCGTTCGCCATGGCGCGCAATCGAGGCCGCCAATCTGTCAAGTTCGCCGCTGGCAACCAGCGCATCCTTGCGGCCCAGTGCCTTTATCGTGCGCTGGCGAACGGTTTTGCCGTCGCGGACACTTTCCACGAGGTAGAGATAGCGATGGCCGCGCGCGACTCTCTCAACGACAAACATGCCAGCGTTGTTAGTAAATAAATGCCATAAAATCCATACAACATGCGGCTAGCAGATCAAATGTTGTTACCACACATTTTCGCGCCCGAAATTCAAGGCAAATGAATTCAATGGCTTAACGGACAGTGTTCGCTATCCGTTCACGTCCAACTGTTCAAGTTGGGTCAAGGGAGGTTCAATGCGCACGGACACATCCGCCCCCGCTTTGGTCGTCAACAACGTCCACAAAAGTTACGGGGCTCATGAGGTCTTGAAAGGGATTTCCCTTACCGCAGAAAAAGGCGACGTCGTCTCGGTCATCGGATCCTCGGGTTCGGGAAAAAGCACGCTCCTGCGCTGCATCAATTTCCTTGAGATTCCCGATCAGGGAACGTTCCAGATCAATGGGGAAGACGTGGTTTTCCGGATTGGACGTGATGGCAGATGTCACCCTGCCAGCTGGCGGCAGATCGAGCGGCTCAGAAGCGGCCTCGGCATGGTCTTCCAGAGCTTCAACCTCTGGCCGCACATGACCATTCTTCAAAATGTCATCGAAGCGCCCGTGCATGTGCTCGGTGTCAAGCGCAACGTTGCCATCGAAAAGGCTGACAGCCTGCTGGCCAAGGTCGGCCTCTACGACAAACGCGATGCCTATCCTGCCTTCCTGTCTGGCGGCCAGCAACAGCGGGCATCGATAGCCCGTGCGCTTTGCGTCGATCCCGCGGTCATGCTGTTCGACGAGCCGACATCGGCGCTCGATCCGGAGCTTGTCGGGGAGGTGCTGAAGGTGATCCGCGGCCTCGCCGAGGAGGGCCGTACCATGGTGATGGTCACCCATGAAATGAAGTTCGCACGCGACGTCTCGACGCGCGTGATGTTTTTGCACCAAGGCCAGGTGGAGGAGATCGGTCCGCCTGCCCAGGTCTTCGGTGCACCCAAGAGCGCTCGCTGCAAGGAGTTTGTTGCAGCCGGATCGCACTAACCACTCCAACGTCCCAACACAAAAAGGGGAACGCAAATGAAGCATCTGGGAAAAGTTCTAGCGCTCGCAGCGGTCATACTGACGACCAACGCTCATGCCGAAATCCGGTTCGGCGTCGTCAATGAGGCCTATCCGCCTTACACGACAAAGGACGCGTCGGGGAAAGCGATCGGCTGGGAAATCGATCTGATGGATGCCGTGTGCGCAGAGCTCAAGGAAAAGTGCACCATCGTCGACGTCGCCTGGGACGGCCTCATTCCGGCTCTGGAAAGCAAGAAGATCGATGTCATCTGGTCTTCGATGTCGATCACCGACGAGCGCAAGAAGCGTATCGATTTCACCGACAAATATTACTCCGCACTGGCCGGCATGATCGGCACCAAGGATGGCACCATGGGTGTCACGGCCGAGCAGCTGAAAGGCAAGACCATCGGCATAGCCGTTTCCACCACGCAGTCGGCCTACTTCAAGAAGCACTTCGCCCAGGTCGCGACCGAGAAAAGCTATGCGACCGTGGATGAATCTTTCCAGGACCTGGCATCGGGACGGATTGACTATGTATTCGCCGACACAGCGCCGCTGAAGGAGTTCCTCAAGACGGACCTCGGGCAGGGCTGCTGTGAATTCAAAGGCAATGTCGAGCCAGACAATGCCATTCTTGGGGCCGGGGTCGGCGGCGGGATCCGCAAAGGCGACGACGCATTGCGTGAAAAGCTGAACGCCGCGGTCCAGGCCGTCAGAGCCAACGGCAAATATGCCGAGTTCAGCAAGAAGTACTTCGACTACGATCCCTATTGAGCCCAACGGCAAGGCAGATTTGTCCCGAACGCTTGGGGGCAAATCTGCCGGCCTGTTTTTGAAAGCTTGCCATGAGTTCCTCAAATTCAGTTCTGGACATGCTGGCGATCGCGCCTCCCGGCTGGGGTGGCGTGCTGCTCACCGGAGCGGTCGCAACCCTGTTTATCTCGTCTGGGGCCTATCTGGTCGGCATGGCGCTGGGTCTCGCCGGCGCTCTGGGCAAGTTGAGCGGCTTTCGGCCGCTGCGGTACACTTTGAACGCCTATACGACTGTCGTGCGGGCAGTTCCTGAGCTCATTTTGATCGTGGCCCTGTACTATGCGGGAACCGATGGTCTCAATCGGATTCTCGCCTGGGCGGGACTTGGCCCGATCGAGGTCAACGGTCTGGTGGCGGCAGTCGCGGTGCTTGGCTTCGTCCAGGGGGCCTACATGACGGAGGTGCTGCGCGGCGCCATCCTTGCAATTCCTGTCGGACAGCTCGAAGCTGCCAAGGCTTTCGGCATGCGGCCGACACTACGCTTTCGCCGGATCGTGTTGCCTGCTCTCATACCCAACGCGCTGCCGGGTTTCGCGAACCTGTGGATGTCGGTCATCAAGGACAGCGCGCTGATCGCGGTTGTGGGCTACCAGGAGCTGGCTCTCGCAGCCCGCGTCGCTGCGAGCAATACCAAGCAGTACATGGTTTTTTTCCTGGCTGCCGCGGTCCTCTATCTCTTGATCACCATCGTATCGAACATGCTGTTTTCTGCGTTTGACCCAACTTGAACAGTTGGACGTGAACGGATAGCGAACACTGTCCGTTAAGCCATTGAATTCATTTGCCTTGAATTTCGGGCGCGAAAATGTGTGGTAACAACATTTGTGCTGTTTGCTCTGTTTTGTCTGGATTTGACGGCATTTATTTACTAACAACGCTGGCATGTTTGTCGTTGAGAGAGTCGCGCGCGGCCATCGCTATCTCTACCTCGTGGAAAGTGTCCGCGACGGCAAAACCGTTCGCCAGCGCACGATAAAGGCACTGGGCCGCAAGGATGCGCTGGTTGCCAGCGGCGAACTTGACAGATTGGCGGCCTCGATTGCGCGCCATGGCGAACGCAGCCTCATCCTGTCCGACATTGACGCGGGGCGGATTGCCTCTCGCCGCATTGGCGGTCCGCTGTTGTTCGGGCGGCTGTGGCAGCGGCTCGGGATTGGCGATGTGCTGGAAGAGGTGCTGGAAGGGCGCCAGTTCGGCTTTGCGGTGGAACGGGCGGTGTTCATTGGCACGTTGCATCGGCTGTTCGTGTCGGGCTCGGACCGCGACTGCGCGAACTGGATGGCCGATTATGGTATCGAGGGCGCCGAGGGTCTGGCGCTCCATCACTTTTACCGGGCCATGGCGTGGCTGGGCGAGGAACGCGGCGAAAAGGCGCAAGGCGCGCTGGTGGCGCGCTGCGTGAAAGACGTGATCGAGGAAAAGCTCTTCGCGCGCCGGCAGGACCTGTTCACCGACCTCAGCCTTGTGTTCATGGACACAACCTCGTTATCCTTCTACGGCGCGGGCGGCGAGACGCTGGGCAAGCGCGGGCATTCCAAGGACTTCCGCCCCGATCTGGCGCAAATGATCCTGGCGCTGGTCGTTGATGGCGAGGGCCGGCCGATCTGCACCGAGATGGTGCCTGGCAACACCGCTGACGTGACCGTCCTGTTGCCGGTGGTCGATCGGCTGCGAACGCGCTTCGGCGTCACACGCGCCTGCGTTGTCGCCGATCGCGGCATGATCAGCGCCGATACCATCGCCGCGCTCGAAAAGCTGGGCATGGAATACATTCTGGGGGCCCGCGAACGCTCGAGCAGCGTGATCCACAACGTCGTGCTCAATGACACGGCGCCGATGGTTCCGCTCGTTCTCGAGCGCCAGCGCGGTGAAACTCAGTTGTGGGTCAAAGAGGTCAAGTTCGGTAAAGACCGCTACATCGTCAGCCGCAATGACGCCGAGGCCGAGAAGGACAAGGCCGACCGCCAGGCGATCATCGCCGGCCTCGAGGCACAGCTCAAGAAGGGCGACAAGGCACTGGTCGGCAACTCGGCCTACCGGCGTTACCTCAAGGCCGGCGGCAAGAACTTCAAGATCGATGTCGGCAAGCTTGCCGAGGAAGCCCGCTACGACGGTATCACCGTGGTGCGGACCAACGCGAAGGTGACCCCGCTCCAGGCCGTGCTGCGGTATCGCGATTTGCTCGAGGTCGAGAGCCTGTTCCGCGCCGCCAAGGCAACCTTCAATACCCGGCCGATCTTCCACCAATCCGATGCCGCCATCCGCGGGCATGTGTTCTGCTCGTTCCTGGCGCTCGTGCTCAGCAAGGAACTGCGCCGCCTCTGCCGGGCCAAAGGCCTGACGCCCGAATGGCAGCCGCTCCTACGCGATCTCGATCGCCTCCAGGAAGCCACCATCGAAAAGGATGGTCGCATCGTCACAACCAGAACTCACGTCACCGGCCAAGTGGGCAACGTCTTCAAGGCAGCTGGCATCGCTCTGCCACACAACCTCGACGAACAACTCGCCTGAGATCCCCCCAAAATGTAGTGGTAACACGCGCCGGCGCGCGCCTAACATGCTGACTTAATGACATATTCTCACAGGCGGTGTTTAAGTCGGGTTTGAAGCATACTTTCGCCGCGGACAAAGACCGGTATCATAGGGAGGCGGACGTGGATTTCAGCTGGATCTTCGAATATCAGGGGCTGTTGGTGCGCGGCGCCTTCCTGACATGCCTGCTGCTGGCAATCTCGGTTACCCTGGGGTTCGCGCTCGCCATTTTCCTGGCGATTGCTCAAGTCGGCAATGGCTCGATCGCCCGCTGGATCTCAAAGGGATACTGCACGTTCTTCCGCGGCACGCCGTTGCTGATCCAGCTTTGGCTCATCTACTACGGACTTGGCTCGTACCTTCCTCACATCCCCGGCCTGAGGACCAGTTTCCTGTGGCCCGTCATGCGCGAGGGATTGTTCTTCGCCGCGCTGGCCCTCACCTTGAACTTCGCCGCTTATCAAGGGGAGATTTTGCGAGGGGCAATGCTTGCGGTGCCCAAAGGCGAGCTTGAAGCGGCTCGCGCTGTCGGCATGTCGGCCAGAATGATCTTGCGGCGGATCTGGCTGCCGAGAGCGATCCGGATCGGACTGCCGACATTTGCCGGCGAGGTGATCCTCCAGCTCAAGGCAACGCCGATTGTCTTTTCGGTTACGGTCATGGATCTCTATAGTGCTGCCTACAAGATCCGCCAGGATACGCTCCTGGTCTACGAGCCCCTCCTCCTGGTCACGGTGTTTTACGTGGGCCTGACCTTCGTCATCGAGCTATGCTGGAATTTGGGTGACGAGGCTGATCAAGCGGCGCTCTGCGGCTTCAATTCGATGACCTCGATTCCATCTTGGAATCTGGCACCTGCGATGAGTTTCGGCAACTGATTTTGTCCTTTCAATCGTCGCCATGTCCTGGCGGCGGCCATGACCAGTTTGAAGACCATCAGCCTTGCGGTCTTCGATGATAGGGAGCCTTTCGTGCGCACCGTGCGATGGCGAACGGTGGCAAAAACGCTCTCGATGGGATTCGATGTCCGCAGATGATCCCAATGTTCGGCGGGGAAATCGTAGAACGCCAGCAAGGCATTCTGATCTTTGGTCAGGCAGTCGACCGCCTTGCCGTATTTCGCATCATATTTCTCGACAAAGACGGCAATCGCCGTCTCGGCTGAGGCTCGGTTCGGGGCGGAAAAGATTTCGCGCAGATCTGTCTTCATGCCGGCCTGCATTGAGTTCGGCACCTTGTTGAGCACGTTGGCTGTCTTGTGCACCCAGCACCGCTGGTGCTTGGTGCCGGGAAGGACCTCATCGAGCGCGCTCCAGAAGCCAAGCGCGCCGTCGCCGACGGCAAGATCGGGCGCGATTTGCAGGCCACGACGCTTCACGTCGACCAGCAGCTCGCGCCAGCTCTGCGCACTCTCACGAATCCCTGTCTGGAAGCCGACGAGTTCTTTTTTGCCCTCAGGCGTGGCGCCGATCAGCACCAGCATGCATTCGGCATGGTCTTCCATGCGCGCCTGGAGATAGACCCCGTCCGCCCACACATAGACATAATGGCGCGCCGAAAGATCGCGCTTTTGCCAACGCTCGTATTCGGTGGTCCACTCTGCCGTCAGCCGCGTGATCACCGAGGGTGAGAGGTTCGCTGCCTCCTTGCCGAGCAGGGCTGCCAGAGCTTCCTGAAAGTCGCCCGTCGAAACGCCGCGCAGGTAAAGAACGGGAAGCAGCGCGTCCAGACTTCGCGTCCGACGCGCCCATTTGGGTAGGATCGATGAGGAAAACCGGACCCGGTCCGCTTCGCCGGTCGCGCCGCGGTCCCGGACCTTCACCCGGCTGACGGGCACCGGCCCGATCCCCGTCTGGATGCTCCGCTCCGGGCCGCGACCGTGCCGGACCAGCCGCTCACGTCCGTCCGGCAGCTTCAGATCCCGCATCTCGGCAAGAAACGCTTCGGCCTCCATCTCGATCGCCTGCGCCAGCAATTTGCGCGCGCCGGTGCGGAGCACATCCGTCAGGGGATCATCGATCTCGTCGGGCTGACGAAGGCGAACAATGTTGATAGTCTCGTTCATGGCGTATCGCTCTCCTTGAGAGGTTCTGGCAGGCTTCAATCACCCGCCTCGATACGCCGCCCTTCTCAAACCGTCATCACCCATTTTCCGCCATAGCTCTTCGTCATCACGCAGGTATTCCAGAAGCTCGAAAACGCGGTACCGGTTCGGCGCTAGCCCGGCACCTGAACAATCAACCCCAAAAGCAGAGGCCAACAATGTCGAGACCAGACAAACACGAACTGTCCACGCTCTCCTTCAACACGCTGTCAGTGCATGGCGGCAACGAGATCGACAAGACGTCCGGAGCGATCCGCACGCCGATCGTCATGGCCAATTCGTATCTCCTTCCTGAAGACCCTTCAACAATGGACTGGTCCGACACCGAAACACCGTCCTACACGCGCAATTCCGGGCACAATCAGATCTGCCTGCAGCGCAAGCTTGCCGCGCTTGAGGGCGGCCAGGACGCCGCCGTCTTCGCAACCGGCGTTGCCGCCCTGCATGCCGTGTTCTTCACTTTCCTGAAGAGCGGGGACCATGTGATCGTCGGTGACGTCACCTACGAGGCGGTCTGGCGGCTTTTTTCCGAACTGCTGCCGCAGCGCTACAAGATCGAAGCCACCTTCGTCGACATGGGCGACATGGATGCCGTCAGAGCCGCCGTGCGGCCCAACACCAGGCTGATCCATACTGAAACGATCGCAAACCCGACTACAAAGGTTGCCGATATCGCCACGCTGGTGTCGATCGCCAGGCAGGCAGGCGCGCTGTTGTCGGTTGACTCGACCTTCACCCCTCCCCCCTTTTTCCGGCCGCTGGCCTTGGGCGCAGACTTCGTCATCCATTCGCTGACCAAGTACATCAACGGCCATGGCGACGCGATGGGCGGCGTGGTGATCGGCTCCAAGGAGCTCATCCATCACGTCAAGGCGGATGCGCTCGTCGACCTTGGCGGGACGATTTCGCCATTCAACGCCTGGCTGATCATGCGCGGCTCGGTCACGCTTCCGCTGCGCCTGAAGCAGCAGTACGCATCGGCCGAGGCCGTCGCCGACTATCTGGCGACAGACAAGCGCGTTGCTTACGTCACCTATCCCGGGTTGGAGAGCCACGACCAGCACGCGCTGGCGAAAAGCCAGTTCGCGGGCAAGGGCTACGGCGCGGTCATGGCCTTCGCGGTCGAAGGCGATCCCGCTACGCAAAACCGGTTCGTCGCCAATCTGAAGGTAATCACGTCCGCAGTCTCGCTTGGTCACGACGAAACCCTGATCGTGCATGTCGGCGGCAGCGGCCGTGGCGGCTCGGATCGTTACCCGCCGAATTTCCAGAAGTATGGACACTTGCGACTTTCGATCGGCCTCGAGGACACCGAGGACCTGATCGCCGACATCAACCACGCCCTCGATGAGACGTTTGGCAGGGCCTGAGGGGATCAAGGTTCTTCTTGTTTCATGTGGATTGCCCCTCGCGGGCAATCCACACCGCCTCTTCAAAGCCACCGCGCGACTGATCAGATTCGCCAGGAAGGATGCCATGCATTGGATTGTTCTGTTCGTCGCCGGCCTGCTTGAGATCGTCTGGGCCTATTTTATGAAGAGGTCTGAAGGGTTCACATTGCTCGTCCCCTCGACAATCACCGTCGTCGCGATGATTGCCAGCGGCGTGCTGCTGTCCTTTTCCATGAGGGTTTTGCCCCTTGGGACCGCCTACACGGTCTGGACGGGGATCGGGGCGGTAGGCTCATTTCTTTTGGGAGTGGCCATCCTTGGAGAACCGGCGTCCCCGATGCGTCTGGTGGCGGGCTCGTTGATCGTGTCGGGAATTCTGATGATGAAGCTGTCGAGCACCTAAGCAGTGCCCGAACAGGAAGGTCTCAAGGTCGCTACGCGACACCGGTTTGACGCCACAGGTAGCGCAGCAAGGCAGGCCGTTCGAACGAGCTGGCCCACCGTCTGGAAGACGAAAGCCAATACGACAACGCAACGAGCACAATTGCCCAGTTGTTTGGTCCATATGCATCGTTCCCTCTGAGCGGTCCGCACCCGACAATAGCCAACACAAATCTCACCGGAGGGACCCTTCATGACAGTCTACACTATCGCGCTTATCGGCTTTGGCGGCGTCAACCGCGCTTTGGCTGAACTCATTGCGACGAAAAACCAGCTCTGGGAACGTGACCTTGGCTTTCGTCTGAACATTGTCGCGGTGAGTGATCTTTTCTTGGGTTCGGTCATTTCTCCTAATGGCCTTGATGCCAAGATGCTCGTGGAAACGAACTTCGCGAAAGGCGGCTTTGGTCAGCTTTCGGGTGGAAGTGCGGAAGCCGACAACGAGACCATCATCAAGACTGCTCCGGCCGACATCGTCGTCGAGGCGACCTTTACCAATCCGATCGACGGCGAGGCCGCCGTTTCCCATTGCCGCTGGGCACTTCAGACCGGAAAACATGTGGTGACCACCAACAAGGGTCCTGTGGCCATTGCTGCCCGGGAACTGAAAGCACTGGCGAAAGCGAATGGTGTCCACTTCGAGTACGAAGGCTCCGTCATGAGCGGCACGCCTGTCATCCGCATGGCCGAAAAGACACTCGCCGGCGCGGAGCTGAAGGGCTTTGAGGGCATTCTCAACGGCACTTCGAACTTCGTTCTGGGTCGCATGGAAGGCGGCCTGGATTTTGCCGCGGCGGTGAAAGAGGCACAGCAGCTGGGCTATGCCGAAGCCGACCCAACCGCCGATGTCGAAGGTTTCGACGTCCGTCTCAAGGTGGTTATCCTCGCAAACGAGTTGTTGGGTGCGGACCTCAAGCCCGGGGATGTAATCTGCAAGGGCATTTCCGGTCTCTCGGCCGCCGACATCGAAAAGGCTGCCAAGGCAAACAGCCGCTGGAAGCTGATCGGCTCAGCGGTGCGCGGTGCTGACGGCCGCGTGACCGGCAGTGTATCGCCTAGACAGCTCCCGCTGGACCATCCGCTGGCTGGCGTCAACGGCGCCACGAATGCAGTGTCGCTGAACACCGTACTTCTCGGTTCAGTCACGATCACCGGTCCGGGCGCTGGTCGCATTGAAACCGCTTACGCCCTTTTGTCCGACATCGTTGCAATCCACAACACTCACGCGTCGGTCGCTACGAGGGAGGCTGCATGATGCGCAACCTTGCTCTCAGCGACACGACCGTGGTTGACCAGATTGTCGTGACCAACCCGTTCGACGGGACAGTTGTTGGAACGGTGATCGAGACAAGCGCCGCGAGCTTGAATTCGCTCCTGGAGCGGGCAACACGCGGAGCGCAAGATGCAAGATCCCTGCCCCGCCACGGGCGCTCGGCAATCCTGGAGAAAGCAGCTGGATTGATCGAAGCCCGTCTGGAGGAGTTCGCGCTGCTCATCGTCAGGGAGGCTGGCAAGACCATCACCCAGGCACAGAAAGAGGTAATGCGTTGCGTCAACACGCTGAGGCTTTCCGCCGATGAGGCCAGGCGCAACGCCGGCGAGGTGATCCCGTTTGATTCCTATGCAGGATCGGAGTCCCGCCAGGGCTGGTACACAAGAGAGCCTTTGGGCATCATCACGGCCATCACGCCCTATAATGACCCTCTGAACCTTGTAGCTCACAAGCTCGGCCCGGCCATCGCAGGTGGAAATGCCGTTCTGTTGAAGCCATCGGAACTCACGCCTCTTTCCGCGATCAAGCTGGTGGAGGTGCTTGTCGAAAGCGGTCTGCCCGACGAGGTCGTCACCGTTGCAATCGGCGGACCGCAGCTTGGCAAAGCTCTTGTTTCGGCAAGAAATGTCCGGATGATCTCCTTCACCGGCGGCTTTGCCACGGGCGATGCGATCGCAAGGAGTGCCGGCATCAAGAAGCTGGCAATGGATCTTGGCGGCAATGCTCCTGTCATTGTCATGGAGAATTGCAACTTCGATGCCGCCGTCGAGAGCTGCGTATCGGGAGCCTTCTGGGCGGCCGGGCAAAACTGCATCGGAACGCAGAGAATTCTGATCCAGCGCTCCATCTATGAGCGGTTCAAGGCGAAGTTCGTCGAAGACACCAAGAAGCTCAAGACCGGCAACCCTCTCGATGCAGACACCGATGTCGGCCCGATGATTTCCGCAAAGGCGGTCGGCAAAGCGGCTGCCTTGGTCGACCGTGCGCTTGATGCCGGCGCGGCGTTGCTTTGTGGTCACAAGCCAGCCGGCAACCTCTACCCGCCGACGGTCCTGGAGAACGTTCCTGCAATTTGTGAGGTTTGGAACGAGGAAGTATTCGCCCCGATCGTCATCCTGCAGCCCTTCGATGAGCTGACTGATGCGATCGACCTGGCAAATAGCCCCGAATACAGCCTTCACGCTGGCATTTTCACAAATGACCTGGAAGCGGCACTTGAGGCGGCAAGCCGGATCGATGCCGGCGGCATCATGATCAACGACTCCTCCGACTACCGGTTCGACGCGATGCCGTTTGGCGGTTTCAAATATGGCAGCATGGGACGTGAAGGCGTGCGGTTTGCCTATGAGGACATGACGCAGCCGAAAGTCGTGTGCATCAACCGCCTGAAGCGGTGACCGCGGCCATGGCCAGCCATCCCATCAGCGCACTTAGGAGTATGTGAATGTTCAAGGGTTCCATCACCGCGCTGGTCACGCCATTCGCTGATGGTCACGTCGATGAGGTCGCGCTCCGTGACCTCATCGAGTGGCAGATCGAGGAAGGATCATCCGGACTGGTTCCATGCGGAACCACGGGCGAAAGCCCTACCCTCAGCCATGCCGAGCACAAGCAGGTTGTCGAGATCACGATTGAAACCGCCAAGGGCCGTGTTCCCGTGATCGCGGGCGCAGGATCAAACAGCACGGCGGAGGCGATAGACTTTGTGCGCCATGCCCAGGATGCCGGCGCCGACGGAGTGTTGATCGTTTCGCCATACTACAACAAGCCGACACAGGAGGGCGTCTACCACCACTTCAAGGCGATTGATGCCGCGGCAACCGTTCCGATCATCGTCTACAACATTCCAGGCCGCAGCGTCATCGATATCCAGGTTGAGATGCTTGCCCGGATTTTCAAGGACTGCCCGAATGTAACCGGCGTCAAGGATGCAACCGGCAACATTCTGCGCCCGTCTCTCGAACGCATGGCCTGCGGCAAGGACTTCAACCTCCTGTCAGGAGAGGACGGGACGGCATTGGGCTATATGGCCCACGGCGGTCACGGTTGCATCTCCGTTACCGCCAACGTTGCACCCCGCTTGTGTGCCGATTTCCAGCGCGCTTGCCTGAACGGTGATTACGCGGCTGCGTTGGACTTGCAGGACCGCTTGATGCCACTTCACCGGGCGCTGTTTCTTGAAACCAATCCGGCCGGGCCAAAATACGCCCTGCAACGCCTTGGCCGGATACGGGGGGACCTGCGCCTTCCTCTGGTACAGGTCAGCGCTCCGGTTGAGGCGTCGATCGACGAGGCGATGCGCCATGCAGGTATTTTGGGATAGGGATCAGGAAAATGGCTTTGGAACGCATTGAAGCTGATCTGATCGGGTCCCTCTCTCTTCCCGCGGACGCGCTCTACGGCGCCCAGACGCGTCGCGCCGAGCTGAATTTTGACGTGTCTGGGCTTCACCTCAAGGATTTTCCAGAACTCATCCAGTCCATGGCAATGGTTAAGAAGGCCGCGGCCCTGGCAAATGGTGAACTGGGGCTTCTGCCTGATGACAAAGCGCTCGCGATTTCGGGAGCCTGTGACGACCTCATCGCGTTGAAAGGGATCGACGACAACTTTCCCGTGGACATGATGCAAGGCGGTGCTGGAACGTCCACCAACATGAATGTCAACGAGGTCATCGCCAACCTGGCCCTCATGAGGCTAGGGGCCGACATCGGCGACTACTCGAGAATGCATCCAAACGACGACGTCAACCTCTCCCAGTCGACGAACGACGTCTATCCGACCGCAATTCGCCTGACCATCCTGCGCGCCTGCGAGGGGCTTGTGTCATCGCAGGTTTGCCTGCGCGACGCCTTTCGAGCCAAGGCAGTTCAGTACGGCAGTGCTGTGAAGGTGGGCCGGACCCAGCTTCAGGACGCGGTGCCG
Organism: Mesorhizobium sp. USDA 4775; assembly: GCF_054062655.1. Classification (NCBI taxonomy): domain Bacteria; kingdom Pseudomonadati; phylum Pseudomonadota; class Alphaproteobacteria; order Hyphomicrobiales; family Phyllobacteriaceae; genus Mesorhizobium; species Mesorhizobium sp. USDA 4775. Next base: position 199,560 of record NZ_JBSSFM010000002.1, read on the forward strand.
ATGATGGTCGGGCAAGAGTTTGAAGCGTTTGCAGAGCTCATCGATGAGGACATCGTCCAGGTTCAGCTGGCATCGAGGCTGCTAAAGGAAGTCAACCTTGGCGGGTCCGCGATCGGTACGTCGATAAACGTCCCTCGTGGTTTCCCAAATGCGGCCTGTCTGCATCTGAGCCGGATCTCCGGGTTCGAGCTTCTCTCGGCCCGCAATCTCATCGAGGCGACATCCGACACGGGCGCTTTAGTCGCTTTCTCCAGCGTCCTGAAGCGTATCGCAGTCAAGCTCACGAAGATATGCAACGATCTGCGCCTGTTGAGCAGTGGCCCACGCGGGGGGCTGGGAGAGATCCGCCTGCCGCCGGTGCAGGCCGGCTCGTCAATCATGCCGGGCAAGGTCAATCCCGTCATTCCCGAAATGATGAACCAGATCGGCTTCCAGGTGATCGGAAACGATCTCACGGTGACCCTTGCGGCGAGTGCGGGCCAACTGCAGTTGAATGCGATGGAACCCGTGATCGTCCTCAACATTCTTCAATCCATGCGAATGTTGACAAGAGGGATGGAGATTTTCCAGCAGCGTTGCATCGACGGTATCGAAGTCGACGTGGATCGGTGCAAGACCCTGCTTGACCAATCTCTTGTTCTTGCTACGCCTTTGGCAAAACTCATCGGATATGGCAAAGCGGCTGATCTGTCGAAGAAGGCTTTGGCCGAGAAGCGGGAGCTGCGCCAGCTCATCGAAGAAGAGGGAATTTTGGCGCCAAACCAACTTGACCAGTTGTTCGCGGACAGCGCGGCGTTTGCCAACATCACGGCATAACCAAGGAAACAAAATGGCTGTTTTTACTGAGCTGTCCGATGAAGATCGCATCTCGATTACCGCAGCCTATGGAATGACATCGCTGTCGTCGGTCATCGGGATAGCCGATGGAGACCGGGAAACCACCTACCTTTTTCGGAGCAAGGAAGGCGAGTTCATTGTAACCCTGTTCGAGAACGATGCTGAACCGCTCGATCTGGAAAGGGCCTTCGCGACAATGGAAACGCTATACGATAACGGCGTGCCCTGCCCTAAGCCTATGCGAACGATCGAAGGCGATGCAACCTTTCAGGCGGCAGGGCGCCTGGTTGCAGTCGTGAGCTTCGTGTCAGGATCGGCCACAAGCAATGCGAGCCCCGCCAAGTGCGCAAGTCTTGGCCGCGTGATGGCGCAAATCCACACTGTCTTGGACCGGAGCCCTGAACGGGCCGCAACTGAGCTGCGCATCGGGTCGGTGCATGGTGCGTTGGACCATCAAAACGTTTTCTTCCTGGGCGAAAGCGTGAGCGGGGTCATAAACTTCAGGCTGCGTCACAACGACGTTCTCATCGCTGAAGTCGCTGATGTGCTGGTTGACTGGGCGAGCCAGAGCACCGGCGCGCTCGACAAGGAACGGGCGCGGGCCCTCCTCCAAGGTTATCAGGAGATACGCAAGCTCACCTGTGCGGAAAGCGAAGCGCTGCGGGACTTCGTGATGGCGTCGACCGCCAGACGCTACGCCAGCCAACCAGACAGGACCTGCCTGCCGGAAGTCGCCATTATTGCCTATAAGTCAGTTTCTCCTGATATCGTGACGTGTTCATGAAATATCTCCTTGATCGAACGGACGAACAGATACTCGGCGAATTGAAAGCCAACGCACGCATCTCGCACGCAGAGCTGTCAACGAAGGTGAACCTGTCGCGCAATGCGGTGCGGGTGCGTATCGAGCGGCTGGAACGCGAAGGGTTCATCAAGGGATATACGATCGTCACCGGCGAGGGTGGCGGCAACCAGCACATCACGACAGCGCTGATGTTCGTTTACCGGCATGATCGAATGCGGGGTGGCGACGTCATCCAGGCGCTACGCAAGATACCCCAGGTCGTCGCATGCGATGTGATGAGCGGTGACTTTGATCTCCTGGTGCGAGTGGAATCGCCTGATGCCGACCGTATTCGCCAGATTTGGCAGCAGATAGCGGAGTTGCCTGGGGTGCGCGATACGCTGACTGCGTTCGCGCTCTCTTCCGTCATTCGCAGATGATTGGAGAATGGGCGGCCAATCTTTTATCGGACATCGGAACGCAGCCATACGCTCTGATCCAGATGCTCTTTTCGGGATTCCCGAGGGGTTCCGACAGGCGCGCCTGACGCGACCCTCCGCCAACGTCAATTTTCGTAGTGAAATCAATACTATATAACCTGCGAGGTGTGGGGTCACTGTTCGGCGCGTTCTCACACAGTATTGCCCCTTGACCGGATAGACCGGCAGGTCGATGCCGTATTTGCGGCCGAGCAGCCCACTTTCAGGCCCCATCGAAATCACCACCGCATCGCTGGTGACCGGCCCGGCGGACGTCTTGACAGCGCTCACACGGTCGCCGTCGACGTCCAGCCCTTCAACCGTCGTGCCGAACAGGAATTTCTCGCCGAGTTTCTCGCTCGCATAAGCAGCGAGCCGTTCGACGAACATCCTGGAGTCGCCGGTCTGGTCCATCGGCGAATAGACGCCCGCAATTCCTTCGCTCCGGCGAGGCCCGGTTCAAGCTCGATCAGGCGTTGCGGTCGACGATCTCGATCGGCAGTCCTTGCTGTCAAACGGCTTCCAAAACTGACCCCCGATAGGCGTCCAATTTTGACCCCCCTATGTAATGCGCGGCGGTCAGCGTTCGCCCGGGCGGAGCTGGTCAGGGTTGCGCAGCCCGGGCGAGCGCGGATGGCGCTTGGCAGTTGATGGGGTGATCAGGCGCGGTTCTTGAAGCGCCAGGATTCGTTTCCGGTCTCGATGATCTCGCAATGATGGGTGAGACGGTCGAGGAGCGCTGTCGTCATCTTGGCGTCGCCGAAGACGGCGGGCCATTCGCCGAACGCCAGGTTGGTAGTGACGATGATCGAGGTCCGTTCATAGAGCCTGCTGATCAGGTGGAAGAGCAATTGCCCGCCGGCCTGGGCAAAGGGCAGATAGCCGAGTTCATCGAGCACGACGAAGTCGAGCCGGGTGAGGTAATCGGCGATACGGCCCTGCTTGCCGCCACGGTGCTCGGTCTCGAGCCGGTTGACGAGATCGACGACGTTGAAGAAGCGGCCACGTGAGCCGTTGCGGATCAGGGCGCGGGCAATGGCGATTGCCAGATGCGACTTGCCGGTTCCGGTGCCGCCGATGAGAACGGCATTGCGCTGATCGGCAACGAAGGTGCCGTTGGCAAGGTCCCGGACCAGCACCTCGTTGACCGGCGTGCCGTCGAAGTCGAACTCATCGATGTCCTTGGCGATTGGCAGCTTGGCGACAGTGAGCTGGTATTTGATGGAGCGGGCCTGCTTCTCGGCGATCTCGGCCGACAGCAGATCGCCGACGATCCTCGGCGGCTCGTGCTGGCGCTTGATGCCTGTCGTCATGACCTCGTCATAGGCACCGCGCATCCCGTAGAGCTTCAACGTGCCCATCAGTTCCAGAACCTGGGTTCGTTCCATCAGCTTGCCCTCCTGAGGCTGTCATAACGGGCGCAGGAGCTATGGCGGAAAATGGGTGATGACGGTTTGAGAAGGGCGGCGTATCGAGGCGGGTGATTGAAGCCTGCCAGAACCTCTCAAGGAGAGCGATACGCCATGAACGAGACTATCAACATTGTTCGCCTTCGTCAGCCCGACGAGATCGATGATCCCCTGACGGATGTGCTCCGCACCGGCGCGCGCAAATTGCTGGCGCAGGCGATCGAGATGGAGGCCGAAGCGTTTCTTGCCGAGATGCGGGATCTGAAGCTGCCGGACGGACGTGAGCGGCTGGTCCGGCACGGTCGCGGCCCGGAGCGGAGCATCCAGACGGGGATCGGGCCGGTGCCCGTCAGCCGGGTGAAGGTCCGGGACCGCGGCGCGACCGGCGAAGCGGACCGGGTCCGGTTTTCCTCATCGATCCTACCCAAATGGGCGCGTCGGACGCGAAGTCTGGACGCGCTGCTTCCCGTTCTTTACCTGCGCGGCGTTTCGACGGGCGACTTTCAGGAAGCTCTGGCAGCCCTGCTCGGCAAGGAGGCAGCGAACCTCTCACCCTCGGTGATCACGCGGCTGACGGCAGAGTGGACCACCGAATACGAGCGTTGGCAAAAGCGCGATCTTTCGGCGCGCCATTATGTCTATGTGTGGGCGGACGGGGTCTATCTCCAGGCGCGCATGGAAGACCATGCCGAATGCATGCTGGTGCTGATCGGCGCCACGCCTGAGGGCAAAAAAGAACTCGTCGGCTTCCAGACAGGGATTCGTGAGAGTGCGCAGAGCTGGCGCGAGCTGCTGGTCGACGTGAAGCGTCGTGGCCTGCAAATCGCGCCCGATCTTGCCGTCGGCGACGGCGCGCTTGGCTTCTGGAGCGCGCTCGATGAGGTCCTTCCCGGCACCAAGCACCAGCGGTGCTGGGTGCACAAGACAGCCAACGTGCTCAACAAGGTGCCGAACTCAATGCAGGCCGGCATGAAGACAGATCTGCGCGAAATCTTTTCCGCCCCGAACCGAGCCTCAGCCGAGACGGCGATTGCCGTCTTTGTCGAGAAATATGATGCGAAATACGGCAAGGCGGTCGACTGCCTGACCAAAGATCAGAATGCCTTGCTGGCGTTCTACGATTTCCCCGCCGAACATTGGGATCATCTGCGGACATCGAATCCCATCGAGAGCGTTTTTGCCACCGTTCGCCATCGCACGGTGCGCACGAAAGGCTCCCTATCATCGAAGACCGCAAGGCTGATGGTCTTCAAACTGGTCATGGCCGCCGCCAGGACATGGCGACGATTGAAAGGACAAAATCAGTTGCCGAAACTCATCGCAGGTGCCAGATTCCAAGATGGAATCGAGGTCATCGAATTGAAGCCGCAGAGCGCCGCTTGATCAGCCTCGTCACCCAAATTCCAGCATAGCTCCGGGCGCAGTCGGCCTGCGGCTCATGCTGCAGGCGGAGCGCGTCCGGGGTGAGAATGGTGATGGCGGGCGCCGGATCGCGCCGCCGTGCCAGGATGTTGATGATGATGGCGGCGGAGCAGACGTTCTGGTCGATCGCTTCTTGGCAGGCAGCCTCGACCGCATCGATGCCGTCGGTCAACACCGCGGCCAGGATCGCCACCATCTGCCGATCGCCGTCATGCGCCGCCCTCAATCTCCGCCGCACCCGCTCCATGGCCGACGGCAGAACCCAGTCCTGGAACGGCGCGCCGTTGCGCAAGGCGCCAGGCTTGCGGGCAAGCACAGGGACGTAATGCCAGGGATCGTAGATCGTCTCGCCGCGCCCGAAGGAGCGGGCATGTTCGGCGACGACCACGCCGTCCTGGCGGATGACGATCCTGTCGGCATAGGCCTGGATCTCCACCGGGCGGCCGACCGCGGTCGACAGCACCGAGTATTTGTTGTTGTCGAAGCGAACCGTGCAGGTCTTCGACACCGAGGCCGGCACCGTATGGAATCCGTCGAAGGGGCCGCGGTATGCGACCAGCTTGCCGCGCTCCTCCTCGAACACGTTCCAGATCGTTCGTTCCGGCTGTTCGATGTGACGGTGCGCCTTGGCGTAGCCGACGCACTTATCCTGCAGCCGGGCGTTCAATTCCTCATAGGTCTTGAAGCGCAGCCTGGGCGTGAAGAAGCGCTCGCGCACCAGCCCGACCTGGTTCTCGACCTGACCCTTCTCCCAGCCAGACGCCGGCGTGCAGGCGACAGGTTGAACGAGATAGTGACTGCACATCTGCATGAAGCGGCGATTGTATTGGCGGTCCTTGCCAACGAAGATCGTTTCCACCGCCGTCTTCATGTTGTCGTAGATGCCGCGCGTGCAGGCGCCGCCGAAGAAGGCAAACGCCCGGTCGTGGGCGTCGAACACCATCTCCTGCGTCTCGCGCGGATAGGCCCTCACGAACATCATGCGGCTATGGCAGAGCCGGACATGGGCGACCTTCACGGTCACCGTCACACCGTTGATCAGGACGATCTCGTGGCTCCAGTCGAACTGGTAGGCCTCGCCCGGCGCGAAGAACAGCGGCACATAGGCGTCCGCCGATGCCGACCCTTGCGCTTTCGCCCAACTCTTCGCGTAACGCCGGACGGCGTCATAGCCGCCCTCGTAGCCGAGGCTGCAAAGCTCTTCGTAAATCCGGATGAGAGTCAGTTGCTCGCGGGCGGCTTTGCCACGGTTGCCGGTCAGAAACGCGTCGAGCTGATCCTGCCATGGGCCGATCTTCGGCTTGGGCTGCCGCTCGCGTTCGTAGGAGAACGACGTCTCGTCGGATCTGAGAATCTTGCGGACCGTGTTGCGAGACACATGCAGCTCGCGGCAAATCCGCTTGAGCGACCATCCTTGCACATGGAAGGCGCGCCGAACCCGAGCAATCGTATCCACCGACTTCATCCCCACACCATCCGCTCGCTACGACGAGCGGATGGTCGCAAATCAAAGCATCAGGGGGGTCAAAATTGGACGCCGATTCCCCGGCTTATGGGGTCAATTTTGCACGCCGATTCACAGTCCTTGCTCCTCATGCCGCCATTCCTTTGCCGAATGTCACAGTCCGCGTGCCCTCCTGGAATGCCGCGCAGGATTGCGGCCAGCGCGCCGAGGCCAGATCAGCTCGGCGGAGGCGTCGTCTGCAGGCCGATAGATTGCAGTGTAGAGCGTACCATAGCCGCAGCCATAGGCAGTCTGGTACACTGGCGGCTGCATGAACACGCCGAGCATCGTCTCCGCGTCGCTGGTCCCGTCTACGGCGCTAAGCAAGACCTGCTCGCGCTCGACGGACCGCGTGGCCTCGGCGTGCCGTTTCCATTCCGGTCCGCGCTGATGGTTGGTGATGACCCGGCGCTTGATCACCTCGACCTCAATCGCGATCTATATGACGAAGTGCGCAGCATTCCGGAAGAAGAAGCACGCGCTATGTGCCACCAACTGGCACGGGAGGAAGGACTGTTGGTCGGCACGTCCACGGGCCTCAACGTCACTGCGGCCATTCGTATGGCCAAAGAGTTGGGGCCGGGTAGGACGGTCGTCACGGTCGCGAGCGACACCGGTCTAAAGTACATGAACGGGAAGCTTTTTGCAGATGCTTGACAACGATTGAGCGATGGCCGGGACGACGCTGGACATTGGGTTGAATTGGAAACGACCGAGAATGCAGCAACCCTCTGGCTTCCAGCGTTTGGTGCATCCGCCGACGTGGTTATGAGCAATACTCCTGGCACTTTTACTTTCACGGGGCCGTCGGAAAACTTGCGGGTGAGAATCCCACCAGCATCTTCGCTGTCGCCTTTGCGGACGCCGTTTTGGATAGATGGGCCGCTTGTATAGCCCTGTTGCATGGATTGACTTTGGATGAGGCAACCCTATCCACTGCATTTTTCATGCAACGCGCTCGAACTTGGGCCGGCCAAGTTCTGTCATCCGGTTAAGAACACGGACGCCAATCTTCGCTTCAGTCTTCTGATTGTCAAAATGTCGCGCTTTGAGTTTGGGCCCGATCACAGCCTTCCATCGACCCATCTGGGTCTCAGCGCGACTGCGCTTGTTGTAGCCGGTGGATTTCTGCCATGCCATCCGCCCTTTGGTCTGGATTTCTGCAATATGGCGATCGCGGACAGATGGAACCAGCACCGATTGAGGGCTGGCAACGGCAGTCTTGGGAGTGGGATAATGACCTCCACGATCTCACCAAAGCGTGTCGCCAGAAGATCTCGGGTTGGCGTTCCATCATAGGCGCCGTCGGCAATGAACTTCTCGACGGGGCCACCGATCTGGTCCAGAAGTCCTGGTAACGCTGTCGGATCGCCGACATCATCCACGGTCAGATCGGAACAAACAATCTCACCACTGACAAGATTGAGACCAAGGTGCAGTTTGCGCCATCTTTTGCGTTTGCCCTTGGTTTTGTGCTTGTTTTCCAGCCACTCGCCCTCGCCGAAGACCTTCAAGCCGGTGCTGTCGACAACCCAGATGGACCAGACCTGATGTTGTGGCTCGGGACTTTGTCGACGGCAACGCCAGCCCTTTGCTCCGGCGAGACAGGGTGGAGAAGTCAGGCACGGCAATATCGAACCCCATCAGCGCCGCGACACTGCGCATCAAGCCTTGGGTCTGGCGTAGCGCCAGCCCGTAGACGACGCGCAGGGTCAAGCACAACGTAGTCGCCAGATCCGAGTATTTCGGCTGACCACCCCGCGATGTCCGCCTCCGCGCCGTCCATAAAGACAGGGCCTCATCCTTCACCCAGATGGTCAAATCACCACGTTGACGCAGGCTTTCATTATATGCCGGCCAATTCGTCACTCGATATTTCTGCTTGGCAATCTTGTCCCGCCGATCGGCATTGAACTTGTGCGGCATCGTCGAAATCCGGATCAGGAGACTGAAAACCACCGCTCAATATCAGTCGCCGGGTGATCCACGCAACAACGCCCAGGCCCAGCACCTCCTTTGCACCATCGGCGCGCACGCCCAGTGCGATGTGGATGGCCTTGTTGCGGACCATCCCTTCATCGCGGATCTTGACCCGGATCGCATCGAAGAAGACCAGCGGGTAAATCGGATCGAGCGGCCTTTGCTGCCAGGTGGCGACTTCGTCGAGCACGGCGTCCGTCACCGTTGAGATCAGGTCCGCAGACACATCGATGCCGTACAGATCGCGCAGGTGCCCGGTGATCTCCCGGGTGCTCATGCCACGCGCGTACATCGACACGATCTTGTCATCAAAGCCGGGAAAACGGCGCTGGTACTTGGCGATCAGTTGCGGATCGAAACTCGACTGGCGGTCACGCGGAACATCGATCTCCAGCTTGCCGGTCTCGGTCGTCACCGTCTTGCGGCCATAACCGTTGCGCGTGTTGCCAGCGTCTTCGCCGCTCGCCAGATGATGGTCCATCTCCGCGTTCAGCGCGCGCTCGGTCAGAGCCTTCTTGAGCGTATCCAGCAGGCCGCCCTGTTCGAAGGCAGCACTGGCTGCCCCGCCTGCCAGAAGCTGGTCGAGAAGATCATTCGGTATCGCAGGTTCTTTGCGTCGGGTCATAGTGGGAATCCTTTTTACCCATTATGCCCGCCCGCACACGGAATTCCTGACAGTCCCGCCGTCGCGCCGCGGTTCGAACGGATATAGGTCAGGAGCTGCAAGCCGAGGCTTTGAAGTCGGGCGATGGAGAACTCGCTGTCTCCTTGCGAAGCCTTCACCCTCTCCAAGAGTTGCTCCAACTCGGTGATCGCGCGATCGACCCGCCCATGCCACAGGCGCCACTTCACCGCTCTGATGTCACGGTCGATTGCAGGAAGCGCTTCAGAGAGACCCGATCGGGATCGAGCCATATGATCGGCGATCTGCTGCATCGGCTGGACCTTCATGGCGATGTGGAACCAGTCGATGATGTGGGCCGTCGGCTTCGGCATTGCGCGGGGTAGCCGCTTCAGGATTTAGGCGCCGTCCGAAATCACCGTCACATCGCCAAAGCCGCGGTAGCCTACTTCCCGAAGGGCATGAAGGGCGCGATCCCGGATTGCCCGTTGGTCGGTGCTGTCACGAAATAGCGACCGCCAGCTTCGCCGAGCTATGGCGGAAAATGGGTGATGACGGTTTGAGAAGGGCGGCGTATCGAGGCGGGTGATTGAAGCCTGCCAGAACCTCTCAAGGAGAGCGATACGCCATGAACGAGACTATCAACATTGTTCGCCTTCGTCAGCCCGACGAGATCGATGATCCCCTGACGGATGTGCTCCGCACCGGCGCGCGCAAATTGCTGGCGCAGGCGATCGAGATGGAGGCCGAAGCGTTTCTTGCCGAGATGCGGGATCTGAAGCTGCCGGACGGACGTGAGCGGCTGGTCCGGCACGGTCGCGGCCCGGAGCGGAGCATCCAGACGGGGATCGGGCCGGTGCCCGTCAGCCGGGTGAAGGTCCGGGACCGCGGCGCGACCGGCGAAGCGGACCGGGTCCGGTTTTCCTCATCGATCCTACCCAAATGGGCGCGTCGGACGCGAAGTCTGGACGCGCTGCTTCCCGTTCTTTACCTGCGCGGCGTTTCGACGGGCGACTTTCAGGAAGCTCTGGCAGCCCTGCTCGGCAAGGAGGCAGCGAACCTCTCACCCTCGGTGATCACGCGGCTGACGGCAGAGTGGACCACCGAATACGAGCGTTGGCAAAAGCGCGATCTTTCGGCGCGCCATTATGTCTATGTGTGGGCGGACGGGGTCTATCTCCAGGCGCGCATGGAAGACCATGCCGAATGCATGCTGGTGCTGATCGGCGCCACGCCTGAGGGCAAAAAAGAACTCGTCGGCTTCCAGACAGGGATTCGTGAGAGTGCGCAGAGCTGGCGCGAGCTGCTGGTCGACGTGAAGCGTCGTGGCCTGCAAATCGCGCCCGATCTTGCCGTCGGCGACGGCGCGCTTGGCTTCTGGAGCGCGCTCGATGAGGTCCTTCCCGGCACCAAGCACCAGCGGTGCTGGGTGCACAAGACAGCCAACGTGCTCAACAAGGTGCCGAACTCAATGCAGGCCGGCATGAAGACAGATCTGCGCGAAATCTTTTCCGCCCCGAACCGAGCCTCAGCCGAGACGGCGATTGCCGTCTTTGTCGAGAAATATGATGCGAAATACGGCAAGGCGGTCGACTGCCTGACCAAAGATCAGAATGCCTTGCTGGCGTTCTACGATTTCCCCGCCGAACATTGGGATCATCTGCGGACATCGAATCCCATCGAGAGCGTTTTTGCCACCGTTCGCCATCGCACGGTGCGCACGAAAGGCTCCCTATCATCGAAGACCGCAAGGCTGATGGTCTTCAAACTGGTCATGGCCGCCGCCAGGACATGGCGACGATTGAAAGGACAAAATCAGTTGCCGAAACTCATCGCAGGTGCCAGATTCCAAGATGGAATCGAGGTCATCGAATTGAAGCCGCAGAGCGCCGCTTGATCAGCCTCGTCACCCAAATTCCAGCATAGCTCCAGGGCGCCGCGTCATCTTCGTAGGCGACAGCAGCTTTGCCGTCCATGAACTGGCCCATGCCATCACTGCCAGGGCAACGCTCATCAGCCGGCTGCGACTGGATGCCAGCCTGTTTGCGCCACCGCCAAAGCGGACCACGCGCACCCTCGGCCGGCCAGCGCAAAAAGGTCCAGCACTACCAAAGCTCAAGACCCTCCTGTCCAACCCCGCCACGACTTGGGCCAGGATCATCGTGTCCGCCTGGTATGGCCATGTCGACGGCAAGACGCTCGAGATCACGTCTGATACCGCCTTGTGGTACAGGCCCGGTACCCCGGTAATGCCGATCCGCTGGGTGCTGGTCCGGGATCCCGATGGTAAACGCGCGCCCCAAGCCTTCTTCAGCACAGACATCGCCCTCGAGCCCGCCGACATCATCGCCCTGTTCGTCCGCCGCTGGCAGATCGAGGTCACGTTCGCCGAGACCCGCGCCCACCTTGGCGTTGAGACCCAACGGCAATGGTCCGACAAGGCCATTGCACGAACCACCCCAACATTGCTCGGTCTCTACACCCTCGTATCGCTATGGGCCTGCGATCTGCTCACCAGCACCACCACCCCATACGCCGCAGCGTGGTACCGAAAAACCAGCCTGACGTTCAGCGATGCCATCGGCGCAGTCCGCCTCGAAATCTGGATCGGCGATATTAATCAACACTCCCCGCCAAACCGGGAACGACAAAATATCCCGCCACAACGCATCCTGCGAATGGCGCAAGCACTATGCTTCGCCACCTAAACGTACAAAGTCGAGCTAAGGATCAAAAACTTCTTGCATCACAGGCGGCAACCACAGAAGAAATTACCGGTCTCGTCGGCGCCTGTGCCAAATCGGGCTCGCCGATCGAACCTCCTGTTTCCTACCTTGACACTCATGTTGCGGTGCAGCAAGGTTGCGCAACAGAGGATGGGCCCGTGCGACCAACGAACCGGCATTTTTCACATTATCAGGACGACGCCGCATGAGCAGTGCACCAAGCTGTGGCATGCGAATACAGCCGATCGCGGCATGCGGACCCGCCGAATGAACTACAGGCGCGATATTGATGGCTTGCGGGCCGTTGCGGTGCTGCCCGTCGTGCTCTTCCACTTCGGCGTATCGGCCATTCCCGGCGGCTTCACCGGCGTCGATATCTTCTTCGTCATATCGGGCTATCTGATCAGCGGCAGCCTGCTCGACGATCTCGAGCGCGGCCAGTTCTCGATCGGCCGCTTCTACTGGCGCCGCGCGCGGCGCATCCTGCCGGCGCTGACCTTCGTCATCCTGCTCGCCAGTATCGCCGCCTGGTTCATCCTCCTGCCGTCGGATCTCCACGAGTACAGCCTGAGCGTAATTGCGGCCTCGACCTTCTGGTCGAACATCTATTTCTGGAAAACGACCAACTATTTCTCCATCGACGCGGAACTGCGGCCGCTTTTGCACACATGGTCGCTTTCGGTCGAGGAGCAGTATTATATCTTCGCGCCGGTCCTCGTATATCTGATCTACCGATACGCCTCGAAGCGCTGGCTGACGATATTGCTGCCGATTGCCATAGGCAGTTTTGCCCTGGCGGTCATGGCAACCACGCTGGCGCCGACCGCCGGCTTCTACCTCTTGCCGACGCGCATCTGGGAACTGGCGCTGGGCGCCATGCTCATGCTGAGAAAGCCGCCGGCGCTTGCCAGCCGTCCGCTGACTGAACTGATCGGGCTGGCCGGTTTTGGCCTGATCGCCTTCGGCTTCCTGACGATTTCGGAAAGCGATCCGTTTCCGGGCTACAATGCCCTGTTTCCCTGCATCGGAACGGCGCTGCTCATCTATGCCGGCCAGCCCCATGCGGACAGGCCGGTCCCTGTCGCCACGCAGGTGCTGCGGCTCACACCGCTGGTGTGGATCGGCCTTATCTCCTATTCGCTCTACCTCGTTCACTGGCCGATCAATTCGTTCGTCCATTATCTCTCGCTCAAGGCCATCGGCGTGCCGACGATCATGGCGATGATCGTGGCCAGCGTCGCGCTGGCGACGTTCTCGTGGAAATATGTCGAGCAGCCCTTCCGCCAGAAGCGGGCCTTCACTGCCCCCCTGCCCATCTTCGCGTTCTCGGCGACGGCGATCGCCCTGTTGTGCGTCGTCGGCTTGGCTGGTGCGCTGGGCAAGGGTTTTCCGCAGCGGTTCCCCGATTTCTCGACGGAACGGGTCCTGGTGGGTGACTGGCGCAATGGCGTCTGTTTCAACGAGGGCGGGAGCCGGATCGAGAACTGGAACCTCGCCGACTGCACGCGGACGCATGGCTTTGCCACCAATGTGCTGCTGTGGGGCGATTCCTTCGCCGCGCACTACGTATCGGGGCTGGAGGCCAATGCACAGAAGATCCAGGCCAACGTCGTCCAGTACACCTATGCCGGCTGCCCGCCCAATCTGAGCTACTTCTCCTATGCTCGGCCGGCCTGCACTCGCTTCAACGAACGGGCGCTGTCGATCATCCGCGATGCCAACATCCAGGCGGTGATCCTGAGCGGCAGATGGACCGACTACCAGGCAAGGGGCTTTGACGGCCTGCAGAAGACGGTGGACCGGCTGCGCGACATGGGCGTCAAGGTCTACGTCATCGGCCAGTCTCCGGAGTTCATCGCCGACGTCCAGAAAATCGCGTTCTTCGCAAAACGGGAGCACGCCGCGAACACATCCTGGCCGATGGCCATGGATCCGGACATCAACAAGCAGGTGTTGCCATTCGTCAAAGGGGCAACTTTCATCGACCCGTTGGCCTATCTGTGCGACCCAGCAGGCTGCTCCTATGCCGACGCCGGCACCCGGCAGTTCCTCTACTTCGACTACGGTCATTTCTCGTCCGCCGGCGCGACGCTCGCCATCTCGAAATACTGGCCAAGCTTTGCCGCCAGCAACAAGGTCGCCAAGGCAAAATAGGAATCGCGGCCAGCGCCGAGGGAGGCGAAAGGGTTCTGTCGCAAAGATCGAAACGGGACAAAGGATGGCAGGAATCCGGGTCGGCGTTCTATGCCGTGAGGATGGCGAACTGCTCGGCGATTGAGGGGCTGGGATTGTAGGCATACCTCGCCTGCCGTTTGCGCATCATGTGGATCATCTCGATGCCAGACAGGATAATTTCGGCGGTCGCCTTCGCCTTGAAGCCGAGCATGGAGCTGATGCGGCACTTGATCCGTCGATGATCCTGCTCAATGCGATTGTTGAGGTACTGGCTTTGGCGGGTGCGGATCGGCTTCAGCGATCGCCGCGATCGATCCCGCAAACGGCTTTCAGCATCGCAGGAAAGGATCGCCTCGTGATTTGTCTGGCTGCCGTCGATGACGATGCGATCCGGCCGGCCATGGCGCTCAAAGGCCTTGCGGAAGAAGCGTTTGGCTGCCGGCAGGTCACGGTTTTCGCTGAAGAAGAACTCGACCGTGTCGCCGACGCTGTCGATGGCGCGGTAGAGATACATCCACTTGCCGTGCACCTTGATGTAGGTCTCGTCCATGTGCCACTTCCCGGTGACGGTGCGCTTGCGCCGGTTGAAGCGCTCCAGCAGCTGCGGCGAGAAGTGCACGACCCAGCGATGCACGGTGGAATGATCGACGTTCAAGCCGCGCTCGGCCATCATCTCTTCCAGATCGCGAAGGCTGAGCTTGTAGGCCAAGTACCACCGTACGCACAGCAGGATCACGGATTGGTCGAACTGGCGGCCTTTGAACATTGCAACCTCCGAAATGGTTGTAGGATCCCTTGCCACTCGCGAGTAACAAAAACGTTGCAACACATCCGTTGCCATGCCGTACAAACACAACGCAGATCGTCGTCATCACGTGGGAAAGATGAAATTCAGGGTGACGAATTGGCGTGACTACGAAGCAGGTCTGCGCCGGCGTGGTAGCCTGAGCTTATGGGTAACGCCGGAGGCACTGGCGGGATGGCGCGCTCCGCGACGCAAGACCCGCGGCGGCCAAGCCCGGTATTCCGATCTCGCCATAGAGACAGCGCTGACGCTGGGTTGCGTCTTCGCAATGCGGCTGCGCCAAACCGAGGGATTGCTCCACTCGCTGCTGGATCTCATGCGGCTGAAAGTTCCAGTTCCAGATCATACGACGCTGAGCCGTCGGGCACAGAAGTGGGAGCCATCAGCCCGACGAAACCCGCCGCTGCCGGATGGCCCGCTGCATGTGCTTGTCGATAGCACGGGATTGAAAGTCTACGGCGCCGGGCAATGGCTGGAGCAGAAACATGCCACCAGATCACGTCGCAACTGGCGCAAGCTGCATCTGGCAGTGGATGCCAAAAGTGGCGCGATCATTGCCCAAAGGCTGACAGATCAGGACACGGATGATCCTTCCCAGGTGGCACCGCTGCTCGATCAGATCGACGGCGAGATCGACCAGTTCACAGCCGACGGAGCCTATGACGGCAAGCCAACCTATCGGTCTATCCTGCAGCACAGCGCAACCGCGAACATCGTCATTCCACCGCGTGCCACGGCGGTGGAAAGCGGTGATAGCGGACCGCCTGGTCAAAGGGACAAGCACATTGCCGCAATCGCAAGCGACGGTCGGCTGAAATGGCAGGCAGCCACCGGCTACGGCAAGCGGGCGCTGAGCGAAACAGCCATCGGACGATACAAGGGGCTGATCGGACGGCGCCTGCGAGCACGCTCTCTTCCGGCTCAACAGACCGAGGTTGCCATCGGTTGCATCGTTCTCAACCGCATGCTGGCATGGGCACGCCCGCAGTCTATCCGGCGTCAAGTCACGCAGGCATAACCAACTACATTAATGATCGAAATGCGTTCGATTTCATATCCGCGCACCAACGCCGGCCTTTGTGCGACCGGTGTTCGACACCGGGCATGAGGTCGCGCCTGGCGGCATCATAGGACCGGAGCTTTTCGGTGATCATGACCCGTGGTGTCCGCCCTTGAGCCTTCAGCAACTTGCGCATCAGACGCTTTGCCGCCTTGGCATTTCGGCGGCTTTGCACCAGCACTTCGAGGACGAAGCCGTCCTGATCGACGGCACGGCAGAGCCACTGCTTCTTGCCATTGATGGCCACCAAACATTCGTCGAGATGCCATTTGTCGCCCAGGCAGCCGGCTGACCGCTCGCTTGATCTCCCGGGCGAAATGCCGCCCGAATTTCTCCGCCCAGCTTCGAATGGTCTGATGCGTGACGATGATGCCGCGGGCCGCCAACATGTCCTCAACCATGCGCAGGCTGAGCGGAAAGCGAAAGTAGAGACATACCGCGTGCGCAATGATCTCGGCGGGAAAGCGGTGGCGACGATAAAGCGGATCACGAGCAACTTCTGACATGGCCCATGTTCGCACATCTTCATCAGCCGTCGGTTAACTTTACGGTGCCCTCAACTACACTCCATAAAATCAAAATTTGTCTTGCATTCTATGGGGCGTCCGCAGATGCACCAACGCTGCGGCATGCCCTAAATCGTCACCTGGGTTCCGATCTCGACCACGCGCCCGGTCGGGATCTGGAAATACTCCGTCGCATCGGCTGCCGTGCGCGCCAGTCCGATGAACAGCTTGTCCTGCCACACCGGCATGCCGGAATTGGGCGACGCCTTGAGCGAGCGCCGCGACAGGAAGAACGACGTGGTCATGATATCGAACTTCCAGCCCTGCTTGTGGCAGATCGCCAGCGCGCGTGGAATGTTGGGCTGTACCATATAACCGAATGTCAGCGTCACCCGCATGAACAGCTCGTTGATATGCTCCATATTGACGCGTTCGCTGTCGGGCACCACCGGCTGCGGCGCCGTCACGACGGAAAGGATGACGTTCTGCTCATGCAGCACCTTGTAGTGCTTCAGGCTGTGCATCAGCGCGGTCGGCGCGCTTTGCGGATCGCTGGTCAGGAAAACCGCCGTGCCGGATACCAGCTGCGGCTTCTTCTTCAAAAGATTGCCGGCAAGGAAATCGAGCGAGATCTCGTTCCTGCGGGTCTTTTCGAACAGATACCTGGTGCCTCTTATCCAGGTCCACATGGTCATCACGACCACCGCGGCAACGGCAAGCGAAGCCCAGCCGCCTTCGAACACCTTGACAATGTTGGCTGCAAAGAAGCCGATGTCGATGAAGGCAAACAGCGCCGTCAATCCTGCCGCGACGCCAAATGGCCATTTCCAGATGCGCCGCATGACCACATAGAGCAGCACCGTCGTCACCAGCATGTTGCCGGTCACCGAAATACCGTATGCTGAGGCCAGCTTGCTGGATTCGCCAAAGCCGACCACCAGCAGTATCACCACCAGTGCCAGCAGCAGGTTGATTCGCGGCAAGTAGATCTGGCCTGACTGTTTTTCCGACGTATGCTGGATCACGAAACGCGGCAGCATGTTGAGCTGCACCGCTTGTCTGGTCAGCGAGAAAGCGCCGGAAATCACCGCTTGGCTGGCGATCACGGTCGCGGCGGTTGCCAGCACCACCATCGGGATCAGCATCCATCCCTCGTTCATCTCGAAGAACGGATGGCCGACGACGCCGCCATGCGCCAGCACGAAGGCTCCCTGTCCGGCATAGTTGAGCAGCAGGCAAGGAAACACGATCGCCAGCCAGGCGATCACGATCGGCTTGCGGCCGAAATGGCCGAGATCGGCATAAAGCGCCTCGGCGCCGGTGACAGCCAGGAAGACGGCACCGATGGTCACGAAAGAAACGTCGGGCGAGTTGATCAGGAAGGCGACGATATAATGTGGACTGACTGCCAGCAGGATTTCCGGATCGTCGATGATGTGGTTGAGGCCGGAAAGCCCGATGGCCAGAAACCATACGGCGGTCACCGGGCCGAACACCAGGCCCACGCCGCCCGTACCGAAGCGCTGCACCGCGAACACCATGGCGAGGATGACCAGTGTCAGCGGCACCACATAGGGCTGGAACGCGGGGGTAACGACATTCATGCCCTCGACCGCCGACAGCACCGAGATCGCCGGCGTGATGACGGCATCGCCGAAAAACAGCGAGGCGCCGACGATGCCGATGCCCAGGATCAGCGCCGAGCGCTTCGGGAAACCGCCGCGCGCCAAAGCCATCAGCGACAGCACCCCGCCCTCGCCGCGGTTGTCGGCGCGCAGCACGAACATGATGTATTTTACTGTGACTGTGATGGTGAGCGACCAGATAATCAGCGACAGCACGCCGAGAATATCGCCGCGCTCGGCAACATTGCCACCGGACGAAGCATGCAATGCCTCACGGAATGCATAGATCGGGCTGGTGCCGATGTCGCCATAGACGACGCCGAGCGCGCCCAGCATCAGAACCTTGGTGCTGTGCTGTTCGATCTCGGGATGGCTCGATTGTTCGACGGGTTCTGCCTCACTACCAGCATTGGTAAGGGCCATGGGCGACACTCCGGTAAGCGCGCGGTGCTCTACGCTTGCTGCGATGCAATATCAAGTGCCGCCACGGTATGGTAGCCAATGCCGGCATTGCGAGTTCTCCATCGGCTTAGCAGGCTCATCAGCCTCGAAGCCAGCGTGGGACCTTTGTGAGACCATGCCGAAGCTGCGGGAGTAACGAAGCCCCGAGCCAGTATCGGAACGTATAAGACTGCCCACATTGTGGAGCAGAATTGGCTGCACGTGCCGCCCACTTACTCAACTTCGCGCAACCGATAACCAAACGCCGGTTTAGGTGGTGATCTAGCGCGGCTGCCGCGATTACCCCATGTAATTACCGACGAAGGATTGCTAGCGGCGAACTCATGCTGGTCGGCAACGCGATACTGGCTGGAGCATCAGGTTGGCCGACGAGAGCGGCCCACCAAGTTGGGCAGGATCGGCCGACACGGTCGACATCGCGCCGCTCTGACAAGAGCACAGCGGGCACCCAGACACTGCCGGGTTGACTATGGGTGTCGGAACCGCGAAAAGGGGCCGCTCTTCATGAGTGGCGTGCGCCGGCAGTCTAACCCCAAGCCCCCCGCCCAGGCTGCCGGCGCGCTTCTAAAGCAGTTCCTGCGAACAATGAATCGATTGTGATGTGACGTCGAGCGGCGTTGGTGCATGGATCCGTGTCAACGGTTTGGCGATAGGCAGGCAGGATCGAAATCAGCTTGATACGAGTTGCCATGCCGTACAAACACAACGCCGATCGTCGTCATCACGTCGGAAAGATGAAATTCAGGGTGACGAATTGGCGTGACTACGAAGCAGGTCTGCGCCGGCGTGGTAGCCTGACCTTATGGGTAACGCCGGAGGCACTGGCGGGATGGCGCGCTCCGCGACGCAAGACCCGCGGCGGCCAAGCCCGGTATTCCGATCTCGCCATTGAGACAGCGCTGACGCTGGGTTGCGTCTTCGCAATGCGGCTGCGCCAAACCGAGGGATTGCTCCACTCGCTGCTGGATCTCATGCGGCTGAAAGTTCCAGTTCCAGATCATACGACGCTGAGCCGTCGGGCACAGAAGTGGGAGCCATCAGCCCGACGAAACCCGCCGCTGCCGGACGCCCCGCTGCATGTGCTTGTCGATAGCACGGGATTGAAAGTCTACGGCGCCGGGCAATGGCTGGAGCAGAAACATGCCACCAGATCACGTCGCAACTGGCGCAAGCTGCATCTGGCAGTGGATGCCAAAAGTGGCGCGATCATTGCCCAAAGGCTGACAGATCAGGACACGGATGATCCTTCCCAGGTGGCACCGCTGCTCGATCAGATCGACGGCGAGATCGACCAGTTCACAGCCGACGGAGCCTATGACGGCAAGCCAACCTATCGGTCTATCCTGCAGCACAGCGCAACCGCGAACATCGTCATTCCACCGCGTGCCACGGCGGTGGAAAGCGGTGATAGCGGACCGCCTGGTCAAAGGGACAAGCACATTGCCGCAATCGCAAGCGACGGTCGGCTGAAATGGCAGGCAGCCACCGGCTACGGCAAGCGGGCGCTGAGCGAAACAGCCATCGGACGATACAAGGGGCTGATCGGACGGCGCCTGCGAGCACGCTCTCTTCCGGCTCAACAGACCGAGGTTGCCATCGGTTGCATCGTTCTCAACCGCATGCTGGCATGGGCACGCCCGGAGTCTATCCGGCGTCAAGTCACGCAGGCATAACCAACTACATTAATGATCGAAATGCGTTCGATTTCATATCCGCGCACCAACGCCCCTGCCGATCCTTTCCAGCGTGATCAGCTGGGAGGAGATCGAGCAGCAATATGACGAGATGGTCAAATACACCGCCGCCATGCAGACCAGAACGGCGGACCCGGAGGCCATCCTGCGGCGGTTTGCCCGCGCCGAGGTGATGCATCCCACCTACAAAGCGTTGAGCGAGCTCGGCCGCGCGGTCAAGACGATATTCCTGTGCCGCTATCTTCGCCAGGAATCGTTCCGTCGAGAAATCCACGAGGGGCTGAATGTCGTCGAGAACTGGAACAGCGCCAATGGCTTTGTGTTCTTCGGCAAGGGCGGCGAGATTGCCATCAACCGAGTCGATGAACAGGAAATCTCTGCCCTGGCTTTGCACCTGCTGCAAGCTTCACTGGTGTACGTGAACACACGCATGCTCCAGACCGTGCTGGTGGAACCGAAATGGGCCGGCCGGATGGCACCGGAAGACTATCGCGGCCTCACGCCGCTCATCTACAGTCACGTCAATCCTTATGGCCGTTTCGATCTCGACTTGAATAGTCGGATCGACTTTGATCGGCTGGCCGCATAATTTTTGGAGATGCCAATGGTCAAGATTGCTGAAGCATGCCTGAATGTTCTCTACCAGCACGGGTTGTCGTCGGCACAGTTCCAATTCTGCTTCGAGAGAGCAAAGCATGATCTCTTGGCCGATGGCATGGCCTGCGACGCCATTGTTGCTGAGGTTATGCAGTCCATGGACGATCATCCGGACGCGGCAACCTTGTTCGGATTGCTGCTGGATGAGGCCCGAATGGGCATCGAGAATGACAGCCCATATGGAAAGGCCTTCCTGGAGAATGCGGAGAAGGCGATCAAGGCTCACATTGCTGCCGGCGCTGGCGAGCCGCTTCACCGTTTGAAAATTGCTGGCTTGTATCGGCGTGCCAGTCTGCCGTGCCAGACATACTGATGCTCGACCCGGTTGGGGAAAATTCCACCGACGAGATCCCGATGCCGGATCTTGATGGCGCGCTTGCCGTTTTAGCGGCAGAAGTTGAAGCTGAAGGCGGTGGCGCGTATGAGTTATTCAATGGCCTGGATGAGATGTCGGCAGGAATGCCGGAGGAGGTCAAAGCCGCGTTTGTCCATCATCTTTTGAGTCTCGACAATCCCTTTCTGGAGCGCTGTGCGCTGTATTGGCTGGCCTCCGGCACAGCATTGACGCGAGAGGCAGTGGCCGCCGGCCTACGAGAAAGGCTCATGCGCGGGAAGCTGGAGCCTGAAACTGCATCCTATTTGCCGATCATTCGCGGCTGGTTGCCAGCGACTGCCGCCCGGGCGGCTATCGATGACATCGGCAAGTTGGCTCGGCGAAAAGGTCTTGCAGAGGCCTCCAATCAAAACAGAGCGGAGCCGATCATCACCGACATCATGGCGACCACCGCTGACGGTGTTGGAGCGCAAGGCCTGACGTTTGTGGGAAAACTGCAAGCTCGAACATTTGTCGCGATGATCCTGTTAAAGACTGGATACGGCATCAAGGATGCCTTTGTCATTCATTGCCGTTCAAAGCGCGAGGCAAACAGCATTGTCTCTTATGCCTGCCAGGAAGCAAACAGCGTCAAGATAGATCGAATGACCGCCGAACTGCTGCTGGAGGCGGCTCTGGCGGAGGGGATGGAAAACGGCCACCCACCGGCGCCAGGCTTCATTGACGTCATGGAGGCTTGCTGCCTGAGCCAATTGCGGCCCCAGGAAAGGGATCTGCAGGCTTTGCTGGATCACGTCGATCCGCAAAAGGAGATCCAGAATGCGACAGCGGCACAACTGGATCGGATGCTCCGCAATGAGCCCGCACTGGATGCGCTCGTCCCGTTCACCGATAGCTGGTTTGAAGACACAGGAGAAACACGCGGCATCCTCCAGGGATCTCGCTCAGTGCGGACTGTTGAAAAAAGGATCTGGGCCTTTCTCGAGGGCCGGCGAGACATTTGGGCGAGACGATTTCTGCAAACCGCGATCATTCTCAAATCGGCCAAAAAGGAACGGATGTCAAAAGCACTGGTAGCCGCAACCTTCGCGCTGATGCACAAGCATCCTCTACAGGACATCCCGCTCGTGGAAGATATCGTTATGACTACACTGGACGCAGGCGGCGGATCTCTGTTGTGAGTATTTTGAGTATACCCATCATGAACATTGTCAATGAACAGGTCGCGGTCGTGGTTTCCTGTTTATTTTGGGTCCAAAACGATATATTGAACAAATTGACACGATGGCACACCCAAATTGAACAGTTCGCATGGTTAGGACATGGCTCGTATCGGATATGCCCGTACATCCACAACAGACCAGAACCTCGCCGCGCAAATCGCCGCGCTCAGGAACGCCGGCTGCGAGGTCATCCGCGAGGAGCAGAAAAGTGGTGCCTCGCTCGAAGGCCGGCCGCAGCTGATGACCATTCTTGACTTTATCCATGCCGGCGAAACCCTTGTCATCACCCGCATCGACCGGCTGGCCAGATCGTTGCGAGATCTTCAGGTGGTAGTCGACCGACTCAAGGCCAAGGGCGCGCATCTGGTGGCCACCGAGCAGCCCGTCGATACCTCCACAGCTGCCGGGAAGGCGTTCTTCGACATGCTCGGCGTCTTCGCGGAGTTCGAAACTAACCTGCGGCGCGAGCGGCAGGCTGAGGGTATCGCCGCTGCCAGGAACCGTGGCATCTACAAAGGTCGCCCACCGAAGATTGACCGAGCAGAAATCCTGCTTCGCCTCCAAAAGGGTCAGGGACCCAGCAAGATCGCCCGCGATCTCGCCATATCACGTGGCACGGTCTATCAGGTACGCAACGGTGCTTCCGAATGAGCAAAGCCAACCGCATCACCCGTTTAACATCCGCCGCCTGCGAGCAGATTCAGGCCCGCATGCTTGAGGCTTGCAGACAGATCGCCTCAGATCACGGACTGGTCATCGAAAGTACCGGGTGGCGTGGCCTGGAACCTGGCTTCTCATTCGAACCAGCATTCCGCATCAGTATAACCGCGCCAGACGGCAAGACGCTCAATCTGGATAAGGAGATGTTCGCCCTGCTGGCCGAACAGTACGGCCTGGAGGCTGCTGACTTCGAACGCGAGTTTATCGCTGGTGGCGAGCGTTTCCGGATCACCGGCATTGATCCACGAAGACCTAAATATCCCATCTCCGTCGAGCGTATCCCCGATCGCCGCGGCTTCAAGTTCACCGCCGACAATGTTGCCATGTTGCTCAAAGCTCAGGTCAAACCCTGACGTTCACCAATCGTTCTTCAACTTGGCCAAAATCCCAGCTTCGAGCCGACAGGGCCTTGTTGAGCACGTTGGCTGTCTTGTGCACCCAGCACCGCTGGTGCTTGGTGCGGGAAGGACCTCATCGAGCGCGCTCCAGAAGCCAAGCGCGCCGTCGCCGACGGCAAGATCGGGCGCGATTTGCAGGCCACGACGCTTCACGTCGACCAGCAGCTCGCGCCAGCTCTGCGCACTCTCACGAATCCCTGTCTGGAAGGCACCGTAAAGTTAACCGACGGCTGATGAAGATGTGCGAACATTGGCCATGTCAGAAGTTGCTCGTGATCCGCTTTATCGTCGCCACCGTTTTCCCGCCGAGATCATTGCGCACGCGGTATGGCTCTACTTTCGCTTTCCGCTCAGCCTGCGCATGGTTGAGGACATGTTGGCGGCCCGCGGCATCATCGTCACGCATCAGACCATTCGAAGCTGGGCGGAGAAATTCGGGCGGCATTTCGCCCGGGAGATCAAGCGACGGTCAGCCGGCTGCCTGGGCGACAAATGGCATCTCGACGAATGTGTGGTGGCCATCAATGGCAAGAAGCAGTGGCTCTGGCGTGCCGTCGATCAGGACGGCTTCGTCCTCGAAGTGCTGGTGCAAAGCCGCCGAAATGCCAAGGCGGCAAAGCGTCTGATGCGCAAGTTGCTGAAGGCTCAAGGGCGGACACAACGGGTCATGATCACCGACAAGCTCCGGTCCTATGATGCCGCCAGGCGCGACCTCATGCCCGGTGTCGAACACCGGTCGCACAAAGGCCTCAATAATTGAGCGGAAAATTCGCACCAGCCGACCCGACGACGCGAAAGGACCATGAAACGCTTCAAGTCGGCACGCCAGCTTCAGCGGTTCGTTTCCATCCATGATCCGATTGCCAACCTGTTCCACTTTCCCCGCAATACGCTGTCATCGGCTCAACATCGAGACCTGCGCAACGCCGCCATGCAAATCTGGAACAAAATCGCGTGTCTCGCCGCAGCGTGACAGCCGTCCCGGCCAGCTATCGCTGCATCAATCCGCTGATAACTTTACAGTGCCGCCGCATCAGCTCCATGCTCGGCTTCAAGGCGAAGGCGACCGCCGAAATTATCCTGTCTGGCATCGAGATGATCCACATGATGCGCAAACGGCAGGCGAGGTATGCCTACAATCCCAGCCCCTCAATCGCCGAGCAGTTCGCCATCCTCACGGCATAGAACGCCGACCCGGATTCCTGCCATCCTTTGTCCCGTTTCGATCTTTGCGACAGAACCGTTCCATGTCATAGTCCGCTTACCGAAAGGTTTGCGACAGAGCCCGCAGGGAACGCGAGCGCTTTACGCTGGTTCGCCTCCGCCATTTGATCATACCGATTGTCGTGACAAGACCTGTCCAAGCCCTTCCCCCCACTCGGGAGGATGCGCTTAATCAGGATTGAAGTCCACTATGGCTGGAGCAGAGCGCCACCATATTGCGCCCACAGATGTTCGCAATCCCATATCCTCAAGCTTGGCGTTCCAGGTTTGCCGTATAGGACCAATGCGCCGTGAACGTCGTAGCCAAGCACCGACGCGTTGGCGACGAACTGAATTGCGCGCCCCAAGCTGATGGCGCCGATCCGGGTTTCGATCTTGCTGGTGAGATCGATCACGCCGAAGATTTCAGCGTCTGCGCCTCTACCGGCCAAAACAGCCGACGAGATCGCATCGTCCAAGGCAAGCAGGATTGCGGAGTCCCCCCGTAAATGCCGCGTCCTCCGGCTTCTGCCGGACGCAGGAAAAATCAGCCAGCTTTGCTGAGGCTGCCAGCAGAGGACTTGCCAGTGCGGCGGTCTTGCTCGATCTCATAGTTGATCTTCTGGCCGTCAGTGAGGGTCGAGAGGCCGGCGCGTTCGACAGCGGAAATGTGAACGAAAACATCCTGACCGCCATTGTCGGGCTGGATAAATCCAAATCCCTTGGTGCTGTTGAACCACTTCACGGTCCCAGTCGCCATATGCGTATTCCCTGTAAAGTTCGCAACACGTTGTGGTTCGGCGATCATGCCGGGCTCGATCACGGCATAATGCAGTAAATGCGAAGGACCGCAAGTCGGGAGCGACCGCGCCGTGGTCAGCCGGCGAACGACAAAGCGGCAATCGCGAAAGTAGACAAAACTGGATGTGTTGCAACGTTTTTGTTACTCGCGAGTGGCAAGGGATCCTACAACCATTTCGGAGGTTGCAATGTTCAAAGGCCGCCAGTTCGACCAATCCGTGATCCTGCTGTGCGTACGGTGGTACTTGGCCTACAAGCTCAGCCTTCGCGATCTGGAAGAGATGATGGCCGAGCGCGGCTTGAACGTCGATCATTCCACCGTGCATCGCTGGGTCGTGCACTTCTCGCCGCAGCTGCTGGAGCGCTTCAACCGGCGCAAGCGCACCGTCACCGGGAAGTGGCACATGGACGAGACCTACATCAAGGTGCACGGCAAGTGGATGTATCTCTACCGCGCCATCGACAGCGTCGGCGACACGGTCGAGTTCTTCTTCAGCGAAAACCGTGACCTGCCGGCAGCCAAACGCTTCTTCCGCAAGGCCTTTGAGCGCCATGGCCGGCCGGATCGCATCGTCATCGACGGCAGCCAGACAAATCACGAGGCGATCCTTTCCTGCGATGCTGAAAGCCGTTTGCGGGATCGATCGCGGCGATCGCTGAAGCCGATCCGCACCCGCCAAAGCCAGTACCTCAACAATCGCATTGAGCAGGATCATCGACGGATCAAGTGCCGCATCAGCTCCATGCTCGGCTTCAAGGCGAAGGCGACCGCCGAAATTATCCTGTCTGGCATCGAGATGATCCACATGATGCGCAAACGGCAGGCGAGGTATGCCTACAATCCCAGCCCCTCAATCGCCGAGCAGTTCGCCATCCTCACGGCATAGAACGCCGACCCGGATTCCTGCCATCCTTTGTCCCGTTTCGATCTTTGCGACAGAACCATGGCAACTCGTATCAAGCTGATTTCGATCCTGCCTGCCTATCGCCAAACCGTTGACAAAGGATCCATGCACCAACGCTCATTGAAGCCCTCGAAATGGCCGATGAGGCCGCGCGCAATGGCGGGGAGGACATCAGCGAGATGGAGCAGATGATTCGGGCAATGCTCGCAAAACAACTCCTCTCCGTTATCGATCAAGCCGGCGGTCAAATTTCAAACTGAGACACTACCAACGCTTCAAGTCGGCACGCCAGCTTCAGCGGTTCGTTTCCATTCATGATCCGATTGCCAACCTGTTCCACTTTCCCCGCAATACGCTGTCATCGGCTCAACATCGAGACCTGCGTAACGCCGCCATGCAAATCTGGAACAAAATCGCGTGTCTCGCCGCAGCGTGACAGCCGTCCCGGCCAGCTATCGCTGCATCAATCCGCTGATAACTTTACAGTGCCATTGCAAGGCCCTTGCCGCCGATGTGGAGTCATCCCCGCGCTCGCGATGAAAAAGTACGCATCATCAATTACTTGCAGCCTCATCTCGGCAAGTGCTGCATGCCCTCCGAAATTCTGGCACGGCCTTTGCAGCGTAGTTCTCGAACCGCTTGAGGAGGCGGCAAGGGGACATCGGCAGACCGCCCATGTGACAGCAAACCAGCGAGGTTGGCGAAAGTGCTTGCGATGGCGACGCTGTGCCCGTACCTCCCGACGGCCCAGCGACATTTTTGAGGAGAACCACGATGAATATCCAGAACCAGAATTTCCTCGATAGCGAGCGCTGGCAAGGGCGCGCCTTCTTTGCCGATTGGGAGAAGACGGCCGCCGGCGTCATGGACGTGACCGACCCGGCGACCGGGGCGATAATCGCTTCGGTTGGTATCGGCGGCGCGGCCGATATTGCCCGTGCCGCATCGGAGGCGCGTGCCGCACAGAAGGCCTGGGCGAAGACCTTGCCGACCGACAGGGCGCGCATTCTTTCCAAGGCTGCGGACCTGCTCGAAGAGAACGGCGCGGAGCTCATCCCCTGGATCATGCGTGAGTCCGGATCGATCTATCCGAAGGCGGGCATCGAGATCGAACATGGTGCGCTGTTCATCCGCCATGCCGCATCGCTGGCCACGGCACCGATGGGAATGATGATTCCGGCCATGGACGACCGGACAAACTATGCCAAGCGCGTGCCGCATGGCGTTGTCGGCGTCATCTCACCGTTCAACTTTCCGCTTGTCCTCTCCGTGCGCTCGATTGCCGCGGCACTCGCCTTCGGCAATGCCGTGGTCCACAAGCCCGATCCGCGCACGCCGATCTCCGGCGGCATCATCATCGCCCGCATCTTCGAGGAGGCCGGCCTGCCGAAAGGCGTGCTGCAGGTCGTTCCGGGTGGCGCCGATGCCGGCGAGGCCATGTGCATCGACCCCAACATCGCGATGATCTCCTTTACAGGATCTGCGAGAGGCGGCTCGAAGGTCGCCGAGGTCGCGGGCCGGCATTTCAAGAAAGTGCAGCTGGAACTCGGCGGCAAGAATTCGCTGATCGTGCTCGACGATGCCGATGTCGACGTCGCCGCTTCGAACTCGGCCTGGGGGGCTTTCCTGCACCAGGGCCAGATCTGCATGGCGACAGGCCTGATCCTGGCCGACGAGAGGATCGCCGATGCGCTGACCGAAAAACTCGTCGTCAAAGCTGCCCATTTGCCGGCCGGCGACCCCTCGACCAATCAGGTGGCGCTTGGTCCGATCATCTCGGACGGTCAGGTGGCCGGTATCCAGGCGATCGTCGACGATGCCGTGGCCAGAGGGGCAAAGCTCCTGGCCGGCGGCACGCATGACGGCCGTTTCTACGCCGCGACCGTGCTTGCCGGCGTCAAACCCGGCATGCGGGCTTTCGATGAAGAAATCTTCGGCCCGGTGGCCTGCATCGCCACCTTCAAGACCGATGCAGAGGCGATCGAACTCACCAACAACAGCGATTACGGCCTCGCGGCCGGCGTGATCTCGTCCGATACCGGCCGTGCTCTCAGGATCGCCGATGAACTCGATGTCGGCATGGTCCATGTCAATGACCAGACGGTCAATGGCGGTCCCTTCGCGCCCTTCGGCGGACCGCGCAAATCCGGCAACGGCACCCGCATTGGTGGGCCGGCCGACATCGAGGAATTCACCACCTGGAAGTGGATTTCCGTCAAGGACGCCGCGACGCCCTATCCGTTCTGATCATTCCTACGATGGATGCGGGCGACGAGGCCCGCATCCGCTTATTCCCTTCATTTCGGAGACTGCCATGCAGATCAAAGCTGCGATTGCCCGCGCCGAGGGCGCCGACCTCGTCCTCGAAACCATCGATATCGAGGAACCCCGCGACAATGAAATCCTCGTGAAAGTCGTTGCCACCGGTGTCTGCCACACCGATATCGTCGTGCGTGATGGCATGTTGCCGACGCCGCTGCCCGTCGTGCTCGGCCATGAAGGCGCCGGCGTGGTCGAAAAGGTCGGCCGTGCCGTTTCGAAAGTCAAAGCCGGCGACAAGGTGGTGATGACCTTCAATTCCTGCGGCCATTGCCCGAGCTGCCAGGACCATCATGTCAGCTATTGCCACGAGTTCTTTCCGCGCAATTTCTTTGCCGCGCGCACCGACGGCACGAGCGCGCTTTCGGCCGGCGGCGAGCGCATACACGGCAACTTCTTCGGCCAGTCCTCCTTCGCCACCCACTCCATCTGCCATGAAGTCAATGTCGTCAAAGTGCCGGAGACGGCGCCGCTCGAACTGCTCGGGCCGCTGGCCTGCGGCATCCAGACCGGTGCGGGCGCGGTGATGAATGCACTCAAGGTCTCGGCCGGCAAGTCCTTTGCCGTGTTCGGCTCGGGTTCGGTCGGCTTGTCCGCCTTGATGGCAGCCAAAGTGGTGGGCGCGACGACCATCATTGCGGTGGACATGAACGACGAGCGGCTGGCCATGGCGCGGGAGCTCGGTGCCACGCATGTGATCAATCCGGGCAAGACAGATGCGACAGCCGAGACCATGGCGATCACCGGCCATGGGCTCAATTTCGCACTGGATACGACGGGGATCTCGAGCGTCATCCGCGCCGCGGTCATGGCACTTGCGCCGATGGGAACCTGCGGCATTCTTGGCGCCTCGGCCATGGGCACAGAGATCAAACTGGACGAAGTGCATTTCATGAGCGGCGGCCGCCGGCTGATGGGCATCGTCGAGGGCGAGTCCAATCCGGATACCTTCATTCCCATGCTGGCCGCACTACACGCACAGGGTCGCTTCCCTTTCGATAAGCTCGTGAAGTTCTACGACTTCGCCGAGATCAACCAGGC
Organism: Mesorhizobium sp. USDA 4775; assembly: GCF_054062655.1. Lineage (NCBI taxonomy): Bacteria > Pseudomonadati > Pseudomonadota > Alphaproteobacteria > Hyphomicrobiales > Phyllobacteriaceae > Mesorhizobium > Mesorhizobium sp. USDA 4775. The sequence continues at coordinate 229,251 of NZ_JBSSFM010000002.1, forward strand.
GATCCACGATTCCGAGAGCGGCAAGACCATCAAGCCGATCGTGCGCATGCAGTAGCCCGCCCATCCCATCCGACACTTCAGGGAGGAAACCATGTCGAAAGCCCAACTCGATTTTATTCTTGATATCAGCAGCCAGAACCCGCCGCCAGAGGATGCCACGCCTGCCATGATGCGGGCGTGGTTCGAGGGCATCAATGCCCAGATGCCGATCGCCGATGGCTCGATGATCGAGCGGGTGCTCGCCGGCCCATGCGGCGGCGACCTGATCCGCCGGGAGGAGACCGATGAGCGCAGCTTGGTCATCTACTATCACGGTGGCGGATTCTTCTTCGGCTCAAGCCGGTCGCATCGGGTGATCGCAACCCATCTCGCCCGGACATCGGGTGCTGCGGTGCTGGCAGCAGACTATCGGCTGGCGCCTGAATATCCGGCACCGGCTGCGCATGACGATGCGCTCGCCGTCTACAAATGGGCATTGGCGCGAGGTTGTGACCCGAGGGCGATCGCGCTGACTGGGGACAGCGCCGGCGGCAATCTCGCGCTTTCGGTCGCCGTCAGAGCGAAGAAGGAAGGCTTGCCGCAGCCCGGCGCGGTGGTGCTGATGTCGCCCGCGCTCGACTTCGCAGGCGAAGGCGTTTCGCATCATTCCGTACCCGATGCGCCGCTTCTGACGCCGCAGCTCATGGAACTTTTCAACATGGTCTATGTCGGCACTGGCGATCGCAAGTCGGAGCTGGTGACGCCTTTCTACAGCGATTTTACCGGCTTGCCGCCGACGCTGGTGCAGGTCGGTTCCTGGGAGATCCTGCGCGACGATTCGGTGACAGTCGTCGAGCGGCTCAAGGCCGCGGGCGTATGCGCCGAACTCAAGATCTTCGACGGCATGGTGCATTCCTGGCAGCTCTTCGCGCCGATGCTCGACGAGGGCATGCAATCAATCGAGGAAGCCGGCGGCTTTCTCCGCGAGCATCTGCGATCCGGGTAATGTCACGTTATCTGGCTCTGACCGCGCTGAGGCCTGTATGGCGGATGTCAGTTGCCCCCGGTGACGACTTTCCACTCTGCCATGGCTTGCAGGCGGTGAAGATGGATCTGAATGGCGCGTAAAGTTAACCGACGGCTGATGAAGATGTGCGAACATGGGCCATGTCAGAAGTTGCTCGTGATCCGCTTTATCGTCGCCACCGCTTTCCCGCCGAGATCATTGCGCACGCGGTATGGCTCTACTTTCGCTTTCCGCTCAGCCTGCGCATGGTTGAGGACATGTTGGCGGCCCGCGGCATCATCGTCACGCATCAGACCATTCGAAGCTGGGCGGAGAAATTCGGGCGGCATTTCGCCCGGGAGATCAAGCGACGGTCAGCCGGCTGCCTGGGCGACAAATGGCATCTCGACGAATGTGTGGTGGCCATCAATGGCAAGGAGCAGTGGCTCTGGCGTGCCGTCGATCAGGACGGCTTCGTCCTCGAAGTGCTGGTGCAAAGCCGCCGAAATGCCAAGGCGGCAAAGCGTCTGATGCGCAAGTTGCTGAAGGCTCAAGGGCGGACACCACGGGTCATGATCACCGACAAGCTCCGGTCCTATGATGCCGCCAGGCGCGACCTCATGCCCGGTGTCGAACACCGGTCGCACAAAGGCCTCAATAATCGAGCGGAAAATTCGCACCAGCCGACCCGACGACGCGAAAGGACCATGAAACGCTTCAAGTCGGCACGCCAGCTTCAGCGGTTCGTTTCCATTCATGATCCGATTGCCAACCTGTTCCACTTTCCCCGCAATACGCTGTCATCGGCTCAACATCGAGACCTGCGTAACGCCGCCATGCAAATCTGGAACAAAATCGCGTGTCTCGCCGCAGCGTGACAGCCGTCCCGGCCAGCTATCGCTGCATCAATCCGCTGATAACTTTACAGTGCCGTTGCAACAAAACCCGAAATGTCGCCCTTTGAAATCATCTTTCGACCGGAGCTTCAGCTTCTCGGCAATGGTATTCAGAATCACAGGCTCGCTCCACAAATTCGAAGCGAGAATTTCTCCGGCGAGCGTCAACAGACGGTTAACTAAGAAAATTTGCGACAGGCCCATATTCCATCCACCCACCATCGAGAACTGCAAGCAACTGCCATGCAAGCATGGCGCCAAATCGCGCGCGTTCACGCCGAATGAACCAAAGCCTCACTCCCAGATCGGTGCCGATCAGGGTGGTTGCAGCCGGTCCTGGAGTGCCCGCCGATTGGCAGCGAGGCCATTGAGGTTATTAAGGTGCTCCCGCTCCGGCCGTCTTTGTGCCAATCGTCCAACCAGTGCCCGCGTCGCGTCCAGCAGGAAGACGCCGCAATCAAAACCGTTTTCCTGCTGGGTCATGGAGGCTCGGACCAGGGTGGTGGCGCCAACCCTTGTTGCGAGCGCTGCTGCAACGGCGTGGTTGTGCCCCCCCGAGGAGTCGTAGTGATAGGCAACCGGGTGTTGTTGATTCCTGCGATCAACGAGCAGCAGCGACCAATGCCGGCCGCGGCGATTAGGATCAAAAGCATGGGCATCGTTCACTGGCATGAACAGGAAGTCGGCTGGCTCCCTTCCGCGCAAGATCCCCTCCCAGTGGTTGTTGTCGTGGGGGTTGTCCCGCAGATGCTGGGCTACGAGGGGATCCACGAGGCGCGTCCGAGCGGCCAGAACCGGATAGGTCGCCCGCAAGTCGCGCTCCAGGAGCCTGTAGTCCTCTATGATGTGGTCGCTGTTCAGCCATTGATCGTCCCCGAGCCAACCTACAGGGGGGTGATGGGTGAGATGAACACTCCCGTCCGACCGCTCGGCCGTGTAAAGGTGACTGTGGATCAAGAAGCGTGTCTGTGGAGCGAACCGGCTTGGCGCGAGCCCGTTGTTCTCCAGGATGCCGATCACAGTGCTTGAGGCCCGTTGGGAGCGGTGTCGCCAGCCACCAAATAGGTATCCAATCTCAGGCGGCTGGGGAGTTGATGGACCGGCAAAGGACGGTGGGCCGGCCCACGCCGGCGCAGAGTGAGCATCATCGCGCAGCTCGTGCGGTGTGGACGGCAAATCAACCAGAGATCCAAGCCCGCTGTAGATGTGTGACGACCGAGGCCTTGCAGCCGATGGTGGTGGCCCGGATCCTTGCATTACCTCATTGTAACTGTCCGCTGGAGACTGGCTAGATTCTTGCGGCCAACCCGACTGCGACGCCCACGAGCGGTCCCACCCCTCAGGTGGCCGCCCTCCGGCTTGATCCGCAGCGTCATGAATTGCGTCTTGATCGTAACTGTCCACTGGAGACTGGCCCGATTGTTGCGGCCAACCCGACCGCTCAGGCGGGTGCATTCCCCGCGCAGCGTTCTCAAGGCGTTGCTGGTAAGTCCGAAGCTGGTTTCTGACGCGGGGCCGCACTTGACCGCCTGGCGCGAGCCTCCGGAGATCAGACAGCCCCGTGCGGACCCTGGCGTGGGCGGCAGCGTATTGTGCCCCGTACTCTTGAAGGTCGTCGTTGATCGATTCGGCTTGATACCGAGAAGCGATGGATGGCCTCCTAAATTTTTTGAGCCACGCAGAAAACTGCCTAAGTGCCGGTGCATTCCCGTTTAGGGAATCGTAGCCCTCGGTCGCGAACTGCTCGAGGAGATCCTTGTCTTCGGGATAAGGAGGAGCGCGAAAAAGGGCTGGGTGGATTCCGGCGCGCCAATCCAGCACGACCTCCACGGCGACCCCCACGCCGCGCTTTGGGTCGCCAACCTCCTTCGCAAACGTCTCCGCAAGAGCAGTCAACTGACCAGGGTCATCAACGAGGCTGGCCACCGTTAAGCTGCGGGCCTGAAGCCAGACGCTGAACTTGCGCAGGGCGGCTACCCACTTCCCGACGGTAGAGGACTCAGAGACGGCGGAGTTTGTCGCCCTGGCCTCGTCCAGTGCCTCTCTCAGCAGGGAAAATAGGTGCTCGTCGGGGGTGATCGTGTGAGCCTCCGCGGCCGGGCGGCTGCGCTTGACGTAATCGGCGCGATACGTCGTCTTGACAACCTCCGGCTGGTGCATCTCGTCGTTCGACGTCTTCTTGCCGCTGCTTGGAACGAAGGCCTTCTTCACCGTTTTCAGCAACGATTTCAATCCCCCGCTTTTTTTCCGCTGGGGGGGGGCGATTGCCGGCTCGTCCGAGAAGGAGGAATAAGCCTCCGACGAAACGGCCGAATGCCTGGAGCGCGAGTGGCTCGAGGCTGCGTAAGAGGTGTCTATGCTGTGGCGCGCGCTGCTGATCTGGTTGTCCCGCAGGGAAGGCTGCCGCGGCATCCGCATTGACCCCCCAATGGACGTGCGCCGAATCGCACCATTGCCTGCATCAGCAGCGGAGCCGCCTAGGTTCAACTCGCTCAGCTGCCGCTCCAGGCCCAGTTGTTGCTCACGGTACTGCTGCATGTAATCGTCCGTTGTCCCCCCTATCCCTGTCAAACTCGCGACCCAAGGGTATATATCGGCGTTGGGATCATTTTGTTCGGAAGCGAAGTCGGGCCATGCCCGGCCAGTATTGTCCATAGCGGTCTCTCCGGTCGGGGATCCAGACAGGGTCGCGGATCCAGAAAGTACTCTAGCGCCTATCGGTCGCGCCGCCGTCATGCGCAATTCATATTCAATCATTCAATCGGGACATGGGGCATCGTCAACTTAACGGCCTGTGGAGTGCGGATTGAACTAAGCGGGGATGTCACATTAACGAGAAATACTACTATCTACTCGTCAAGCGGAAAAGTTTCGGGCAAAAGAAATCAAAGGGTTAGGGCGTCAAGAATCGGCGCGGCGCGATGGAAAAAGCTCTTTACTGAGTTAATGTGACATCCCCAGTGGGGAACCTCATTTGGGGCCGTCCAGGTGACGGAAGCGCCTCTCATCGAAAGCACACCAAGTTCCATTCATGAGCCTGCCATTGAACCGTGCGTCTATGCCGAGTGGAACGAAAAAGAAGCGGCACGAAGTTCGACCCCTTGTGAATTCAAACGCGCGCATGACCCAGCGCCTTGTTGATCGCGGGAATGATCTTGTCTCCCCAGAGTTCGATCTGGCGCAGCATTGTCCTTTGGTCGAAATCCCCCAACTGGGTCTGGATTGCGATCTGATCCGGTTTCAGAATATCGATCTCTTCCAGCAAGCGATCAATCACGCGATTCACGCTGCCGATCGGCATATTGTTGCGCATTGCCTCGAAGGACAGATCCTGCTGGGTGGGCGTTTCCTGCAGCAGGTAGCCGTCGTGGCTCTGCTGGCGGCGCTGATGCAGCGCCTCGGACAGGCGGCGCTGGAAGCGGGCGTTGTCGAGATAGCTCTTGATCTCCTCCCCGTCATCGCTGGCGTAGCAGCAACGCAGCAGCGATATCCTGGCGGCGGTGACATTCCTGTCCTCGGAAGCCGCCACCTCCTTGATCGCTCCGCGCAACGTGCTCAAAGTCTCCAGGCCGTCGTGGAATGCCGTGACAAAGAAATTGTGTCCCTCGCGGTAGGCCCGTTTCATGCGGGCCGGGCCGCCGGCCATCCAGATCGGCGGGGTCGGCCTCTGGACGGTGGGTACTGAAATCGCCGTCGGGGGTATTTTCTCATAGTGGCCATCGTGCTCGAAGATGTTCTGGTTGAGACCTTTCAGAAGGATGTCGAGGTGTTCCGAAAAGATGGCCGGCGCCTCATCGATATTGACGCCGAAGCGCTCGAACTCGAACTGTTGGTATCCAGAGCCGACGCCGAGTTCCAGGCGACCGTTCGCAAGGATATCGGCGAAGCCGATCTCGGAGAGCAGACGCTGCGGTTTGTAGAGCGGCAGCACGCAGATGGCAGTGCCGAGGCGAATGGTGCTCGTCACGCCGGCGCAGTGGGCCACCATCATCAACGGCGACGGGATCAGGCTGTAGTTGTTGAAGTGGTGTTCTGCGAACCAGGCTGTGCCGAAGCCGGCCTGCTCCGAAACGATGGCCTGTTCGATGGAGTTTCGGATGACGATGTCGGGTGATTGATGATAGCCACGTTGGGCGGCCAGGATGAAGGTGGCGAATTCCACTGTGTTTCCTTGTTTGCTGCTGGTTGGCGGATTTGGAAATGCGCTCGTCCGAGACACCGATTGTCTCGGATCGGGCGCCTGGCAGGGGCATAGTTTGCGATAAGCGGTTTTGTGATCCGCAGTTGCGGGCACGCCCCAGAGCTTGTCCCCGTGCCGAGGGACGTTGCCCCGCCGACATCTTCGATTGGGGCGGCGCTGCGGGCGCGTCCCAAGCCAAGGGTCTCCGCTTTCATGAACAGCACCCGGTCGCCTGGCGAATGGTCGATGTTCAAACAGCCGCCTGCGCAAAGCATTCGTCGTAGAGTTGGCTGGCGTTTCCTGCGTCACCGAACGCGGTCCAGCCGCCGTCCACATAGAGGATCGAGCCGTTGATGGATGAGGCGTCGGACGAAGCTAGGAAAAAAGCAGCATCTGCAACATCTTCCGGCCGTCCCATCCTACCCAAGGGGATTCGGCGTCCGATCGCTTTCGTATCGATGCGGCGGGCCTTCGCCAACTCGCTAATGGCAGGCGTGCGGATATAGCCAGGAGCGACAGTGGCAGTGCAAACGCCGACGGGCCCCAGTTCGGCCGCCATGCAGCGGATCAGCATATCCATCCCCGCCTTCGAGGCGCCATAGGCATGACGCGGCGCGAAGGGCAGAAAGCTGTTGATCGATCCTAGGTTGAGGATCACCCCGCCGGGGCGCATCATCTTGATCGCTTCACGCGCGCAAGTGAAGGCGCCGGTGAGATTAACATGCTGGACATGTTCGATCTCTGCAGGCAATTGTTCGATGCCCGCCACAAAAGTGTCGACAGAAGCACCATTGACAAGGATATCAAGACGCTCGAAGCGCCCCCGCAGCTCCTCAAACAGCGCCACCACCTCGCTCTCGATTCCACATCCACGGATTTCGCTATGTTCTTGCCGCCGAGCAATGCAGCCAGGAGTGTCGCTGCGGCGGTATCTTTGTCGGCGATCGACGGTGTCACCGTTCGCGGCAAAACGGACAGCAACAGCGGCGCCTATACCGTTGGCGCCACCTGTGACGAGCACGACTCGCGCGTCGGTGCGTTCGGCCAGAGAGGAAAGTTCTGTTCTGGGGAACCCTTCCACCTCAGGGCTGGCGTCCCCGGGTTGGTCGAATGACATCCAGCCGCCGTCGACCACTAGAACCGATCCAGTGACGTAGCCTGCCTTCGCGCTGGCCAGAAAATGCACAGCCCGGGCGATCTCCTCGGGGCGAGCCATGCGTCCCATTGGCACCCGACGGCGCATCGCCGAGAGGTTCATTTTGCCTGCTCGTTCCAGCTCTGCAATCATAGGCGAGCGCACGCAGCCCGGCGCTACCGCCGACACGCGGATGCCGCGAGAAGCCCACTCGCATGCAAGCGACTTCGTCAACGAGATCAGGCCCGCTTTCGAGGCTGCGTAGGCATTGCGCTTGGGATTGCTGGCCACGCCTGACATCGAAGCGACGTTGACGATGGCACCTCCCGGCCTCATGCGCCTCGCCGCCTCGCGCGCCATGAGGAACGGCCCAATCAGGTTTACTGCCAGGCCGCGTCGGAAGGCGTCGACATCGGTGTCGACAGTGGCAGCCATAGTGGGTCCCACTCCGGCGTTGTTGATGAGGACGCCGATCTGCCCGAACTGTGCTTCGACCCGGCCATAAAGCGCAACGATATCTTCCTCTCGTGAGACATCGCACTCAAGGCCAAAGTGCGGCTCGCCGAGATCGCAGGCCAGTTCAACCACGCCGCTCCCCGGAAGGTCCACCGCAACAATAGTGTCTCGATCTCCGGCAAGAACATCGACCAGGGCACGGCCGATCCCGCCCGCGGCACCTGTTATGATGACGACCCATCCTGCATGCTTCATGGGAACTTTCTGCAGGAGTCTCGGGAATCTCTGCCCTCGACGTCGTGCGGCCGAATGGTGTGCCGCGGTAGAGCACCTGTGCTGGTGCCGGTCGCTTGCGTTCCCAGACGTCGTCCGCGTGGGCTGCGGTCCAACTCTCGGTTGGATAGCCGAATGTGGTGAGCGACGCCTCGAGCACAGGCGCTTGCCTCGATGAGCGGCTCTGCCAAAGTCCAGCAAATCGATGTAGACCGGCCTCGCCACGCTCGTGGCCTCAGAGCAGAGCGCTGTCACGGTCACGCTGTCGCGGGGCAGAAAGGCTACCCTGCCGGCCGCATCTTTACCGTGCAGGGCGTCGCCAAGGCTGCTGTGGCGTAGCAGAGTTGTCATAAATTGTCGTCCCACCGATGTGGTTGTCCCGTTCAGAAGCTGTGAACGCGTTATCGCGAGAAGCAACGCGACGCTTTCCGATCGTGTAGACTGGATCGTTCGGATACGGTGCTCCGATCGGCTGTCGCAGGCCGAACCGTTCTGCCTCAAGCACCGCCGCTGGGATCTGCTCCTCGAGCCAATCGTAGACGACGGTCCGTTCGGCAATCCGCCACTCGCCTGCCCTCTTTTGAAAGAGATCGCAGTAGCGCCCGCTTAGCAGCATCTGGCGCATTTCTCCGTCTTTGTCCGGTCCGCGTTGCAGCGCGGTGAAATAGCTCTCGACTGCTGCCTCTGCCGGGTTGATGAATTCGACAAGGATGTTCGTGATCTGATGGATGTTGCGCGGTCCGGTCTTGAAGACACCGAGCGCAAACCGGATGAAGCCCTCTGCCGAACCGCAATAGGCCCCGTGATTGTCATGTGCATCAGGCCAGTAGGCGCTACGCAGCGCTGCCGCATCGGCGCGGTCTATCCCGCGGCAGTACCGATAGAGGCAGTCGCGGATCGCCTCACGGTCGAGTAGTTCGGTAAATGTTGCTTGGTCCATAGTCGCAAATTCCGTGGCGCTGAGGTGTTCCGGGAGCGCAGTCTTCCGTTTGCGCCTGGCCTCGGCTACTAGGCGCGCAGCAGGCGGATCGTCTATTTCCAGCGCTAGCTAGTTCGGGGCAAGATCGCACCCCATCTGCCGCAAGCAGTTGCTCCCCATCCGCAATATCAATGTCACCGGGTAGGATGTAGCCCGCCTCATCCAGCTTGAAGACTGCCGGCGCTCGCGCCCAGCATCGCGCATGACCCTGGCACCTGGCTTTGTGAACGATAATGCGCACGGCTACTCCCACGTCTGTGCCCAGCTCCGGGCGGCCTTGGTCAAGCCCAGTCCAGGATCAGATTTTCGATCCCGAACACATGGCCGCCATGGGTGATGGGTGCTGTTCCCTCCTTGATCCGAAAGGGCGGTATGCGCGCCAGCCACTCCTCCAGCCCAATGACAATTTCCCGCCGGGCGAGATGTGAGCCAAGGCAACGATGGGGACCATAGCCAAAGGCGGCGTGGCGGTTGCCCTCTCGCATCAGATCGACCGTGTTGGGGGCCTCGAATTCCGCGGGGTCACGATTTGCAATCATCGTGGCGCAGGAAACAAAGTCCCCCTTGTGGATCGGCGCACCTTTGAAATCGATATCTTTCCGTGCCACGCGGATCATCTGAACGCTCGGATAGGCGCGCAGCAATTCTTCGGCGGCGAGCACAATCCGGTCTGGTTCGTTCCGCAGCAATCCCTGGTCTTCGAGGTTGCGCGCGAGATAGGTCAAGTTGAAGCCAATGGCTGCAGCTACGGTGTCGAGCCCCGCCACGAAGGTAAGCACGCCAATGCCACGGACCTCCTGGTCCGTCAGCACGCGACCCTCGACCTGTGCATGCACGATGAAGCTCATGAAATCGTCGACGGGCTCTTTGCGGCGCAGCGCTGCCAGTTCGTCAATGAACGCAACAATCGTCCGAGCGGCCGCCGGCCGTCTGACATCGTCGCCGTGGAGCAGATCTTTCGCCCAGCCGACAAATGTATCGAGACGGTGATCCGGCAGTCCGAGAAAGCGAAGGAAGATGTTGACCGCGAAAGGAAAGGCGAAATCCTTCATCACGTCGCAGCTTGTGCCCGACGAGGCGATGCTGTCGATGAGCGTTATCGCTCGCTCGCGGATAGTCGGTTCAAATTCCGTTATACGCTGTGGCGAAAGCAGCGGATTGAGCAGTGAGCGAAAGACTCCATGGTACGGTGGATCGAGTTCGAGCGGGATCATCGGCCAGTCCTCGCCCAGTGCGGATGCGAAGATGCTGCGATGACTGGACAAGACTTCGGTCTCCTGCAGCACCCGGCGCTGATCTGCCGCGCGAGTGATGACCCAAGTACCCTGCCCAGCCCGCGTGTTCCAAGGCGAATAAAAGATCGGCGGTCCGGCATGCACGCAAGCGACTGCTGCGTGCGGATCGCCGTTGGGCGTCGGGGACATGCCTGGCGACGTAAAAAGACTGAAGTCTCCCACCATTTCCGGGGGGACATGATCTGGAACCGGGTTGGCCGCCATTTGGTTCTCCTGCGTTCAGGCGTTTACGCGCTCGACTGAGATACCGCTGAACTGCGTAACGCACTGCCGACATCGCCTCAGATGACATTGAGCAAATCGCGTGCCGAATAGGCGCACCGTTGGCGCTGCTCATATATCCGTAGTGGCCCCGGTGTGGGGCGACGCCTGGTAGGTCTTTCGACATTCTTGTCCGTTCCAGACACGACAACGTTGCGCATAGAAAGCTAACGAGGAGCCTAGTGAAGGAGGCTAAGGATCGAACGAGGTCCCTCCCAGACTGGGTGTGGCTCGGCGGTAGCGAACCCGCTCGCGAGCGCGAGCGCGCCCTCCACAAGCGCTGTAGGGAGCGAGCGGCTTTGCGGTGGCAATCGACAGTTCGCAGGTCAGGTTGGGGTTGCTGACACCAATTAATTCGTAGGAACGATCGATGACCGACGACATGATGAGCCTGCGCGCTCGTGGAGAAGGCTCCGTCAGCCGAGGCTATCGCGGGCCGCAAATAGCTGATCTTTGAAGATTGCTCCCCGACATTCTTCTGCGTCAGGATCACCTCGCCTGGCGGTGACGAGAGCCTCGTCGGACATCTGCTGCTAGCCGGAGAAATCCTGGACCGCACTGGTCGTACCGGCAACCCGGCCGTCGACTGCTGCGTCGCCGCCTGAGCCAAGAATCTAGCCGCCCTGCTCCGATAGCACGAACAGGATGCGCTGGCGTTCTTTGATGATACGGTCTGCTTTGGGCGGCGTTCAGCTTTGCATCCATCTCGCACGCTATCCTTTCGGACTTGGCATTAGACGCCGAGGGGCCTTGCTGGCGACGTGGACTGTTCGAGCATGCCTTTGTGGAGCCGTCCCTCAGGAAACTTGACGGAAGGCCCGATCGATTTCGACCACTTGCTGCCACCCGCCGCCGTACAGGGCCGGGATGTTGGACGTTCGATCGACGTACAGCTGACGCGTTAGCCCACATTGGGCAGCTTCCGGTTCTGGTACATCGCAACGGAAGCATTGATGGCTATGCTCGCGAACCGTGTAGGCGCTCTGGGGAATGGAAACTCCGATCGAGGCGAGCCGCGACGGATCGCAAAACCCGACTTAAACACCGCCTGTGAGAATATGTCATTAAGTCAGCATGTTAGGCGCGCGCCGGCGCGTGTTACCACTACATTTGGGGGGGATCTCAGGCGAGTTGTTCGTCGAGGTTGTGTGGCAGAGCGATGCCAGCTGCCTTGAAGACGTTGCCCACTTGGCCGGTGAGGTGAGTTCTGGTTGTGACGATGCGACCATCCTTTTCGATGGTGGCTTCCTGGAGGCGATCGAGATCGCGTAGGAGCGGCTGCCATTCGGGCGTCAGGCCTTTGGCCCGGCAGAGGCGGCGCAGTTCCTTGCTGAGCACGAGCGCCAGGAACGAGCAGAACACATGCCCGCGGATGGCGGCATCGGATTGGTGGAAGATCGGCCGGGTATTGAAGGTTGCCTTGGCGGCGCGGAACAGGCTCTCGACCTCGAGCAAATCGCGATACCGCAGCACGGCCTGGAGCGGGGTCACCTTCGCGTTGGTCCGCACCACGGTGATACCGTCGTAGCGGGCTTCCTCGGCAAGCTTGCCGACATCGATCTTGAAGTTCTTGCCGCCGGCCTTGAGGTAACGCCGGTAGGCCGAGTTGCCGACCAGTGCCTTGTCGCCCTTCTTGAGCTGTGCCTCGAGGCCGGCGATGATCGCCTGGCGGTCGGCCTTGTCCTTCTCGGCCTCGGCGTCATTGCGGCTGACGATGTAGCGGTCTTTACCGAACTTGACCTCTTTGACCCACAACTGAGTTTCACCGCGCTGGCGCTCGAGAACGAGCGGAACCATCGGCGCCGTGTCATTGAGCACGACGTTGTGGATCACGCTGCTCGAGCGTTCGCGGGCCCCCAGAATGTATTCCATGCCCAGCTTTTCGAGCGCGGCGATGGTATCGGCGCTGATCATGCCGCGATCGGCGACAACGCAGGCGCGTGTGACGCCGAAGCGCGTTCGCAGCCGATCGACCACCGGCAACAGGACGGTCACGTCAGCGGTGTTGCCAGGCACCATCTCGGTGCAGATCGGCCGGCCCTCGCCATCAACGACCAGCGCCAGGATCATTTGCGCCAGATCGGGGCGGAAGTCCTTGGAATGCCCGCGCTTGCCCAGCGTCTCGCCGCCCGCGCCGTAGAAGGATAACGAGGTTGTGTCCATGAACACAAGGCTGAGGTCGGTGAACAGGTCCTGCCGGCGCGCGAAGAGCTTTTCCTCGATCACGTCTTTCACGCAGCGCGCCACCAGCGCGCCTTGCGCCTTTTCGCCGCGTTCCTCGCCCAGCCACGCCATGGCCCGGTAAAAGTGATGGAGCGCCAGACCCTCGGCGCCCTCGATACCATAATCGGCCATCCAGTTCGCGCAGTCGCGGTCCGAGCCCGACACGAACAGCCGATGCAACGTGCCAATGAACACCGCCCGTTCCACCGCAAAGCCGAACTGGCGCCCTTCCAGCACCTCTTCCAGCACATCGCCAATCCCGAGCCGCTGCCACAGCCGCCCGAACAACAGCGGACCGCCAATGCGGCGAGAGGCAATCCGCCCCGCGTCAATGTCGGACAGGATGAGGCTGCGTTCGCCATGGCGCGCAATCGAGGCCGCCAATCTGTCAAGTTCGCCGCTGGCAACCAGCGCATCCTTGCGGCCCAGTGCCTTTATCGTGCGCTGGCGAACGGTTTTGCCGTCGCGGACACTTTCCACGAGGTAGAGATAGCGATGGCCGCGCGCGACTCTCTCAACGACAAACATGCCAGCGTTGTTAGTAAATAAATGCCGTCAAATCCAGACAAAACAGAGCAAACAGCACAAATGTTGTTACCACACATTTTCGCGCCCGAAATTCAAGGCAAATGAATTCAATGGCTTAACGGACAGTGTTCGCTATCCGTTCACGTCCAACTGTTCAAGTTGGGCCTAACCGGAACCATGCCGACACAGGATGCGGCGACAACTTCACCACCGATGAGTTCGCCGCCGCCGAGATCGACATCTTCGTCGGAGACCGGTCGAGAACGTTGTGCCGAGGCGATCAGGGGTGAATTGATCGACAGGGGATTTCTGTCTCTCAATGATGTCCGGCCGCAGTCGCTTCCTGACGTTCTGCGGGTAGCCACTGTCGCAAGTCCGACAAACTATGTCGGAGCAACCCATGATATCTGACGCGAAAGCCGATTGCCGGTCATAGTGCCGCCTTTTGAGTTGGCATTGCGCTTGCGCTTAGAACTGCGACGTCAACCCGCAACGGAGCCGTTCAATGTCCGCACCCGTGATTTCGGTCGAGAGCCTGACCGACACGAGGCTCTCCGACCAGTTGCTGGCGAGCGCGAATTCGGGTGGCTGCGCATCTACCTCCTGCGGCTCGTCAAGAAACCGGGACGAAATGAATCCGGCTATCTGGGAGAAGATCAAGGATCACCCCTGCTTTTCGGAGGAAGCGCATCACTATTTCGCGCGCATGCACGTCGCCGTCGCGCCGGCTTGCAATATCCAGTGCAACTACTGCAATCGTAAATATGACTGCGCCAACGAAAGCCGGCCTGGGGTCGTGTCGGAAAAGCTGACACCCGATCAGGCGCTACGCAAGGTTGTCGCGGTCGCCAATGAAGTGCCGCAGCTTTCCGTGCTCGGGATCGCCGGACCGGGCGATGCCTGTTGCGACTGGGAAAAGACGAAGGCAACGTTCGAACGAGTTGCCAAAGAAATCCCTGACATCAGGTTTTGCATTTCCACCAATGGGCTCGCGCTGCCGGACCACGTCGCCGAGCTTGCCGACATGAATGTCGATCACGTGACGATCACCATCAACATGGTCGACCCGGAAGTTGGCGCAAGGATTTATCCCTGGATCTTTTACGACCATCGCCGCTACGTCGGCATCGAAGCCGCCCGAATCCTGCACGAACGGCAGATGTCGAGCCTGGAGATGCTACGCGCGCGCGGCATCCTCACCAAAGTCAATTCGGTGATGATCCCCGGTGTGAACGACGAGCACCTGAACGAGGTGAACAAATGGGTCAAGGACCGCGGCGCGTTCCTGCACAACGTCATGCCTCTGATTTCCGATCCGTCACACGGTACGCACTACGGGCTGACCGGGCAGCGCGGCCCAAACGCAATGGAGATGAAGGCCCTTCAGGATCGTTTGGAAGGCGGCGCCAAGTTGATGCGCCACTGCCGGCAGTGCCGGGCAGATGCCGTCGGGCTGCTCGGCGAGGATCGAGGCCAGGAATTCACGCTCGACCGGATTCCCGGCGAGGTCACGTACGATGCCGGCAAGCGCGAGGCCTATCGGAAGCTGGTCGCGGACGAGCGCCGTGATCACGGGACGGCCAGGAGTGAGGCGATCGGAATGATCCAGGCAGCGGGCTCCGGCAAGTTCCTTCTCGTCGCGGTGGCGACGAAGGGCGGCGGCCGCGTCAACGAGCACTTCGGCCATGCGAAAGAATTCCAGGTTTATGAAGCCTCCTCGGAAGGGATCAGCTTTGTCGGGCACCGCAAGGTTGAGCAGTATTGCCTCGGTGGTTGGGGCGAAGACGGCGCTCTCGATGGCATCATCGCTGCGCTGGAAGACATAGACATCATGCTTTGTGCCAAGATCGGAGATTGCCCCAAGGATCAGCTCGCGGACGCCGGTATCCGAGCAATCGACGCTTACGGTCATGACTACATTGAGACGGCAATCGGCGCCATTTATGCCGTCGAGTCTGGCGTCCCGGCACTCACGGCGACCGCCTGAGCCGTCTCATTTCACTCGAACCAGGAGTCAAAATGGCTTTCAAGATCATCGCATCCCAATGCACGCAATGTGGCGCCTGCGAATTCGAATGCCCGTCCGGTGCGATCAAGTTCAAAGGCGAGAGCTACGTGGTCGAGCCGCAGAAGTGCACCGAATGTGAGGGAGCATTCGACACGCAGCAATGTGCCTCGGTATGCCCGGTGCCGAAGACCTGCGTTCCTGCCTGACCCCAATCAGGCTACCGCATAGCGGCTGCCTCCGGGGCCCGCGAACATCAACAACTGTAGCCTCAAAGAAACAAGGAACCGCCATGTGGCTCGCACGCGAACAGGAGGTCGAAATCCACAGGCCTCCCCGATTTAGGCCGGGAGAGCGGGTCCGTGCCACTCGTCACATAAAGAATGACGGCACCTATCCTGGCAGGGAGATCGGCGAAAATCTCGTGCGCAAGGGTGAAGAGGGTTATGTGCGCGACATCGGCACCTTTCTACAGCAGTTCTTTATCTATGCCGTCGAATGGATCGACCGTGGCACCATCGTTGGCATGCGAGCGCGTGAATTGATGAGCCTCGACAAAGCCGACCTTCCCTGCAGGGCCGAAGAAAACGCGAAGCAAGGAACGGCCCGATGAAAGTAATGATCCGTAGGAGTGATGCCGGATTGTCCGCGTATGTTCCCAAAAAAGATCTCGAGGAGGCGATTATCAAGTTCGAGAACCAAGACTTGTGGGGCGGGGTCGTAACGCTCAAGAACGGCTGGCGCCTCCTCCTACCCGATCTTCCCCCGAATACGCGTCTGCCGATCACCGTCGAGGCAAGGAAGCTTCCGGACGAGGACTGATGCTGAGCCTTAATCAGAGGCGTCGAGAGGAAACGAGCATGAACACGATCCCGACCTCCGGCCACCTCGTGGTCGTCCGCGACAGTTTTGCCCGAAAGCTGCTTGAGCTGGCCAGACGAGCGCTCGTCTGCGATCAGGTGATCCCGTATCTCGGTCCGGGTCTCCTCCGGCTGGCTCTGTCGCAAACCTTTCGGTAAGCGGACTATGACATGGAACGCCCCTCAGCTTTGGAGGAGTACGTGATGTTCAAGGGCCGCCATTTCGACCAGTCGGTGATCCTGCTGTGCGTACGGTGGTACTTGGCCTACAAGCTCAGCCTCCGCGATCTGGAAGAGATGATGGCCGAGCGCGGCTTGAACGTCGATCATTCCACCGTGCATCGCTGGGTCGTGCACTTCTCGCCGCAGCTGCTGGAGCGCTTCAACCGGCGCAAGCGCACCGTCACCGGGAAGTGGCACATGGACGAGACCTACATCAAGGTGCACGGCAAGTGGATGTATCTCTACCGCGCCATCGACAGCGTCGGCGACACGGTCGAGTTCTTCTTCAGCGAAAACCGTGACCTGCCGGCAGCCAAACGCTTCTTCCGCAAGGCCTTTGAGCGCCATGGCCGGCCGGATCGCATCGTCATCGACGGCAGCCAGACAAATCACGAGGCGATCCTTTCCTGCGATGCTGAAAGCCGTTTGCGGGATCGATCGCGGCGATCGCTGAAGCCGATCCGCACCCGCCAAAGCCAGTACCTCAACAATCGCATTGAGCAGGATCATCGACGGATCAAGTGCCGCATCAGCTCCATGCTCGGCTTCAAGGCGAAGGCGACCGCC
Organism: Mesorhizobium sp. USDA 4775; assembly: GCF_054062655.1. Classification (NCBI taxonomy): domain Bacteria; kingdom Pseudomonadati; phylum Pseudomonadota; class Alphaproteobacteria; order Hyphomicrobiales; family Phyllobacteriaceae; genus Mesorhizobium; species Mesorhizobium sp. USDA 4775. Next base: position 246,116 of record NZ_JBSSFM010000002.1, read on the forward strand.
GAAATTATCCTGTCTGGCATCGAGATGATCCACATGATGCGCAAACGGCAGGCGAGGTATGCCTACAATCCCAGCCCCTCAATCGCCGAGCAGTTCGCCATCCTCACGGCATAGAACGCCGACCCGGATTCCTGCCATCCTTTGTCCCGTTTCGATCTTTGCGACAGAACCGCCCTGGTTAAGGGCTCGCGCGCGAATGTGCGCAGCTTCGCCAGATGATCGACTGGACGAAGCACCGGATCGACTTCCTCGACCAGCGCCATCGCCTCGGCGTCAGCGCCGGTAAATTCTCGCACGCGGCTGGTAAACACGCTGCATCTGTGTATCAGCGTCTTAAGTGTCTTGATGACTGCCTTCCACGCGAGCAAGCGCGACAATGAATCGCAGGCCTGCACGGCGTAGAAACTCCTGGCTGTGGCGGCCAACGGTGGCTCATCCCTGAGCCAGACTAAGCCGTGTGCGCCGAGGTACGTCGCAAGCCAGATAACGGGGCGTTGTTTTCGTGGCCCGAAACCGAGGAGACGATAATGGCCAATGGTGACACTAATCTAGACCGTAATCTAGACCGTGGGGAACCGATAGCAAAGCAGTACTTGCTGTCAGAGGGGATCATTGGCGACAGTTTGCCTTTGCGCAATCTGCTTCAAACAGTCGCGCGCGTCGCTAAGTACAACTTTCCGGTTCTCTTGCGAGGCGAATCCGGTACCGGCAAGGAGCTGGTCGCCAAGGCTATTCACGAGTTGTCGCCCCGCGCCAAGCGGCCCCTGGTAAAGGTCAACTGTGCGTCGCTGACAGAAAGCGTCCTCGAATCCGAATTATTCGGTCATGAGAAGGGCGCATTCACAAGCGCATTCTACTCGCATAAGGGACGCTTTGAGCTCGCTCACAAGGGGACGTTATTCTTGGACGAGATCGGCGAGATCTCACCCTCGTTTCAGGCAAAGCTCTTACGCGTGCTGCAGGAGCAGGAGTTCGAGCGCGTCGGCGGCAACCAGACCATTAAAGTCGATGTTCGCATCATTGCCGCGACGAACAAGAATTTGGAAGAGGCCGTTGTAAAAAATGAATTCCGTGCCGACCTCTATTACCGCCTCAATGTGGTTCATTTGCTGGTGCCGGCGCTACGCGAAAGGCGCACTGATATTCCGCTCCTCGCAGCCGAGTTTCTCAAGAAGTTCAACGATGAGAACGGCGGTATGCTGACCTTCGATGCCAGTGCGATTGAAGTACTGACAAGCTGTGATTTTCCCGGCAACATTCGCGAGCTCGAAAACTGCGTGTATCGGACAGCGGTTCTGGCCGAGGGAGCATCAATCGGGAGAGGCGACTTTGCATGCTGTCGGGGCCAATGCTTCGCTGCGGCGTTGCATAAGCTCACATCTGGAGAACTCGCGCTGCGACCCCGGTCGAACATGCCGCAGCAAGCGATTTCGGCCCCCTCCGCCGCAGTCTCGTCAGAGGCTGGAGGACAGCCGCCGGCGCGGCCTGCCGACGCAGTCCACTTGAACAATGCCGATCGGATCACGGCCGCCATGGACATATGTGGCGGGGTCCAAGCGAAGGCCGCACGCCTGCTTGGACTGACACCGCGCCAGATTGGTTACGCGCTGAAAAAACACGCCATCAATGTGAAGCGTTTTTGAAACAAACGACCGACGATGGCAGCTGGGGCAAATCCGACTTGGTGCTTTGGCGACTCGAGACGAAACGACGGAGTTCTGGCGTCAGTGGGCGTTGTCACGTTGTTTGCAATGTGGCCGCGTGAGGCTGCTACCGCGCTTTTCAGGCAGGCAGTGCACTCACGGCTTCCCACGCGGCCATTGCCTGGCGTCGATGGGTTCGAATTTGTGCTGCCGAGCGGTTGGTCTGGGAGGGGACGAAGAGATTTCGGACGGCGGAGAAGATCGACACGAAATGCTGCAATGAGCCGACCGACCGGAAACCCTGTCGCGTTCGTTCCCGTTTTCGGAACGGCAGATGAGAATTCTCCGCCCGGTTGTTCAAGCCTTTATGCGAGCGGTGTTCCACGTTCGGCATGACCTGGCGTTTGGCCGCCCCGTAGGAGCGCAGTTTGTCGGTGATCATACGCTTTGGCGGCAGACCCTGCTTCTTCAGAAGTCGCGTCAGCAGGCGCCTGGCGGCCTTGGTGTTGCGACGCGTCTGGACAATCTCGTCGAGCACATATCCGTCCTGATCAACCGCTCTCCACAACCAGCACTTCTGACCGTTGATGCGCACCACGACTTCATCCAGATGCCAGACATCGTCTTTCGTTGGTGCCTTGCGGCGTATGCGGCGCGCATAATCAGGGCCGTGCTTTCGGCACCATCGGCGGATGGTCTCGTAGGAAACGACGATCCCGCGATCGAGCAGCATTTCCTCGACATCGCGCAGGCTCAGATTGAAGCGGAAGTAGAGCCAGACAGCACGGGCCACGATTTCGATCGGATAGCGGTGGTTCTTGTAGGTCGGTGCACTCACGGTCATGGGCGCGCTGCTACCTCAATTTCCTTACCCCTCAATCAATGTGACAGCACCGCTCAAAGACCACGACCCGGACAGTCCCGCCAGGCCGTGCCCCACCTTCGTCCCGTTCGAATCCGTGCTGAACCGGATCGAATGAGCGCGACACATTTGCGACGCTACAATGTCGAGAAGCCGACAAATCCGGTGATCCCGCTTGTGCTTCCGATGCAGCCAATTGAATTTCAAAGGGATAGCGGAGCGCAAAACGGTTGGCACAAATGATGCAGCCAACGAGATGAACTGCCAAACCCCATTTGGATAAAAGCTTAGCGAGACCGCCAATGCACATCGTAGTCTGCATCAAGCAGGTGCCAGATTCGACACAGATACGTGTCCATCCGGTGACGAACACGATCATGCGCCAGGGCGTGCCAACCATCATCAATCCTTATGACCTGTTCGCCCTCGAAGAAGCACTCAGACTGCGCGACGCCGATGGTGGCGAGGTTACCGTACTCACTATGGGGCCGCCAATGGCAGAGGATGCGCTACGCAAGGCGCTCGGCTACGGCGCCGATCGCGCAGTGCTCTTGACCGACCGCTATTTTGCCGGCTCAGACACGCTGGCGACTTCCTTCGCTCTTTCCCAGGCAATCGCAAAGGTTGGCGAGACGTTCGGCACGCCTGACATCGTCTTCACGGGCAAGCAGACGATCGACGGCGACACCGCCCAGGTCGGGCCAGGCATCGCCAGGCGTCTCAACCTCCTGCAACTCACCTATGTCGCGAAAATCGTCTCCCTTGATCTTGCTGCGGGGGAGATTAAAGTCCAGCGCCGTTGCGAGGGCGGCACGCAGATGCTGCAGAGCAGGCTGCCATGCCTCGTCACCATGCTGGAAGGCACCAACGAGATCCGCCGGGGTTCGATCGAGGACGCACTGCGCGCGGCGCGCAGCCGGGTCGTGAGGTGGAGTGCAGCCGACGCCGGCATCGAGGACTTCACCAGATGCGGACTGCGCGGCTCGCCGACGGTTGTCAAGCGCGTTTTCGCGCCTGCCGCGCGGGCAGAAAAGGCGGCGCAGATCGACACCGCTGAGAAGACGCTGCGCGACCTCGCCGACGAACTAACCGCCGCAATCTTCACCCGCCAGCCGGCGCTGGAACAGGAAGTCGCCTTCGACGGCGGCACGTGAGGCAAGGAGCAGACTATGGCTACCGCGAACCGCGAAACCCCTCGCCCTGCTGCCGGCCGAGCCGGAATAAAGAAGGAGCTGCCCGAGCGTTTCAAGGACTATCGGCATGTTTGGGTTTTCATCGAACTCGAGCGCGGCCAGGTCCATCCTGTATCCTTCGAGCTGCTCGGCGAAGGCCGCAAGCTTGCCGACAAGCTCGGCGTCCAAGTCGCGGGCGTCGTACTTGGACCAGCGGGAGGGGTCACCCAGCACGCAGTTGCCGAGGCCTTCGCCTACGGCGCCGACCTTGTCTACATCGTCGAAGCCCCGCTGCTTGCCGACTATCGAAACGAGCCTTTCACCAAGGCGATGACGGATCTGGTCGTTACCTACAAACCCGAGATCCTGCTTCTGGGTGCGACAACGCTCGGCAGGGATCTTGCCGGCTCCGTGGCGACAACCTTGCTGACAGGGCTCACGGCCGACTGTACCGAACTCGACGTGGATGCCGACGGTTCGCTCGCCGCGACCCGTCCGACTTTCGGCGGCTCCCTGTTATGCACCATCTATACGCTGAACTTCCGGCCGCAGATGGCGACAGTGCGACCGCGGGTCATGTCCATGCCGCAGCGGGTGGATAAGCCCGTCGAGCGCGTCATCCAGCACAAGCTGTCGGTAGCCGAGGACGACATCGTCACCAAGGTCCTCGGCTTCCTGCCGGATAGCCAGTCGGCGAAGGCAAATCTCGCCTATGCCGATGTCGTCGTTGCGGGAGGCCTCGGTCTCGGCGGGGCCGAGAACCTGCAGCTTGTGAAGAGTCTCGCGCGAGCGATCGGCGCCGAATATGGCTGTTCGCGCCCGCTGGTGCAGAAGGGCTGGATGTCTGCTGATCGGCAGATCGGCCAAACTGGCAAGACCATCCGGCCGAAGCTTTACATCGCGGCCGGGATTTCCGGCGCCATCCAGCACCGGGTTGCCGTCGAAGGCGCCGATCTCATCGTGGCCATCAACACCGACCCGAACGCGCCGATTTTCGATTTCGCTCACCTCGGCATCGTCACTGATGCGATCCGCTTCCTGCCCGCCCTGACGGAAGCCTTCACCCGCCGGCTGTCGCCGCACAGTCGCGACAAGCTTGCAAGCTAAAAGAGACTGACATGATCGAGGAAGAATTCGACGCCATTGTCATCGGGGCCGGCATGTCCGGGAACGCAGCTGCTTACACCATGGCAAGCCAAGGCCTGAAGGTGCTGCAGTTGGAGCGCGGTGAATATCCGGGCTCCAAGAATGTCCAAGGTGCCATCATGTACGCGAACATGCTGGAGGAAATCATCCCCGATTTCCGGGATGACGCGCCTCTCGAGCGGCATTTGGTTGAACAGCGGCTTTGGGTGATGGACGACACGTCGCACACCGGCATTCACTATCGGTCGGACGACTTCAATGAGGCAAAGCCCAACCGCTACACGATCATCCGTACCCAGTTCGATAAATGGTTTTCGCGTAAGGTGCGCGAGGCCGGCGCGACTGTTCTGTGCGAAACGACCGTGACGGAACTCGTGCGTGATGCCAAGGGCAAAGTGATCGGCGTCCGCACGGATCGGGCCGGCGGGGCGATCTACACGGACGTGGTCGTTCTTGCAGAAGGCGTCGGCGGACTGCTTGGCACGCGAGGCGGCCTGCGCAAGATGCTGAAGCCGGAAGCCGTTGCGCTCGCCGTCAAGGAAATGCATTTTCTGCCCGAAGAGGTTATTGAGCAGCGGTTCGGCCTCAAGGGCGGTGAAGGCTGCGTGATCGAGGCGGTGGGCACAATCTCACGCGGCATGACCGGGCTCGGATTCCTCTACACCAACAAGGAGTCGATCTCACTGGGCATCGGCTGCCTCGTCTCGGATTTCGCCGCGATGAGGGAGAGCCCTTACGCCCTGCTCGACGCGTTAAAAAGCCATCCTTCGATCCGGCCGCTGATTGCCGGCTCGGAGGTGAAAGAATATGCCGCGCATCTCATTCCCGAAGGCGGCTTCAAGGCGATTCCCCAGCTCTTTGGCGACGGTTGGGTCGTGGTCGGCGATGCGGCGCAATTGAACAACGCTGTTCACCGCGAGGGTTCGAACCTCGCCATGACCTCCGGGCGCATCGCGGCTGAGGCAATTGTCCAGGTCAAGAGCCGCAACGATCCTATGACCAAACTGAACCTCGCCCTTTACAAGACGATGCTGGATGAATCCTTCGTGGTGAAGGACCTGCGGAAATACAAAGACATGCCAGCCTTACTCCATAATAACGCCGGTAATTTCTTCACGACCTACCCACGGTTAATGTCGGAAGCCGCGCAGAACTTCATGCGGGTCGACGGCACGCCAAAGATCGAGAAGGAAAAGGCGACCACGGCAGCCTTCATCAAAGCGCGATCGCGGTTGGGTCTGGTCAGCGACGCGGTCCGCCTGGCATTGGCGTGGCGGTGAGGCACTGACGACATGACGAACCCAGTGACGAATTTGCGTGTCGAGGACAAGCTCTACCAGAACCGCTATCTGGTGGAGCCCGGCCGTCCGCATATCAAAGTGCGACCGCACGCGTGGCCAAGTGCGAACCTTCTCGCGCTGACCCTCGTCTGTCCGGCGAAATGCTACGAGTTGTACGACAAGGGTCAAGTCGAGATCACCCCCGACGGCTGCATGGAGTGCGGCACCTGCCGCATCTTGTGCGAGACCAGTGGCGAGATCGAGTGGAACTATCCGCGCGGCGGCTTCGGTGTCCTCTTTAAGTTCGGATGACCACGCGCCGTTTCAACAGTGTGAACCGTTAGGGCTGAAGTTGCAGCACACCCCGATTCAATGGTCATCATCACAGATGAAGAGAAGCTGGTGAATACTGTGCATTCATAACTCAATTACGAAACGGCGCTTGGGGAGGAGCACCTGGATAACAACGCCTGAGGTGTTTCCATGGCCCGACTTAAACACCGCCTGTGAGAATATGTCATTAAGTCAGCATGTTAGGCGCGCGCCGGCGCGTGTTACCACTACATTTTGGGGGGATCTCAGGCGAGTTGTTCGTCGAGGTTGTGTGGCAGAGCGATGCCAGCTGCCTTGAAGACGTTGCCCACTTGGCCGGTGACGTGAGTTCTGGTTGTGACGATGCGACCATCCTTTTCGATGGTGGCTTCCTGGAGGCGATCGAGATCGCGTAGGAGCGGCTGCCATTCGGGCGTCAGGCCTTTGGCCCGGCAGAGGCGGCGCAGTTCCTTGCTGAGCACGAGCGCCAGGAAACGAGCAGAACACATGCCCGCGGATGGCGGCATCGGATTGGTGGAAGATCGGCCGGGTATTGAAGGTTGCCTTGGCGGCGCGGAACAGGCTCTCGACCTCGAGCAAATCGCGATACCGCAGCACGGCCTGGAGCGGGGTCACCTTCGCGTTGGTCCGCACCACGGTGATACCGTCGTAGCGGGCTTCCTCGGCAAGCTTGCCGACATCGATCTTGAAGTTCTTGCCGCCGGCCTTGAGGTAACGCCGGTAGGCCGAGTTGCCGACCAGTGCCTTGTCGCCCTTCTTGAGCTGTGCCTCGAGGCCGGCGATGATCGCCTGGCGGTCGGCCTTGTCCTTCTCGGCCTCGGCGTCATTGCGGCTGACGATGTAGCGGTCTTTACCGAACTTGACCTCTTTGACCCACAACTGAGTTTCACCGCGCTGGCGCTCGAGAACGAGCGGAACCATCGGCGCCGTGTCATTGAGCACGACGTTGTGGATCACGCTGCTCGAGCGTTCGCGGGCCCCCAGAATGTATTCCATGCCCAGCTTTTCGAGCGCGGCGATGGTATCGGCGCTGATCATGCCGCGATCGGCGACAACGCAGGCGCGTGTGACGCCGAAGCGCGTTCGCAGCCGATCGACCACCGGCAACAGGACGGTCACGTCAGCGGTGTTGCCAGGCACCATCTCGGTGCAGATCGGCCGGCCCTCGCCATCAACGACCAGCGCCAGGATCATTTGCGCCAGATCGGGGCGGAAGTCCTTGGAATGCCCGCGCTTGCCCAGCGTCTCGCCGCCCGCGCCGTAGAAGGATAACGAGGTTGTGTCCATGAACACAAGGCTGAGGTCGGTGAACAGGTCCTGCCGGCGCGCGAAGAGCTTTTCCTCGATCACGTCTTTCACGCAGCGCGCCACCAGCGCGCCTTGCGCCTTTTCGCCGCGTTCCTCGCCCAGCCACGCCATGGCCCGGTAAAAGTGATGGAGCGCCAGACCCTCGGCGCCCTCGATACCATAATCGGCCATCCAGTTCGCGCAGTCGCGGTCCGAGCCCGACACGAACAGCCGATGCAACGTGCCAATGAACACCGCCCGTTCCACCGCAAAGCCGAACTGGCGCCCTTCCAGCAGGCGTTGTTGCGTGGATCACCCGGCGACTGATATTGAGCGGTGGTTTTCAGTCTCCTGATCCGGATTTCGACGATGCCGCACAAGTTCAATGCCGATCGGCGGGACAAGATTGCCAAGCAGAAATATCGAGTGACGAATTGGCCGGCATATAATGAAAGCCTGCGTCAACGTGGTGATTTGACCATCTGGGTGAAGGATGAGGCCCTGTCTTTATGGACGGCGCGGAGGCGGACATCGCGGGGTGGTCAGCCGAAATACTCGGATCTGGCGATTACGTTGTGCTTGACCCTGCGCGTCGTCTACGGGCTGGCGCTACGCCAGACCCAAGGCTTGATGCGCAGTGTCGCGGCGCTGATGGGGTTCGATATTGCCGTGCCTGACTTCTCCACCCTGTCTCGCCGGAGCAAAGGGCTGGCGTTGCCGTCGACAAAGTCCCGAGCCACAACATCAGGTCCGGTCCATCTGGTTGTCGACAGCACCGGCTTGAAGGTCTTCGGCGAGGGTGAGTGGCTGGAAAACAAGCACAAACCAAGGGCAAACGCAAAAGATGGCGCAAACTGCACCTTGGTCTCAATCTTGTCAGTGGTGAGATTGTTTGTTCCGATCTGACCGTGGATGATGTCGGCGATCCGACAGCGTTACCAGGACTTCTGGACCAGATCGGTGGCCCCGTCGAGAAGTTCATTGCCGACGGCGCCTATGATGGAACGCCAACCCGAGATCTTCTGGCGACACGCTTTGGTGAGATCGTGGAGGTCATTATCCCACCTCCCAAGACGGCTCTGTCGCAAACCTTTCGGTAAGCGGACTATGACATGGAACGCCCCTCAGCTTTGGAGGAGTACGTGATGTTCAAGGGCCGCCATTTCGACCAGTCGGTGATCCTGCTGTGCGTACGGTGGTACTTGGCCTACAAGCTCAGCCTCCGCGATCTGGAAGAGATGATGGCCGAGCGCGGCTTGAACGTCGATCATTCCACCGTGCATCGCTGGGTCGTGCACTTCTCGCCGCAGCTGCTGGAGCGCTTCAACCGGCGCAAGCGCACCGTCACCGGGAAGTGGCACATGGACGAGACCTACATCAAGGTGCACGGCAAGTGGATGTATCTCTACCGCGCCATCGACAGCGTCGGCGACACGGTCGAGTTCTTCTTCAGCGAAAACCGTGACCTGCCGGCAGCCAAACGCTTCTTCCGCAAGGCCTTTGAGCGCCATGGCCGGCCGGATCGCATCGTCATCGACGGCAGCCAGACAAATCACGAGGCGATCCTTTCCTGCGATGCTGAAAGCCGTTTGCGCGATCGATCGCGGCGATCGCTGAAGCCGATCCGCACCCGCCAAAGCCAGTACCTCAACAATCGCATTGAGCAGGATCATCGACGGATCAAGTGCCGCATCAGCTCCATGCTCGGCTTCAAGGCGAAGGCGACCGCCGAAATTATCCTGTCTGGCATCGAGATGATCCACATGATGCGCAAACGGCAGGCGAGGTATGCCTACAATCCCAGCCCCTCAATCGCCGAGCAGTTCGCCATCCTCACGGCATAGAACGCCGACCCGGATTCCTGCCATCCTTTGTCCCGTTTCGATCTTTGCGACAGAACCGCGCTGAGACCCAGATGGGTCGATGGAAGGCTGTGATCGGGCCCAAACTCAAAGCGCGACATTTTGACAATCAGAAGACTGAAGCGAAGATTGGCGTCCGTGTTCTTAACCGGATGACAGAACTTGGCCGGCCCAAGTTCGAGCGCGTTGCATGAAAAATGCAGTGGATAGGGTTGCCTCGTCCAAAGTCTGATCCATGCAACAGGGCTCGTTCGAGGCCCCTTCCAGAAGCTGCTTTCGCCAATCCGTGATCTGGTTCGCATGCACATCATATTGCTGCGCCAGCTCGGCCAGCGTCTTTTCTCCCTTGATCGCCGCAAGCGCAACTTTCGCCTTGAAAGCCGGGCTGTGGTTCCGGCGTGGTCGTCTGATCATTCGTCATTCTCCTGTTCCGGCACTCATGCCGATCTCAGGCAGAAATTCCACTTATCACTCTGTCCAATTTTGCCGAGCCACCTCTCTCATCCATGACATGGATGTTTATTATCCGAAGAATTGATTTGTTGAATGTGCTTTTGGAAAGCTAACCGTTGGGATCCTCGTGTATCGGGGAGGGCAACGCAGGCTTGGCCAAGGCCGCGGCAAAAAGGGAGAACGATCCGAGACAAATTCCAGGCAAGTTCGCGGGCATGTTGGCTGGTATCCGCCTAGCGCAGGCCGACAGTTCGCATGCTCCTCCGATTCGTCTTCCCAAAGAGAATCACGAAGACTGCGACGAGTTGCGCGAATTGTGCTGCCCACTCAGCAGTCCCGGCGACCCATCCTACATTGATCGGAGATGAAATGCGAACGCTATTGGTTGACCACCATGTGGGTCTTACACGAGCCGTGGAAGTTGCACTTGGGGCTAGCGGTTTCGCCGTTGATGTCGTTCGCACACTGGAACTCGCATCGAGTGCATTATCTTGCGCTAGATATGAAATTCTCCTGCTGGAGTTGGCTCTGCCAGATGGCGACGGCCTGGATTGGCTGAAACAACTAAGGAGTGACGGACATTCAGTTCCAGCTCTCGTTTTGAGCAACGTCGACGATCTTGAGAAGCGAATTGCGATTTTCAACGGTGGCGCGGACGACTTTCTTCTTAAGCCCGTCTCGACCGATGAGCTCATTGCCAGAATGAGAGCCGTTCTGCGACGATCGACACAGATGACCGACCCCATCATTGCATTTGGCAATCTCCATTTCGATCCGATCGGCCGACAGGTCTGCGTTGCCGGTTTCCCGGTGACGGTCGCACGCCGTGAATTATGTATCCTAGAGCATCTGCTCAATCGCGCAGGCCGAATCGTGCCACGCGCCCAGTTGGAAGATCACCTGTATTCATTCAACGATGAAGTATCTGCCAACGCTCTTGAAGTCGGAATCTATCGTTTACGTAGATATCTGTGTAGATCCGGCGCAACGCCACGGATAACAACCGTGCGCGGCATTGGTTATGTTCTCGAATGTGAATAACGCGACATCCGTCGTTGGCCGAATTGAAAGAGAAGACCGCCTTGAAAATCATTCCAACTGATTATCCTGACACCCCTCTGCGACAGCCGCCCGTTGTCGGCCCTATACCTCCTACCGCTTCTCCTCACTTGGGCCTGCTCCTCTGCGCGCTCCTTCTTTCATATCCAGTTCCTGTCCTGGCCCAGGGCATCGAGGACAAAGTTGCGCAGCGCCCAGCTTCCAACGGTATCGATGGCACGCTGAACCTTTCCTCTTCGCTCGGCAAGACCGTCCATTTGCCCGCACCGGCCAGGACCATCTTTGTGGCTGACCCGACGATCGCGGACTATCAGGCAGCCTCGAGCACAACCATCTTCGTATTTGGGAAGAAAACGGGGCGGACAAGCCTATTTGCGCTGGATGACAAAGGCGAGGCTCTGGCCGCGTTGCGTATTGTCGTCACGCAACCCATTGAGGAACTGCGTGCCATGCTGAGCGACCAGGTTGGCGACTCTTCAATCCAAGTGAGCTATACACCGCGGGGCGCAATCCTTAGCGGCACAGCTCGCAATGCGGAACTTGCCGACAAAGCAAAAAGAGTCACAGAGCAATATCTCGGTGACGGTGCACAAGTCGTCAATAACATCAAGGTTGCGGGGTCGTTACAAGTGAATCTGAGTGTAAGGGTAGCGGAGGTCTCCCGCAGCGCTATGAAGGCACTCGGTGTGAATCTGTCCGCCTTTGGTCAAATCGATAATTTCAGAGTGGGTTTGTTAAGTGGGGAAGGGGCCGGCTTTGGTGCAGCGCAGGGTGGCGGGACAGCAGAAATCGGATTCAACAATGGTGCGGTCAACATCGGCGCAGTTCTGGACGCGCTCGCCAAAGAGCACATTGCTTCCGTTCTGGCCGAGCCGAATCTCACCGCGATGTCCGGTGAAACTGCCAGCTTTCTCGCCGGCGGAGAATTTCCCATCCCTGTTTTGCGGGAGAACGGGCAAGTTTCGGTTGACTTCCGTCACTTCGGCGTAAGCTTGGAATTCCTGCCGACCGTTCTCAGCAATAATCGAATCAACATTCACGTAAAGCCGGAAGTCAGCGAACTGACGTCCCAAGGTGCGGTTCAAATCCAAGGTATCTCCGTACCGGCAGTTTCCACACGCCGGGCCGACACAGTCGTCGAACTTGCCAGCGGGCAGAGCTTTGCAATTGGCGGTCTCATCAGGCGCAATGTCAATAATAACGTCAATGCCTTTCCCTTTCTCGGCAAGATTCCGGTCCTTGGAGCCCTGTTTCGATCCTCCTCGTTTCAAAAGGAGGAATCAGAACTGATAATTCTGGTTACGCCTTACATCGTAAGGCCCAGCTCCAGCCCCAAGCAGATGAGCGCGCCGACGGACCAAATGGCGCCAGCTTTGGACGGTGCTCCGACGAATACGCGGGCAATTGCGCCGCGAGGCCACGCAGCCGCCCACGCTGACGCGGCAGGGGCCAAGCGCGGTCGCGGCTTCATAATTGAATAGGTGATTGAATGGTTTCGCGGATCAAAGTTCTCCTTATCACCCTGATAGTCAGCGCAAGTGGCTGCACAAACACTGCGCCGATCTATGTCGAGCCGTCAGCGCCAATCCTTGTCCGATCGGAAACGACCGTCTTGACATTACAGAGTCTTCGCGCTTCCGAACGGCGGCGTTTGCGTGTTTTCCTTGAAGGGACTAGTCGCGGCCGGCGCGATGCCCTTCATCTCCATATCTGGGGTTCGCCCCGGCTCAGCGCAGAGGTAGTTCATCAGGCCAGGCAGATGGGTATTGACACTTACAAAATCCATTTGCTCCATCGAATTGACGGACGGGCTGTCCAAGTAGAAGCGATTGTGTATTATGCCCTCCCACCGGCCTGTCCATCGTACGCTGGTACTTTACTAGGTGACAAATTCTTCGAAGAGACACTGGGCTGTTCGACACGACGTAGCCTAGCTGCGATGGTTAACGATCCGCGCGATTTGCTCGGCAACACGTCTGTCGAGCCGGGCGATGGCGAACGTGCGGCCATACCAGTTGCAACATACAGGTCGGTCGGCGCCAGCAAAGGTCGCTGACTTGCAGCGGGCCAGAACATCATGCGGTGTTGAGCGTCACTATACAGGTTCGGCAATGTATGGCCCGCCCCGTCTGCAAGCGGAATGTTAAAGAGGGCACACCCGGTCTTCACCAATGTATCCGGCCTCAGCGCCTTGGCGCCCTGCCAGATGGAGATTCGCACGCCCGGCTCCTAAAAGATACCCGCCCTCGAAAGGGCCGCTGCCTGCCTACAGGTTTGCCGAACGCCGATCAACCGTTGGGCCTTCTCTGTGTACATCCTCCCGCAAACTTCATGCGGCCAAGCAGTAGCCGGGACGCTCCCGCTCAACCAAGCTCGTTATCCCTTCGAGGCCATTGCGGCTTCGTAAGGGCTCTGGTTCGACATTACGGCTCAAGCGATCTGGGCCAGCTTATTGACGAGCGCAACGACCACGTTAAGAGGTGGCTCGGCAAAATTGGACAGAGTGATAAGTGGAATTTCTGCCTGAGATCGGCATGAGTGCCGGAACAGGAGAATGACGAATGAGCAGCCGCCCACGCCGGAGGCTCTGTCGCAAACCTTTCGGTAAGCGGACTATGACATGGAACGCCCCTCAGCTTTGGAGGAGTACGTGATGTTCAAGGGCCGCCATTTCGACCAGTCGGTGATCCTGCTGTGCGTACGGTGGTACTTGGCCTACAAGCTCAGCCTCCGCGATCTGGAAGAGATGATGGCCGAGCGCGGCTTGAACGTCGATCATTCCACCGTGCATCGCTGGGTCGTGCACTTCTCGCCGCAGCTGCTGGAGCGCTTCAACCGGCGCAAGCGCACCGTCACCGGGAAGTGGCACATGGACGAGACCTACATCAAGGTGCACGGCAAGTGGATGTATCTCTACCGCGCCATCGACAGCGTCGGCGACACGGTCGAGTTCTTCTTCAGCGAAAACCGTGACCTGCCGGCAGCCAAACGCTTCTTCCGCAAGGCCTTTGAGCGCCATGGCCGGCCGGATCGCATCGTCATCGACGGCAGCCAGACAAATCACGAGGCGATCCTTGGTTCTGTCGCAAAGATCGAAACGGGACAAAGGATGGCAGGAATCCGGGTCGGCGTTCTATGCCGTGAGGATGGCGAACTGCTCGGCGATTGAGGGGCTGGGATTGTAGGCATACCTCGCCTGCCGTTTGCGCATCATGTGGATCATCTCGATGCCAGACAGGATAATTTCGGCGGTCGCCTTCGCCTTGAAGCCGAGCATGGAGCTGATGCGGCACTTGATCCGTCGATGATCCTGCTCAATGCGATTGTTGAGGTACTGGCTTTGGCGGGTGCGGATCGGCTTCAGCGATCGCCGCGATCGATCCCGCAAACGGCTTTCAGCATCGCAGGAAAGGATCGCCTCGTGATTTGTCTGGCTGCCGTCGATGACGATGCGATCCGGCCGGCCATGGCGCTCAAAGGCCTTGCGGAAGAAGCGTTTGGCTGCCGGCAGGTCACGGTTTTCGCTGAAGAAGAACTCGACCGTGTCGCCGACGCTGTCGATGGCGCGGTAGAGATACATCCACTTGCCGTGCACCTTGATGTAGGTCTCGTCCATGTGCCACTTCCCGGTGACGGTGCGCTTGCGCCGGTTGAAGCGCTCCAGCAGCTGCGGCGAGAAGTGCACGACCCAGCGATGCGGTTCTGTCGCAAAGATCGAAACGGGACAAAGGATGGCAGGAATCCGGGTCGGCGTTCTATGCCGTGAGGATGGCGAACTGCTCGGCGATTGAGGGGCTGGGATTGTAGGCATACCTCGCCTGCCGTTTGCGCATCATGTGGATCATCTCGATGCCAGACAGGATAATTTCGGCGGTCGCCTTCGCCTTGAAGCCGAGCATGGAGCTGATGCGGCACTTGATCCGTCGATGATCCTGCTCAATGCGATTGTTGAGGTACTGGCTTTGGCGGGTGCGGATCGGCTTCAGCGATCGCCGCGATCGATCGCGCAAACGGCTTTCAGCATCGCAGGAAAGGATCGCCTCGTGATTTGTCTGGCTGCCGTCGATGACGATGCGATCCGGCCGGCCATGGCGCTCAAAGGCCTTGCGGAAGAAGCGTTTGGCTGCCGGCAGGTCACGGTTTTCGCTGAAGAAGAACTCGACCGTGTCGCCGACGCTGTCGATGGCGCGGTAGAGATACATCCACTTGCCGTGCACCTTGATGTAGGTCTCGTCCATGTGCCACTTCCCGGTGACGGTGCGCTTGCGCCGGTTGAAGCGCTCCAGCAGCTGCGGCGAGAAGTGCACGACCCAGCGATGCACGGTGGAATGATCGACGTTCAAGCCGCGCTCGGCCATCATCTCTTCCAGATCGCGGAGGCTGAGCTTGTAGGCCAAGTACCACCGTACGCACAGCAGGATCACCGACTGGTCGAAATGGCGGCCCTTGAACATCACGTACTCCTCCAAAGCTGAGGGGCGTTCCATGTCATAGTCCGCTTACCGAAAGGTTTGCGACAGAGCCCTTCAAACTGGTCATGGCCGCCGCCAGGACATGGCGACGATTGAAAGGACAAAATCAGTTGCCGAAACTCATCGCAGGTGCCAGATTCCAAGATGGAATCGAGGTCATCGAATTGAAGCCGCAGAGCGCCGCTTGATCAGCCTCGTCACCCAAATTCCAGCATAGCTCTCCGATGACTGTGCACAACCTACTGCATCGATTGCAATCCTGATTTTCTTGGGAGCAAATCTTCTCATGGCGGCAGATGAGCTGGACGCGATTGTTTTCGGGATGGCGGTCGAAAGCGTTCGTGCGCTTCCTCTTGGATTCGCGGAAAAAGTCGCAGAAATTGCCAACAGAAGCCACGGCGCCCTGCTTTTTGATTTACGCATCGATGGCGACGTGGAAATGCAGCGGATCGCCGCCGTCCGATATCCAAGCAACCAGACAGGCATTCTGGCGCTGGACAAGCAGGGCTCGGCGATCAGCCATTGGATGGTCAATGGCACTTTCTCCAGTTTTATCGCTCCCTTGGAGGACTGGAACACTCTGCCGCTACCGATGCAGGCCAGGACGAGTATCGCCGGCCCGGCCAGCCTCTTCATCGGCGCCTTACGCAATGCCGGATACATCCCGCGCGGCAGGTCCTGATCCGACGTATTGTTCGGCGATCATATCGTCGAGCCAGTCCGACGTGCCCATTTCAGCGGAGAAGATGGACCATGCTGTAGGGACGTTTCGCTTCCGAGCGGCGCTCTCAGGGACAACCTCTATCGTCGCCTCCCTTCGACAGGAGTTATGTTCCAGATCGCCTCAAGCTTTTGCTCGCGAGTCATGTTGTGCTCGCGCCGGTCTCGTGGGCGATAATGGCGGCTCGCATCTTGTCTGGAGACTGCCGATCCGTGAGGTCGCAAAAGCCGTGAAACCAGCATTCGCGGCCTCGGATCAGGATAGCGAAGAATACGCTGGTCACGTTACCGGCCCTGAACTCTGACATGCCGAACATGCCGGTGCGCATGAAGAGCGGCGGCAGCAAATCGAGCATGAAGTGGTATTCTGACGCGGGTATCTGGAACCACTCGCCTGAATAGGGTGTGCCGGAAAGCGGATCGATGCCGGGCGTGTCTTTGTGGCGGCTGAACAGTTGGAACATCTGCTCGCGGGTGGCGACGCCGTCGAGCACCTTCCTGAACGGTGGATGTGCGGCCATGGGTTCTCCTAAACGAAGGTCAGCCACGCGCGGCATGAGCCGCATCGTGGCAACTGCTTGGCGGTGTTGTGGCTGACGACTGGCCGAGCCTGTGGCCGGCGTGTGCACCGGCGATGACGGGTTTGCAGGAGTTCAGGCGGCGCGTCGTTCGGAGGAACGCGAAGTGTCTTTACCAACCCCGGTGATGGCACGGACGGCGGCGGCGAGCGCCGGGATGTCGTCGAGCATGCCGAGCGCAACGAAGTGGTTGGACCCGCCGGTGTAGTCTTTGCGGCCCTTGCAGGTACGGATCAGGATGCCGTGATCTGAGGACAAGCCGAACTGGCCGACCTGAATGTAGGCGCGGTCATGGTGCAGGGTAATTTCACCGGAAACGGCGATGCCCGCCCTGTTTGAGCGCAGATCAAAGCTGCCTGGTAGCAGGGCAAGTTCGGCGGCCAGTTTCTTCAGCCGTGAACGGGCTGTCGTGTGGAAACGTCTCTTCTGCTGCTCGTCATAGGAGCAGCTTCTTTTCCAATCGAACATGTGAATCTCCATGAAACGAAAGCGCCCGGGATTGCTGTGGCGATCCCGGGCTTGAGAGTGAGTTGCAACTCGAACGGGTCCCGCGGAGGTGCCGGACCCGTGCGGAGCGGGCGCCTAATTATTCGGCAGCCTGCAGCTGGTCCGTTTCGTCGCTGTCGATGGTCACCGGCTTATCGGAGGGCGGAGCCAAATCGTCGGCGAGGAAGGCCGGCAGCTCGCCGGCATCGCCGTCGAGAGGCGCCTCGTCCGACTTGTCGTCGGCCACCGCGTCACCAGCATCCACTCCATCGGCCTCAAGGCGCAGCGGCTCGGGCAGCCAGTTCGATCCTTCGAGAAGACGTGCGGCTTCACGGGCCATGGTGGGATCGTAGCTTTGAGGGCGATCATCGATCGCATCGAGCTCGGCTCCCAGCTGGTCGAGCTTCGCCTCGATTGCTTCGTCGGCATCCTCGGCCTTGGCATAGTCCGCATCCAGCTTGTCATATTCGGCCTTCAGCGCGTCGTAGCGTTCGATCTCCTCGGCGCTGAGTTCCTGCGCCTCGGCGTAGATGCGCTGCATTCCAGCGGTGTGGCCGTAAGGAAAGCTGATCGCCGCCTCGACCCATTTCCAGCCTTCGGCGCTATCGCCTCGGCATCCACCTTCAGCCTGTCGAAGACAAGCTGCTCGAGAAGTGCGGCATCCTGGAACCAGCCGCCGGAATCCTGTTCGAACAGGTCGCGAAGGATGATGCCGCCAGCTGCCTCATAGGCTTCGGCGCCGACATAGACGGCCCGGCGATCATCGGCCTGCACCGTCGTCTCCGTCAGCAGGCGCCTGATGTAGTATGGTTCCTGCGTGTGCGAGCTGGAAATCCGCTCCCAGACCTGTTCCTGGCGCGCGTGATCGTCCGAGATCGAAAACGCCATGAGCTGTTCGAGCCGGATTTCGTCCTTCTCGTAGAGATCGAGAAGTTTCGGTGATATCGAGGCCAGCCGCAGGCGCCGCCTCACCGTCGCCGGCGATACGAAGAAGCGGGCGCCAATCTCGTCGGGATCAAGGCCCTGATCGCTCAGCGTCTTGAAGGCCCGAAACTGGTCGAGCGGGTGTAGGTCGGCGCGCCGCAGGTTTTCGGCAAGCGAATCCTCCTCGGCCGAGGTCTCCTGCCCGCGGTTGACGATGCAGGGGATTGGCTCGTTCTTGGCCAGGCGCTTTTGCTTGATCAGGATGCCGAGCGCGAGGTAGCGCCGGCCGCCGGCGGGCACCTCGAACGGGGACTGTCAGGAATTCCGTGTGCGGGCGGGCATAATGGGTAAAAAGGATTCCCACTATGACCCGACGCAAAGAACCTGCGATACCGAATGATCTTCTCGACCAGCTTCTGGCAGGCGGGGCAGCCAGTGCTGCCTTCGAACAGGGCGGCCTGCTGGATACGCTCAAGAAGGCTCTGACCGAGCGCGCGCTGAACGCGGAGATGGACCATCATCTGGCGAGCGGCGAAGACGCTGGCAACACGCGCAACGGTTATGGCCGCAAGACGGTGACGACCGAGACCGGCAAGCTGGAGATCGATGTTCCGCGTGACCGCCAGTCGAGTTTCGATCCGCAACTGATCGCCAAGTACCAGCGCCGTTTTCCCGGCTTTGATGACAAGATCGTGTCGATGTACGCGCGTGGCATGAGCACCCGGGAGATCACCGGGCACCTGCGCGATCTGTACGGCATCGATGTGTCTGCGGACCTGATCTCAACGGTGACGGACGCCGTGCTCGACGAAGTCGCCACCTGGCAGCAAAGGCCGCTCGATCCGATTTACCCGCTGGTCTTCTTCGATGCGATCCGGGTCAAGATCCGCGATGAAGGGATGGTCCGCAACAAGGCCATCCACATCGCACTGGGCGTGCGCGCCGATGGTGCAAAGGAGGTGCTGGGCCTGTGGCTCGAGCAGAATGAAGGCGCCAAGTTCTGGCTGCGGGTGATGAACGAGCTCAAGAACCGCGGCACGGAGGATATCCTTCTGGCCGTCGTCGATGGCCTGAAAGGCTTCCCGGACGCGATCACCGCTGTGTTCCCGGAGGCGATCGTCCAGACGTGCATAGTCCATCTGCT
Source organism: Mesorhizobium sp. USDA 4775 (assembly GCF_054062655.1). Taxonomy (NCBI): domain Bacteria; kingdom Pseudomonadati; phylum Pseudomonadota; class Alphaproteobacteria; order Hyphomicrobiales; family Phyllobacteriaceae; genus Mesorhizobium; species Mesorhizobium sp. USDA 4775. Next base: position 265,537 of record NZ_JBSSFM010000002.1, read on the forward strand.
GCGCAACTCGATGGACTTCGTGTCCTGGAAAGATCGCAAGAGCCTCGCCGGCGCACTCAAGGAAATCTACCGCGCCGTCGATGCCGATGCCGCCGAAAAGGCGCTGGCGGCGTTCGAGGCCGGCCCCTGGGGCCTGCGCTATCCCGCCATCGGCCAGAGCTGGCGGCGCGCCTGGGCCGAGGTCATTCCATTCTTCGCGTTCCCTGACGACGTCCGCCGGATCATTTACACGACGAACTCAATAGAGGCGTTGAACTCGAAACTTCGACGGGCTGTCAGGGCCAGGGGCCATTTCCCCAGCGACGACGCGGCGACCAAGCTGCTCTATCTGATCTTGAACCGATCCGAGAAAGAGTGGAAAATGCCGCCACGTGAGTGGACCATGGCCAAGGCCCAATTCGCTGTCATCTTCGGCGAGCGCTTCATCAGGGCAATGGCTGCATAATGTTCAACAGCCCGCCCGCACACGGAATTCCTGACAGTCCCCCTCGAACGTGCCGGTCTCCTCGCCTTCACCGTCGAGCACCGGACGGACGTTCAGGCTCTGGATCAGCTTTCGCCGTCCGATGTCTTCGGCCAGCTGCTCGATCGACACGCAGTCCTTGATGCGCCGAACATTCTTCTGCGACAGCATCAGCTTGTCGTAGGGAATATTCTCCGCGGCGTTCATCGCGATCTTCTCAATGGCGTTCTTTGCCATGGTCAGGTTCTCCATGACGGGCGGCCCGGGGCCTCTCCCCGAACCTCCAAGCCCGTCAGAACCCCTCCCCTCCCCCCTCTGCCCCGGCTCGCGGATCTCGACGCGATCGTGCCACCCGCGGGGCCTCCAGCACGTTGGCGTCACAGGGTTCTCCCACGAAAAAAGCGCCGTCCTCTTGGCTCTCGGAGGACCGCGCTGGGATCGATGGAGACGGCCGGTAGGCGAGGCCGGCAACGAGAGTTTCGCTGCCGGCCTCCGCAGGATCAGCCTGCGAAATCGAGAAGCCTCTTGGCTTTGCCCTCCATTTCCAGGCGGACATCCTGATGCGGCTTGTCGCGTGCGACCCTCGTGATGCCCTGCACGAAATCAAAGATCGATTCCGGTGGTCTGCCTTCCTCCATGAGAACAGTATCGATGATCTTTGCAGTCTCAGACTTGGAGAATCCGCGCTTGCGCAGGAAGCTCTGGCGATCGTCGTCGTCCCGAGCGACGATCCGTTGCCGCGCTGTCTTGATGCCGTTGACGAACGGCATGGGCGAGGAATCGGCAAACTGGATCAGGGCCGGCTCGGCCTCAAGGGCGAAACGAGAGGCTGCGTATTTTGAATGGCGGATGGTGATTTCCTCGAGATCTTCCACGCCCCACAGATTTCGATTCTGGCACACTGCGCGCAGATAGAAGCTGGCGATCCCGAGGGTGCGGGCTCCGACTTCGGAATTCCAGCAGTAGAAGCCGCGGAAATAGAGATCCGGTTCCCCATTCGGCAACCGCCCGGCCTCGATCGGGTTCAGATCGTCGACGAGGAACACGAAGACATCGCGGTCAGACGCGTAGAGCGTCGTGGTGTCCCTGGAGATGTCGACGTGCGGATTGTATATTCCCGTTGACCAGTCGAGCACGCCGGGTACTTTCCAGCGCGTGTCGCCGGTACCGTTGCCGGCGATCTTTTGCACGGCGTCCACCAGCTCAGAGTCGAATATTCTGCCGTAATCAGGGCCCGTTACCGCTCGCAGTTCGAGGCGTCCGTTCTGGATTTCCAGCGTCTTCACCTGCTCGGCGCGATGGTTGAGGAGACCGTGCTGGAGATTAATCGCCGCGAGCGGAGCAGGAAGCTGGCGAAGATAGGTGGCCGGCGCGCCGACCAGGCTGGCGAGTTGGCCGAAACTCCAATGGGTGGGGGCAACTGGGGCAGGCGCATCGGGTAGCATTAGCCGTAGGCGCTCCGGGTCGTCGCGGCTGGCCTCGACGCGGATCAGCTCACTTTCGACGACGCGGGTCTTGCTGCGCTCCGATCGGCTCTTCACCGAATTCCGAAGGTCGGTGAGCGATAGGTATCGCTCGTCCGCTGGTCGGTTGAACCATTCTGACACGCGGCCGATGCGTTGGCCGCGGCTGACGTCGACCTTGTAACCGGCACGCTCGTTGCGCTTGGGCGTGTGAATTTCCATCTGGGTCATGGGTGTCGCTCCTCGGCGGGCGCCGGAAGACTCTCTCCCGGACCTTTACCCGCCACCGCAACCCGTCCGCCCTCTTCCTCTCCCGGCATCCGCGCTCCGCTAGAAGCGTCGCTATCGCGGCAGCGGCCTCTTCAAGGCCTGCAACCAGGAAGGAATGCTCGACCTTCAGGAAAGCCAGAGCCTGGACCCAGCGCCGCTCCTTCCGGACGCGGCAGAATTCCGCTGGGCTTTCTTGCGCGACAAGACCGAGGCCCCTCCGGATGCAGGTAACAGCCTGCGGAAATTGGAGAGGCAACTGGTCTTGAGATTGGGCAATTGCCAGTTCTGTTCTGGCCCTAGCCAGAAATGTATGAATTGACCCAACGTAATGATACGCGAAGACCCTGATGGTCGGAATTGAAAGTCTAATGGCATGTCGAGCAGGTTCGTCCGGCCCGTGGTGGTACAAGTTGGCCGGCAGGAGCGTGAGCGCGTCATATTCGACGTGAACGACGCAGCCGCTATCCTCCTGCGGAGTTTCCCTCATCAGACGACGAAGCGAAAACTGGCTATGGATGCATGTCTTCAGGTTCTGCGCGGTCAAGCTCAGACGCCGGTTGCGAGACGGGCTTTCGTTGCAGCGGCATTGGAAGCCAAAATCCTGCGCAGCGACTGAGGTCCAAATTGATAGTGGCTCGATGGCTTCCAAAGCAGTGGGGAAAAATAGAGCTTCACAACAGCGAGGCGGTGACCCGGATTTCTAGAGCCGGCAGTAGAGGATCGAGTACTGCCATCGTTGGAAACAAACCGACATCCATCTGCTTGACTCGACAACGGTCAGGATGGCGGCAATATTTACCTCGATCGGAGATGGTATATGCGAGATTTGCCGAGCGGCATCGATGCTGACGTTGTGATTGAAGTCGGTCGGCTTCTCGATGATGCCGAGGATCTCCCGCCGTTGCCGGTGCACGATCTGGTCAAGCGGATTCGTACGACACTGCAGACCCGCCTTTCCGATCAGGAAATCGAAAAACTGGTCGTCGAGATGGCTTCTAAGGACACGTCGATAAATTGCTGAATCGATAAAGCTCGTTTTGGGGGATTCCGAAATCCTGCGTTGCTTTGTAGACATGGGCGGTGATCGATGTCGCCGCTATAAAGCTCCGCTATGATGCGGTTAGCCCCGTGCTGGACGAGCGTGGTCGTCGCCGCTTTGCGGCGGCGGAAGCGCTCACCGCGGGCTGGGGCGGGATCGCGGCGGTGTCCGCGGCAACGGGGATCGCGCGTAGCACCATCGGATATGGATTGCGGGAACTGCGCGGCGCGGCGCCGGATTCAGCTCTTGGCGGCATCCGGCGCAAGGGTGCCGGACGCAAACCTTTGACGCAGACGGATCCGACACTTCTCAGCGACCTGGAAAGGCTTGTCGACCCCGCCACGCGTGGCGATCCGATGTCACCCTTGAAGTGGACATCGAAAAGCTTGCGGAACTTGGCGGCGGCGCTTTGCGCCATGGGCCATCGTGTCGGTCATGACGTCGTCGGTACTCTGTTGAAAACGCTTGGGTATTCTCTTCAGGGCAATCGAAAGACGCTGGAGGGATCGAGCCACGTCGATCGCGACGCACAGTTCCAGCACATCGCCAGGACGGTCAAGGACGCCATTACGGCCGGTCAACCTGCGATCTCCGTCGATACGAAGAAGAAAGAACTCGTCGGCGACTTCAAGAATGGCGGACGTGAATACCGACCGGCCGGAGCACCAGAGCCGGTCCGCGTCCATGATTTCGTCGACCCGAAGCTCGGTCGTGCCGCGCCCTACGGTATTTATGATATCGCCGATGACAAAGGGTGGGTCAGCGTCGGGATCGACCACGATACCGCTGCCTTCGCCGTCAACGCCATACGCTCCTGGTGGATCAGCATGGGGCGTGATCGCTACGCGCACGCTCATACCTTGACGATCACCGCCGACGGCGGCGGAAGCAACGGTTCGCGCGTGCGCCTGTGGAAAGTCGAACTCCAAAAGCTGGCCGACGAGTTGGGGTTGACCATCGCTGTCCTCCATCTCCCGCCCGGCACCAGCAAATGGAACAAGATCGAACACCGCCTCTTCTCGTTCATCTCGAGAAACTGGCGTGGACGACCGCTCACCGATTATCGCACCATCGTCGAACTCATCGGCGCCACAACCTCGACGGCGGGACTGACCGTTCGTTGCGAACTTGATGAAAACCGCTATCCCGCCGGGATCAAAGTCTCCGACGAGGACATGGCCAGCTTGAACATCATTCGCAACGAATTCCACGGTGAATGGAACTATACAATCAAGCCGCAATCCCAAAAATTAGCGCGATAAATTATCGACACGTCCTAATCGTGGAATGCCCATGGTCTTCGACAAGCCTGCATGATCGGAGAGGATGGCCGGTCGTCGTCGCCCCAGTTTACCTGTTTCTCGCGCGCAAGAAAAAGGCCGGACTCGGGGCCGGGCCAAGTGTGAAGGTCAAAACCTCCAGAGGGGAACGCGCCAGACGAATGGGAGGAAACATCCGGCGCACCGCGCATATGGGTCAGCAAAGGTGACACTTCAACGACATGCCGTAGGCCACCAGACTTGTTCTCTTGGTGCACCGAAGCTTGCATGCCTAATGCGATTGCTGAAACGATACGGCTGGTTCAGCCAGCCTTGCTCAGGTTGCCGGCCGACGATTTGCCGGTCCGCCGATCCTGCTCTATCTCATAGTTGATCTTCTGGCCGTCAACGAGCGTCGACAGGCCAGCGCGCTCGACAGCAGAAATATGGACAAACACGTCCTGTCCACCACCGTCGGGCTGGATGAAGCCAAAGCCCTTGGTCGCGTTGAACCACTTTACCGTCCCAGTCGCCATATAGGTATTTCCTTGCCGTAGGTGTCTACAAATCTGCCTGGCCGACCGCACCGGCCGCCGCCGTTCCAGATAGATGCAGCAAATGGGCGTCATGGCAAGTCTGCAGCCTGTTTAGGGGACGTTGGCACCAAGCGGCGTTCCGCTGACCGCAGACGCCAACTCGATAGTTGGCCAATGCCAGCATCGTGTGTTTGGGAACAGGACGCACTGAACTCCTGCCCTGCCATTGCGCCTGGTCGGTCAGACTGCCCAAATAGCCACCAGGACCCCTTGCCGGTCGGCGAAAACCAACGATCCATAAGGCCGCATTGGCTTTGAGCCAGGCGCAAAGCGACAGGCTGCGGGATTGGCGATCGTCATCCGGTCATCCTCGCCGTCGCGCCGTTCGCCTTGAGCGCCGCCATCAGCATCGGCCCGACAGAGAACTGCCCCGCCGTCGCCTTTTCGGTCAGTACCCGCAAATAGCCGCCGGCCGAGTTGATGTGCTGCGCCCTTTGCAGGATGCAGGCAATCACGATCGCCGCGGTCTCCTGGCCCATTACATGGCAAGCCTCCTCATACGCGGACGGCGAAACGCCCAGATATCCCCGCACCTGAGCGGCCGTTATCATGAGGTCGCGCCAATTGCCGATCCCGTCGACGGCGTAGTCGGTAATTTCAGGGCAGGCCTTCAGCACCATCGCCAGCGGGTATGTTTTCGGCGCCTCCGCGGTCCTCGTCCTGGGCTCGGCCGTCGCCCAGCTTTTCTCTAAAGCAGGTTCAAATTCAAAAATAGAGTCGGTATTTGAATCAGATTGCTGCCGCTCGTTTTGAGAGTCATTGCCGCTCAGATTCGTGGATTTCATATGAATTTCCAGCAGCTTATCCACTTCGTCATGCAATGCGGCAAGATCCGCTACGATCGGTTCCAGCTGAGCAATGCAGGCTCGGCGTGGGATTGCCTCCACAACGCCGCGGAAACGCTTCCACAGGCCTCCCCAGTCGCCCGGGACATCTTCGTCAACGGCCGCTTCGATCAGCTTGTGGATGTCTCGGCGGTGCAAGGTGATCCGCTCGCGCATAAGCCTGAGCGCCCGTTTGCCGGCACGAACACATTCAGCCGCGGCCTCGAACTCGTAAGCACGGGCCAGCAGGGGCGCCAGGGAGAAGCCGAATGCTTCCTCGATCTGCCCTCCCCGGCCCTTGCGGGCGTAACGCTTGCCGTTCGGGCTATCCCGACGGATGATCAGCCCGCAGTCAACAAGAGCCGCCAGGTGTCGTCTGACGGTGGGCTCAGGCATTCCGTGCGCCCTAAGCGACAGCTGAGCGTTTGAGGGAAAGACGATGAGGTCGTTTTCCTCACTCAATTCGCTATCAGGATAGAACGATAGCAACGCATTCAGGACGGCCAGAGCACGATCGCCGATGCCGATGATGCTCTTGCCTTCGCAGAGGTTGCGGTAGATCTGCCACTTGTCGACGACCCTGCCCTTGGGGATTTCACGTGAATCGTTTTGCGCTGCCAGCATGGCAAGCGACATCGGCCGCCGCCCAAAGGGCGTCGTTGCAATACCCGTGTCCATTTTCTTTCACCCTCTATCAGGCAAAAGAAATCTGCTCGCCAAAACGACGCCAATGACTCTTGACAGTGATTCGTGGAGATGCGATTCTCAGAGCGCTTAGTTCAGAGAGAGGCTTCCACGGCTTGCCGTTCGGGGGCCTTTTTCTTTTGCGGTTTCAGACTCCTTGTTTCATTGTGGACTTCCGAAAGGCCTCAAACAGGTCGTCCAGTTGTCCGGCGATAAACGCGGCGAAACGCGATCCTTCGGCCTCTCCCACCGCAATCATGGTAGTTTTTCCGTTGTCTTTGAGGCTGACGCTGACTGTTTTGTCTGGAGCAGCCCAGGATTTCATAGCAATCTTGGGCTTTGATGGCTTAGCCGGTCCCGCAGGTACTTTGAACGCGTTTTGATCCAGTGGCAGCGTCTCAAGCAGCATAATGAATCTGTCGTCGGACGTTGCCTCGCGGAACTTGGTTTTGCGAATAAGATCGGAGGCTTTTGCGAGTGAGCCGTCGACGGAATAGCGGTTCGAGAATTCCTGCCATCGTCCTCGACCAATACCGGGAGCTTTACCAATCGATTGCAGTATCTCCTTGTCGACCGAGGACGCGATTTTTATCATCTCGGAGACATGCGATTTTCCTGTCGACAACGAAGCGCAGATGGTGTCCCGTTTGTACCCCGCTTCCTGCTGCGCAAGCGCAAAAGCGCACTTTTCAATGTATGAAAGATCCTCTCGAGCGGTGTTTTCTTCGCCTTGGAAAATGACGGCCTGTTCATCAGTTAACTCGCGGACGGCCGCTTTGAATCCAATCCCGAGCTGCCTAGCTGCCGCTAACCTTCTGCGGCCATAGACGATTTGAAACTCGCCATCCTTGCCTTGTACTGGCCGAACCAATCCAGGCACAATTTGACCGCGCTCCCGCATGGATTCTGTGATCTCAGCAATGGCTGAAATTTCGTAGGCCTCATCATATCGGTCGGTGATAGATGACGGCCGTATTTTGTCGGGATCGAGTTCAATGATCTGTTCGCCTGACCTCAGTAACTTGTCGGCGATATCGCTACGCTCTTGCATTTGGCGAACACCAGCCGCCACCTTCATCAGGTGCGGCGATGACGTGCGGCGGCTAACGCCCTCCTCCGGATTCTCCTCCCCGAGTTGCCCCAAAACAGCAGCAAACATGCCTTTAGAATCTTTACGGCTCACTGTTCACGCCTCCATGCCATTGTGATGAGGCTTTCTATTTCCGCGTTCGCGGCGTTGATCGATTCGATTGCACGATCATAAGTTTTAGGTGCCGAGAACCTCGATCGTTGCACTTCATAGAGGCTTTGCTTCCAAGTAAGAGCGTCCGCAACGGCAGTGGATTTGGAGACCGAATTGAGAAGTAAATCCTCGCGAAACACTTGGCGCATTAGGGCCTGCATGTTGGCTTGCGGGTGGTCGTTGGCCTCAAACTTTGTGATGAGGAATTTGGCGAAATCCCAGCGCGCGCCTGCACCAGCCTGATCCAGGATCTGCATATAAGATGCGGCGAGCTCCAAAAACTTCCCTGTGGAGTCGACATCGAGCATGTGCGCTGGAACTGGGATTAGGACTCCGGTAGCGGCAGTGAGCGACGAAAGCGTCAGGAAATTGAGTGACGGCGCACAGTCGAGAAGAACGATATCGTAGCTATCGACAATCTGTTCCAGGGCCTGTGACACTCGAAGCAGGAAACTGGTTCCTCCACTCTTGCGCATCTCAAGGGTAACGGCCGTTTCGAATTCTGTCAGCTCAAGACCCGCGCAGATGACGTCGAAGCCGATGATATGAGTCTGATGGATAATCTTTTCTGTTGGCACTGGATCATCAAACCGAATCGCCGAGTAGAGGGTGTCACCTTCTCGGTAGTCAAATCCGGGTAACGCTCCCTGCAGACTTGTTAACGACGCCTGGGGATCCATGTCGACTGCGAGAACGCGATATCCCCGTAGTGCCAACCAATGACCTAAATGAATGGTGGTCGCTGTCTTGGACGATCCACCTTTGAAGTTCGTGATCGCGATGATCTGGCAATCCTCGCCTTTAACGCGACGAGGATTAATCCATTTCTTCCGAGCTTTTTCCGCCAGGTGCATCCGAAGGTCCAGCACCTGCTCCACAGAATATAGGCGCTTTCCGGTGGTCGTTGTCTCTGGCTCGGGTCCCTGCCCTTTTAAGGAAACCTGCCGTATGTAAGCTTCGGTCACTCCTAGCAATGCCGCCACTTCCGTCGAAGTGAACTTTCGCATCGTACGAACTGCGTCAGGAGGATACTGTGCCAGCGAAAGATTGTTGAGTGCCTTCTCGAGTTTCGTCGAAAAGGTATTCATGAATTGAAGGCTACTTAGATGCCGCGTCACCCAGATTCTCCTCTTGCACCCAGCGCCTATTGCGAACAAGCTGTTGACGCCACGCCAACTACGCCAACTTTTCGAATTACGCGGTTTTTCCGTTACTGGGCTTATGCCCGATTCGGAGAATTCGGGCAAATGGACATAAGGCAGTTCCCAGCTGGGAACTTTTCGTTTCGCTCGCTTCCCGTGCCATCAAAGTTGCGCATCAGGTATTGAAAAAGACAGCTATGATATTGGTCGCGGATCGTCGGTGTACGAGCGAGCCCTTTGCCCCGTTTTGTTCTCGTAGATAGTCGATGTTGGTTTACCGATTTGCTTGCCAGCGTCGGCGTGCGGCGGCCAGCCCTAAAATCGCAGGCAGCCTTCGGCCCCTGGAGAGATCCCCCACGTTGGAGCGGCAGCGACATTCCCATTGCCACGGCAGGCACAGACCTCGCGCAATCCCTGGGGAGTCACCATCCTTTGCGTCGGAGACGATCGGTTGTGTTTGTGATGCTGTCATGCCACGCCGCTTCCGATGTCACTTCGGTGATCACCCTTACCGGCCCACGCCCCTTTCCGGCATCAAGGGTTAGGATTGTCGCCAGGCGTCCCACTCGTTTTTGACAGCACTCATCGTTTGGCAAGTGGGCGTCCTGTCTATGCGCACATTCTTCCAGTGCGTCGAGGATGTCGCAAGCAAGTGGCTCCGTGTTGGCGACGGATCCTGGAGAGAACCATCGAGAAGCAAACTCCTCGCATGACTCTTAATCGAGCAGAGGCACCATCCGAACTTTGAGTTCCCAGCTGGGAACAACTCTCGAGTTGGAGGCTTGCACGGCACCAACAACCCCGGACCCCTATCAACTTGATGGGTTGGGATTCTGGCTCTCTGGTGGATTGGCGCAGCCGGAGTCTCCTCGGCTGGGGGCGTATCGCTGAAATCCTGACGCCTTAGTTAGATTGACTCGGAACGATCGCGTCGGCGCTGATATTTGCGGGGTCATCTAGGCGGAGGCATGGCCGACTTGCTTTTGCACATAGCGCGTCGTCGACCTCGGCTGACGAGGCGAGGCCGGCGCGCGGCGAGTGGCCAGAAAACTTCTGTCCCCGCTCGCCTTCAGAGTGATCGCCGCGCGCGCCGAGACCAAGGCGGTGCGCTTACCAACTGGGCCGTCTCCTGATAGTTACGCCGCTTGGCGCTAAGCGTTTTGCCCTAACCAGTAACACTGCGGGACCATGGGCGATGCGCGATGCGCGATGCGCGCAAACTTCAACCAGGTCCTGCAGGGCGACAACCGGGCATGTGGCATCGGACGAACCGCGGCCGATCTCGGCCTCGCGCTCGATCTGCGCCACGGCGCCGAGGCCTGCAGCGAGAGCGTGCCCTGCGGCGTCCTTGTGTCGATCGGATCCCGCAGCGAGCGAAAATTCGCACCCTTGGCGGCGATATCCTCGACCACCTCAAGGAAATGGCTGATGGATCGCGCGAGGCCACGAGCGTGGCTCCGATACAGGGGGTTTGACAGGGCAGGCCGGGTGCGAGAGGCGACAAATCCTTCTCCTCGACGTCGCAGCCGGCGGTCTGCAACTCCATTCCTGAGCCTGGGTCACCTGCTCACCGGTAGAGACGCGCATAGCCGATTTGTCGGCCTGTGGAAGCACGACTTTGCGTGTCAGTGGGCATCCGAAGCCCTGGGGAGGGTGTTTGGAAGCAGATTTGCAAGCGCAGAGGATAAGGACAATCGATCCGTTGGAGTAGGCAGCTAGGTGCGTGACCGGGCTGAGTTGCATAACGATTTCATCGCTTGACAAATGTGAAATCACAACGTAAGTAGCATCAGGAGCATAAAGATGAGCGAGAAAATCATCTACCTGCATGGTCAGCCGAAACCGATCGGTCACTTTTTGCGCGTTGGAACCAGCGGTCACCGACAGCTCGAGACCCTGTTGGGTTCGGGAAAGATGATGGTTGATCGGGTCGTGGTGGAAGCCTCGGCGGCTCTGAGGCAACATGATCTCCTGACGGCCATCGCCGAGGTCGGCGGAGAGCTGATCCTGGACACCAATGTCGCCGAGCTTTCGTCGATTGGCCGATTTGGTGGAGCGGCCAAGTCTGCGCCTTGGGCAAATCCTGATAGCGTTCTGACGCCCGACGATCTGCGACCAAACGCGAACCGGGACGTCATCGGCCAGATATCCCGCTTTGCGGTGAAACAGGGCTTTCACGCCGTACAGGCACCTGCGCATGTCCTTGAGGGCTCGACAGACCCGCTTTTTGCCCTCGACTGCGAGGCCACCGCCGCTCTGCGCCGTGCGCTCGATGCGGAAGGAGGCAAGGACATCGCCATCGACTACCCGCTGATGATCAAGAATTCATCCCTTCGCGATCCTGCTCAGCGACGGGCGTTCATAGCCGCGTTGAAGAACGCACCGTTTGACAACCTGTGGTTCCGCGTCTCGGGCTTCGGCGCGGACGCCACGCCGATGGGATTGCGGCGGTACGTAGCAGCCATGATGGACTTTCACAGACTGGAAGTTCCTATCGTGGCCGATGGAGTCGGTGGTCTTGTGGGCGTCGCTATTGCCGCTTTCGGTGCTGCCGGTGGAATTTGTCATGGCGTTGCCGAGAAAGAACGCTTCGATGCCAGCGATTGGTCGAAGCCGCCTCAGACCGGTGGCGGAGGACGCGAGAAGCGTGTTCTAATTGGTGGATTGGATCGCCTCCTCAGCGTGAAACAGGTCGACGCTCTGATGGCTGCACCAGGAGCCAAACCTCTGCTGAGCTGCCACGATCGATCATGCTGTCCGAATGGACTGAGCGACACGTTGAAGGATCCAAAGGCGCACTATCTGCGCCAGCGCGCTCGCCAGATCCGAGAACTGTCGGCGGTGCCCGACGCGCGACGTCCGCAGCATTTTCTTGAAAAGGAGCTGGCTGCGGCGGAACGGGTCGCGCGGTCGGCCGCAAAGCTCAAGGTATCGGACGAAGGCTTATCGGAGGTGCTACAGCGCAGTAGCGACCGGCTAGAAAAGATGCATGCGGTTCTGGAGTCCTTGAACGGCACGATTGCCGGCCAGCCAAGGGCTCCTGTCCCACCGCGGCGGCAGGGGAGGGGTGCGAGCGTGGCCTCGCACCGCAGGTAAAAACATGAGCACAGCTGTAGCACGAATTCTGGACGATCTTCGGTCTCGGGGAGGCCTGCAGGGCAAGGACATCGCCAACATTGTCGATGTATCGACCGCGACTGTGTCGCGGTGGTCGCACGGCAACGGCTCTCCAAATCTTCGAACCCAGACGGTCATTGCTGATCTGCGGTACGTTGTTGATCGCCTCTCTGACTTTTATACGGCCGATGAAACTCGGCTTTGGCTGCATTCGCGCCATCCTCTTCTCAACAACGAGCGCGCGATTGATCTCATCAATGCCGATCGTACCCAGGAAGTCCTGGCGGTGATTGAACGCCTCGACGCCGGCGCTTACATCTGAGGCGACGCGTGGAGCGAAGGGCGCGAGATCTTGAACTGCTTGACCTGCTTGACACGCACAAGGGCGTGTCATTCGAGGGGAATGTCTGGCGCATTGTCCGCGAGGAACGCGAGCCGCTGCTGGGCTATCCGGCTGGGGCTCGTTGGGATCCGGGCTCGTTCGACGTGCTCTACACCTCGCTGGAGCGGGAGGGCTCACTCGAGGAGATTCACTTTCATCTAAGCCGTCAACCGGTCTTTCCGTCCAAAATTCGATCGGTCTTGCATCAGATTTCGGTCCGCACCCAACGGACGCTTCGAATTGCCAACCTGGCAGAGTTGAAGGCACTTGGGATAACGCCGGAAACCTATGGGTCGCTCTCCTATCAGCGCACGCAGGAAATTGGGGATGCGGCCGCCTTCCTCGGATTCGATGGCATTTTGGCGCCAAGCGCGCGATGGCCGTGTCAGAACCTCGTTCTCTTTACCGAGCACTTCACACCGGCGGATCTTATTGTCGTCAGCTCGGAGCCGGTCGATTGGGACGACTGGAGAAAGCGAAGAAACACCCAGCGACAGCACCGCGACCACCAATCTTGAACCTAGACTAGTAGGGCAGGGGAGGGCTTTTGTTCCCTACAGACCGCTCGCCTTGGTGAGATTGACCCGGAAGCGATCGCGGCGGCGCTGGTACTTGCGGGTCATCTCGGCACTTGAGTGGCCGAGCTGCTTTTGCACGTAGCGTTCGTCGACCTCGGCCGAGGAGGCGAGACCAGACCTTAATGAATGGCCGGCAAACAGCTTGCTGCGCTCGCCCTCGGGCAGGTCGCCGCGGACGCCGGCGGCCAAGGCGGTCCGCTTGACTAGGCGGGCGACCTCCTGGTCGTTGAGTCGATCGGCGCCGACAACCTTGCCCTGGCCGGTGACGCGCCGGAACAGGGGGCCGTGCGCAATGCGCGCGAGCTTGAGCCAGGTCTCCAGCGCCACGACCGGACAAGTCGTGTCGGATGAGCCACGCCCGACTTCAACCTCACGCCAGCCGGTCTTGCCGCGCAGGCGCAGCAGCATGCCCTTGTCGAGAATCTCCAGCCAGCCGCGGCCGTCCTCGGTCTGGTCGCGGCCACAATCCAGGCCGACAACCTCGGAGCGGCGCAGGCCGCCGGCAAAGCCGATGAGCAGCATGGCGCGGTCACGTAGGCCGCGCAGGGTGCCGCGGTCGAGCGTTTCCAGCATGGCAATCAGATCCTCGGGCAACACCGCCTCCTTCTGCCGAGGCGGGGCGGCGTGCTTGTTGCGTATGCCGGCCATAACGGTGGCGATGTGGCGGTCCTTCCTGTCCAGCGGCTGGCCGCGCTGAGCAAAATTCCAGGTCAGCGACGAGAGACGTCGCTCGATCGTCGACACGGAGTTCGGTTTTTTGTCTCCCGTCGCCTTACCGGACGCGCAAGCCGTGATGTAGAGGCCGACAGTCTGCGGTTCTGGCGGCACCACCTCCAGACCTTGGCGGCGCGCCCAAGCGCAAAAATGCTTCCAGTCCGAGGCGTAGGCACGACGCGTGTTGGTGGAACTCGCCGCTTCGACATAGTCGCGCGCGCGATCCGCGAGCCCTGCAAGGTGGGCTGGCAAATGGGATGGCGGCTGCATTCCGCCGACCGGCAGTGCAGGGGAGGGCGGCTCGTCCGACGCTTCGCTGCCGGCGCGGTCCATCTCCATGACGAGATCGACGATGTCGGGCAAATCGTCGGCCGGCAGCGGAGCAGGGGAGTGCTTGGAGAGTGCTGGCGTGCTGAGGGACGGCGCTGAGCGGTCCTTAGGACTATTTTCGGGGTTTTGCTCGACGATAGGGGGCATTTGCGCACTAAGCCCGATAACGACTGATAAGGCAACATTATCATTCGTGTTAGTGCTCTGACAGGCTGTGCGTTTTGGTGCGAAAATCATCGCCAAAAGCGCACCGGCACTTTATCCTCCAATTCATGATTCGCCTCGATCCCGCGACCGCCAACTCCTCTGCGCCGCCCTCCGTTACGGCTTGGGCGCTGGCAAACGCCGGCGCGCCGAGCGACGCTGAAGCTGCCTTCCGGGCCGGCGCCGCCGTGGCTGCCCTCGACACGCTCGCCCGCGCGCAACCGAGCTGGTCCGGCGCCTGGCGCCAGCGGCTGGTGCTCAATTGCGCCACCACCGGCATGCGGCTTGCCGGCCGCGCCGAGGACGCGGCCGCCTTGCGCGACGCCTGGCACCTGCGCCCGGCCGGCGCCGATCCCGGCCCCGCCGGCGCCGTCTTTGGCGCCTGGCGGCAGTTGGCCGGGCAGCCGCCCGTCGCTACCCCCGACCGACTCGAAAAGATACTCGACCAGCTGGGTCTCCATTGGGACGTCGAGGCGCTAGCCGCGCTTTGTGAACACATCGACGGCCTGGCGCGCTCGGGGCGGCCGGCGCCATTCGCCGCGGCGGCGATCGCCGCTTATGTCGTCACCGTGCGTCCCGATGCCGAGCTTTTGGCCTGGTGGCTCGCCGACCTGGTGCTGGCGCAATGCCTGCGCTGGCCGCGACCGCTGCCGCTGTTGATGGCGCAGGCCTTTGGCCCGTCCTTCCGCGCCGAGGCCGGCGGCGGCAAGCGCATCCGACCCGGCGAAGAAAGTTTTGAGCGGGCGGTCTGCGTCGCGCTGGTTCAAGCGGCGGCGGATGCCTGCCGGCTGGCCGCGGATTTGTCGCGCCGTGCCGAAAAGCTCCTGGCGGTGGCGCCAAAACTGCGCGCCAGGGGCGCCGGCGACGTGATTTTTTTGCTCCTGAATGAAGATGCCGTCTCGGGCTCGCTGACGACGAAAAACCTGTCGCGTTTCGCGGCGCGCCGCCTTTTCGACCGTCTGCAGCAACTCAATGCCGTGCGCGAGCTCTCCGGCCGCGCCACCTTCCGGCTGTTTGGGCTCTAGCGATGAGCCAAGCGTCTGCCCGTCGTAGGCCGACCGATCAACCGGCGCTGCTGGACACCGAGCTGGAACACCTGCCGCCGGAGCTGCGCTGGCGCGAATGGATGGGCCGCGTCGAAGCGGTGATCTTTGCCGCCAGCGAACCGGTGACACGTAGTGTCCTCGCGCGGGTGGTGGGGAAGAGCTGCAATCTCGAGCTGATCATCGACGACATCCGCGCCGAGCTCGCCGGCCGCCCCTACGAGCTGGTCGCGGTCGCGGGCGGCTGGCAGCACCGGACCAAAAAGGCCTTTGGAGACATCATACACGCCGCATTTGGCACGGTAGGGCAGGGGACAAAAGAACTGTCGCAGTCGGAGGCGCTCGTTCTGATGTGCATTGCCTATTTCCAGCCGATCACGCGTGGCGAGCTGTCGTCCTTCTTCGGCAAGGAGGTGTCGCGCGATCTGATCGGCGTGCTGCGCGCGCAGGACCTCATCGCCTCGGGACCGCGCTCGCCCCAGCCGGGCGCGCCCTACACCTATGTGACGACGAAAACCTTTCTCACGCAGTTCGGGCTCGACACGCTTCGCCAGCTGCCGGATTTCGAGGCACTCGAGGACGCCGGGCTGCTTTCAAAGGAGAAGCTGCTTGCGGGGTACATCATGCCCGAGTTTTCAGACCGCGCTGACGAAAAACCAGAGTAGCGCGCTTGCCGATAGGCACATTCTCGTGACGACCACCGACGATAAAAGATCTTGGGATCACCGGTGCCCGTCGAAGCGCGTTTGCTTGCCATGGGACTTCTGACGGTCGCGGATCCGGCCACTTCACATTGGCCCATGCTAACGCATCGATGCGCTTCAGCCTGCGGGACGCCGGCCCCATCCCGTATGGTAACTAGGCGCCTTTTTGCAGCAGGTTTAGGCTTAGCGCACCGCATCCACAGCGGAGTGCCTCCTTCTTGCCTCTGTCTGGCGAAACGAAATAGATTTCGTTGCATTTGTCGCATATGAAGGCGTCCGTAAATCCACGAAAGGCAGTCACGACCGGTGCGAAATCCGATCGGTTGAGGTCCGCCCATTCGTTGAAGTGGACGGCCGTGTTGATCTGCCAGTTGTCGTAACCTGTTTTGATCTTGGCTTCCCCAAACCCAGTTTCGATCGCGTTGATCAGGTCCAGGCCTTCCTTCTGGTTCCAGGAATTGGCGGCCGCCTTTGCCTTCTTCAGCATCTCGCCGAGCGCACTGGTGGCGCTGGGCAGGAGATCACCAAGCATGAATTGAGCATCGCCGCGGAACTCCACACTGGCGCGCAGGCGGTCGCAAGCCTCCTTGGCAAAATGCTCAAGATAGTGACGCAGCAGCGCAGCCGCCGCTCTTACATCGTTTTTTGCCAAGTGGTCATCCAACTCGGCCCAAACGTCACGATCATCCCATTCGGCAGGACCCAGATCGACGGTCCAGGTTCTAAAATGGGCGAAGTTGCGGCCCTTGATGAGACCCTCGGACTTCATGTGCCGCAACCAGATTTCGTCGTGTGTGGTGAAGATGAACTGCGTGTTCGGAAATCTCTCCTTGAGCAGGGCACAAACCTGACGGCGGTGGCCGGCGTCGACCGACATAAGCACGTCATCGAGCACCGCGAAGGTGAAGTTCGACCCCAGCAGATGGTTCATGAGCGCGAGGTATAGGCACAGTCCCATACCGTCCTGGTGGCCCTCGCTGTGATAGGCGCCTGGCGGAAAATGTCCGCGCCCATAGAAATCGACGTCAAATGCCAGCCTGCCTATGGAAGGCATGAGTTTGGCGGTGAATGTGTTCTCATCATCTTCGTTGATTTTGCGATAGTAGCTCGCGAAGGTGGTCTCCACGTCCTTGTAGATCTTCTCCAGCGCGGCCGTAGTCACCGTTCCGTAGGTGTTGGAGATCCTGGCAGCGCGTTCAGCCCGGAGCTTCCCCGTTGAATGTTTCTGCCGTGCGATTCGAAGCTGCTCCAGGCGCTCTTGTGCCAGAACAAGAAAGTCCCGTGCCGCGTCCTGCTTGCTTGGTTCTGGAATTGCGGCGATCGCCTTTTCCAGCACGGTCAGTTCCGTCCCCAGTTGCTGGATGGCGTACGCCGCCATCAGGACCGCGACGGTATCGCCGAGAGGCAGCAGCTTTTGCAGCTGCTTGTATCTGGCACGAAGAGTTGAGCGGAATTCGTTCAGTGCGACGACATCGATTTTCGGGGAGAGAAGACCCGCGTGATCGATCATCGTGGTCAGGGCGGTGCCTGCACTGAACAGATCGTCGAGAACCGGCTTGAGTTCGGCTTCGAGCGCGGCGCGGCGTTTGCCCAGATCGTCAAGATGATTCAGCTTTTCGGCGAGATGCCCCCGAAATGCATCGGGGAGCTATGGCGGAAAATGGGTGATGACGGTTTGAGAAGGGCGGCGTATCGAGGCGGGTGATTGAAGCCTGCCAGAACCTCTCAAGGAGAGCGATACGCCATGAACGAGACTATCAACATTGTTCGCCTTCGTCAGCCCGACGAGATCGATGATCCCCTGACGGATGTGCTCCGCACCGGCGCGCGCAAATTGCTGGCGCAGGCGATCGAGATGGAGGCCGAAGCGTTTCTTGCCGAGATGCGGGATCTGAAGCTGCCGGACGGACGTGAGCGGCTGGTCCGGCACGGTCGCGGCCCGGAGCGGAGCATCCAGACGGGGATCGGGCCGGTGCCCGTCAGCCGGGTGAAGGTCCGGGACCGCGGCGCGACCGGCGAAGCGGACCGGGTCCGGTTTTCCTCATCGATCCTACCCAAATGGGCGCGTCGGACGCGAAGTCTGGACGCGCTGCTTCCCGTTCTTTACCTGCGCGGCGTTTCGACGGGCGACTTTCAGGAAGCTCTGGCAGCCCTGCTCGGCAAGGAGGCAGCGAACCTCTCACCCTCGGTGATCACGCGGCTGACGGCAGAGTGGACCACCGAATACGAGCGTTGGCAAAAGCGCGATCTTTCGGCGCGCCATTATGTCTATGTGTGGGCGGACGGGGTCTATCTCCAGGCGCGCATGGAAGACCATGCCGAATGCATGCTGGTGCTGATCGGCGCCACGCCTGAGGGCAAAAAAGAACTCGTCGGCTTCCAGACAGGGATTCGTGAGAGTGCGCAGAGCTGGCGCGAGCTGCTGGTCGACGTGAAGCGTCGTGGCCTGCAAATCGCGCCCGATCTTGCCGTCGGCGACGGCGCGCTTGGCTTCTGGAGCGCGCTCGATGAGGTCCTTCCCGGCACCAAGCACCAGCGGTGCTGGGTGCACAAGACAGCCAACGTGCTCAACAAGGTGCCGAACTCAATGCAGGCCGGCATGAAGACAGATCTGCGCGAAATCTTTTCCGCCCCGAACCGAGCCTCAGCCGAGACGGCGATTGCCGTCTTTGTCGAGAAATATGATGCGAAATACGGCAAGGCGGTCGACTGCCTGACCAAAGATCAGAATGCCTTGCTGGCGTTCTACGATTTCCCCGCCGAACATTGGGATCATCTGCGGACATCGAATCCCATCGAGAGCGTTTTTGCCACCGTTCGCCATCGCACGGTGCGCACGAAAGGCTCCCTATCATCGAAGACCGCAAGGCTGATGGTCTTCAAACTGGTCATGGCCGCCGCCAGGACATGGCGACGATTGAAAGGACAAAATCAGTTGCCGAAACTCATCGCAGGTGCCAGATTCCAAGATGGAATCGAGGTCATCGAATTGAAGCCGCAGAGCGCCGCTTGATCAGCCTCGTCACCCAAATTCCAGCATAGCTCTGCATCGGGCTCTAAGGGCGTATCGCATACCGGGCAAGCCGCGCCGTCATACAGTTCGAGCGCCGACTTGAGAAGAGATTCGCGTGACAATCCGTCGAGACTATCAGCGTCCTTACCGAGTTCGGTGGCACTAGCAGCGGCGGCGGTGCACTTGTCCTTGAACGAACTGGCAGCAAGCGTTTCCAGTGCTTGCTTGAGCGCGGCCAAATCTGCTGTGGCTTGTATCTTCGGGACACGCCCTGGCACGCTCGTAGTGGTCGTCGCAAGACCGTTGAGAGATATCTGCGCCCAGGTCAGCCAACGGCGCGAGGCCAAGCAGCGCGCGTTGTGGGTTCACCGCGTCGATGACCGTCTTCTTGTTGAGTTCGCTTACACCGAGAGCGGCGACTAGAGTCTTGACTGCGTCTGCCTCGGCACGCTGGAGCCCCGGAAGTTCCCGCGCGGAGGCATTGGCGATTTTCTGCAGCACGCCCCGAAGCTTCTCGATGTCCTCAAGCCGCAGAAGGGACTGAACCTCCTTTGATCGCTGGCCCGGTTCGGACAGGACGTAGCGGATCAGCTCGCGACGCGAAAGCGCGAACTACGGATGCAGGTTGACGCTCTCGAAAGTGGCAAGAACATCCTTGTCGGCGGGAGTGATCTCAGGTGCGCTTGCGGATTTTACCGTACGGCGGATTTGCGCCTTCTTGTTGCCGAGGGCAGGTATGGTGACGTCGAGGGTGACCGAGGCCGCCTCCGGTTTGCTGCGGCTATCAACGTGGGGGCAGTGCGACTTTACCGAAAGACCGCCGGTCCCCGCACCAGCGAGGCGGGAGACGTTGCCGGTCAGGGCAAATTCAATCGCGTCGACGATGCCGCTCTTGCCGGTTCCGTTCGGGCCGCAGGCTGCGAAGTTCTGCCCGTTGAGACTAAGTGTCAGCTCGCGGATGCCACGAAACTGCTCAATGCGTATTTTGTCGATCCGGATCATGAGGCATCCGGGAAAATAGCGGCGCGGATAGAAGGCTCGGCAAACACGCCATCGTCGAGCACGACCTTGCGAACCCTCGGTGCGACGTCGCCTAGACCTTCTTCCTTGTCCAAAGCAGCGAAGAATTCGCCAAGAATGTTGGCGGCGACCGACTTAACCTTCGCGGGCGGTTCTGCCGGAGACCGGTAACTTCTCTGGGGTTAGGCGGCGCGCAGGAGAGGCGGTTTGGGCTTGAATAGTGGTGGCACGTTCGGCCCTGGCTGTCGGAACGGTGCCCGCAATCGATTGCGAAGCTCGCCGTTGAGATCTGCCGTCCTGACCTGCATGAGCATGTGAGCACCGTGGAGCGACCACCGCATCTGCTGTTTCTTGACCATTCGCTTGCCGACAAGTGAATTCACCGCCGATTCAGCCAGAGTCGTTGCGACGCGAAGGCCGGCTTGGTAGCGCTTGCCATAGTTGACGATCGCGCCACGGTTCGAACGGATATAGGTCAGGAGCTGCAAGCCGAGGCTTTGAAGTCGGGCGATGGAGAACTCGCTGTCTCCTTGCGAAGCCTTCACCCTCTCCAAGAGTTGCTCCAACTCGGTGATCGCGCGATCGACCCGCCCATGCCACAGGCGCCACTTCACCGCTCTGATGTCACGGTCGATTGCAGGAAGCGCTTCAGAGAGACCCGATCGGGATCGAGCCATATGATCGGCGATCTGCTGCATCGGCTGGACCTTCATGGCGATGTGGAACCAGTCGATGATGTGGGCCGTCGGCTTCGGCATTGCGGCATTGCGCGGGGTAGCCGCTTCAGGATTTCGGCGCCGTCCGAAATCACCGTCACATCGCCAAAGCCGCGGTAGCCTACTTCCCGAAGCGCATGAAGGGCGCGATCCCGCATTGCCCGTTGGTCAGTGCTGCTGGTCACGAAATAGCGACCGCCACCTTCGCCCCGCCTGCCGCGGCCGCATCGGGCCACAACGAGCTCGAAGTTGCGCGCGGAATTGGAATCGGCGCTGCGAACATGCGCAGTATCGATGCTGATGACGAACTCTTCGCGGCGATCGCCGGGAAGCTGCATTTCAAGCTGGCGTCGTTCGTGCGTTTGCGTCCTTGCGTGCAAATTCTTCCTCAGCAACCTGATCGTCGAGCCGTTCGCCAATCTTGATGGTTCGCTTGCGCACGGTGGCATGCGTCTCGGTCGGCTCAACGGGCAGGAATTCTGCAAGCACTCTCGCCGCCTGCCGGTACGGCATCATGCTCCCCAGCCGCACCGTCAGTTCCATCAGCTCGGATGTCGCTCGATCCGGGTGCCTGGGGAACAATCCCGACACAGCATCCAGCGAGGATTGCGCACCTCCACGATGCCAAAGACAGTCCGGATCCGTCGCGTCGTGTAGTCCTTGACCGGCCGAAACCTGTGGCAATCCGGGCAGACCCGACGAAAAAGGGAATACGTCTCCGCCTCGTGGTTCACGACCGCGCTCTGCAGCGCGGTCATGATGGTCTTGCCGTCCTCGATCGACAGACCGAGGTCGCCGTCAAACAGATGTTCCCGGCTCTTGTCGATACGGACCGCCTTCCGGCAAACGTCACCGAACTCGTTCCTGCCCTCGATCGTGATCGTCCATTCTACCGCCATCGCTTGTGGAAGCATTTCCCACGAGCTATTTTCGGCAGGAATTTCCGAGGGATGGATGATCAATTTCGTGATTGAGAAGTGAAGGCAACGATGAGCAAATCGGCGGGACAATATCTGGATGCCGCAGGGGTCCAGGGCGCGTTGAACCGGGTCCTTCGCCCGCTGGTGCGGCTCGCCATCAAATGCGGGGTGACGTTTCCGGCCTTCGTCAACCTGCTGCGCCAGCTCTACGTCAATGTGGCGGAGCATGAATTCGCCTTGCCGGACAAGCAGCAGACCGACTCCAGGGTCAGTCTGCTGACGGGCGTCCACAGGAAGGAAGTCAGCCGGCTGAGAGGGGCGGGCGCCCCGGTGCGGGTGGTGCCTGATTCCGTCTCCCGGACGAGCGCCATCGTCGCGCGCTGGCTTGCCGACCCGCTGTTCGTCGACGCCAAAGGCGTGCCGTTGCCGCTGGCGCGCACGAGCGTGGCGGGAGAGCCGTCCTTTGCCGGCCTGGTCGAATCGGTGACCCGTGATCTCAGGCCACGCGCCGTGCTAGACGACTGGCTCGACCGGGAGCTGGTCGAAATCGACAGCAAGGATCGCATCGTCCTGATGGAAGGGGCGATGGTGCCGCGCGGCGACGGCGAGGTCCGGCTCTACTATTTTGCCCGCAATCTCGGGGATCATGCCGCTGCCTCGGTCGAGAACGTCCTGGCCGACGCTCCGCCCTTCCTCGAGCGCGCCGTCCATTATGACGGGCTGTCGGAAGGGCTTGCACGAACCCGCTTTGCGGGAGGGTGGAGACCGGTAACTTCTCTGTTAGGCGGCGCGCAGGAGAGGCGGTTTGGGCTTGAATAGTGGTGGCACGTTCGGCTCTGGCTGTCGGAACGGTGCCCGCAATCGATTGCGAAGCTCGCCGTTGAGATCCGTCCTGACCTGCATGAGCATGCGAGCACCGTGGAGCGACCACCGCATCTGCTGTTTCTTGACCATCCGCTTGCCGAGAAGTGAATTCACTGCCGATTCAGCCAGAGTCGTTGCGACGCGAAGGCCGGCTTGGTAGCGCCGTCGCGCCGCGGTTCGAACGGATATAGGTCAGGAGCTGCAAGCCGAGGCTTTGAAGTCGGGCGATGGAGAACTCGCTGTCTCCTTGCGAAGCCTTCACCCTCTCCAAGAGTTGCTCCAGATCGGTGATCGCGCGATCGACCCGCCCATGCCACAGGCGCCACTTCACCGCTCTGATGTCACGGTCGATTGCAGGAAGCGCTTCAGAGAGACCCGATCGGGATCGAGCCATATGATCGGCGATCTGCTGCATCGGCTGGACCTTCATGGCGATGTGGAACCAGTCGATGATGTGGGCCGTCGGCTTCGGCATTGCGCGGGGTAGCCGCTTCAGGATTTCGGCGCCGTCCGAAATCACCGTCACATCGCCAAAGCCGCGGTAGCCTACTTCCCGAAGCGCATGGAGCGCTCGATCCCGGATTGCCCGTTGGTCGGTGCTGCTGGTCGCGAAATAGCGACCGCCGCCTTCGCCCCGCCCGCCGCGGCCGCATCTGGCTACGACGAGTTCGAAGTTTCGCGCTGAATTGGAATCGGCGCTGCGAACATGCGCAGTATCGATGCTGATGACGAACTCTTTGCGGCGATCGCCGGGAAGCTGCATTTCAAGCTGGCATCGTTCGCCCGTTTGCGCCCTTGCGCGCAATTCTTCCTCAGCAACCTGATCGTCGAGCCGTTCGCCAATCTTGATGGTTCGCTTGCGCACGGTGGCATGCGTCTCGGTCGGCTCAACGGGCAGGAATTC
This sequence comes from Mesorhizobium sp. USDA 4775, assembly GCF_054062655.1. Lineage (NCBI taxonomy): Bacteria > Pseudomonadati > Pseudomonadota > Alphaproteobacteria > Hyphomicrobiales > Phyllobacteriaceae > Mesorhizobium > Mesorhizobium sp. USDA 4775. The sequence continues at coordinate 289,029 of NZ_JBSSFM010000002.1, forward strand.
GGCAAGCACTCTCTCCGCCTGCCGGTATGGCATCATGCTCCCCAGCCGCGCCGTCAGTTCCATCAGCTCGGATGTCGCTCGATCCGGGCAGATCTCCCGCAGCGGCGCAAAGGCAACGACCATGCCTGGGGAACAATCCCGACCCAGCATCCAGCGAGGATTGCGCACCTCCACGATGCCAAAGACCGCCCGGATCCGTCGCGTCGTGTAGTCCTCGACCGGCCGAAACCGGTGGCAATCCGGGCAGACCCGACGAAAAGAGGGAATACGTCTCCGCCTCGTGGTTCACGACCGCGGTCTGCAGCGCGGTCATGATGGTCTTGCCGTCCTCGATCGACAGGCCGAGGTCGCCGTCAAACAGACGGTCCCAGCTCGTGTCGATGCGGACCGCCTTCCGGCAAACGTCACCGAACTCGTTCCTGCCCTCGATCGTGATCGTCCATTCTACCGCCATCGCTTTCCCTCCGAACAAAGCGACGCTGATGGACTACGGGACCTAACAATCCGTATTCGACCCCAGAGAAATTACCGGTCTCAATGGGCGCATTCTCACATTTAAGTGCAGTGCGACAACTTCGTCTGCTGGAAAGACCGCAAAGGGCTGGCGACAGCGCTCAAGGACATCTACCGCGCCGTCGATGCCGATGCTGCTGAAAAGGCGCTGACGGTGTTCGAGGCCGGCCCCTGGGGCCAGCGCTATCCCGCCATCGGCCAGAGCTGGGGGCGTGCCTGGGGCGAGGTCATCCCGTTCTTTGCGTTCCCTGACGAAGTCCGCCGGATCGTCTACACCACGGATGAGATCGACAAGCGCTTTCTTTCCGGTCGTGGTATCCTTCAACGGCGCGGGCGACCTCGTGGCGAAGCGCGGCGCATCGGCTGAAAGCGCCGCCGGGCAGCCTTATTCAAGCCTTGCCGGATTGAGGCGCCCGCGCGCCTTTTCTTTTGGCGGTCGCGGGCGCCAGACCTCGACAAAGTGTTCGTAGGGCAATGGCTGCATAATGTTCAACGGCCCGCCCGCACACGGAATTCCTGACAGTCCCGTCACACGGTTCAGACGACGAGATCGTGGACGCGGTTCGTAGTCACATGCAGGTGGTCCTTTGCTTCCTGCATTTCGCCTATGGTGAAGCGCCGCCGACTTCCGTCATGCATCACGCAGACGACCGCCGCTTCCTCGCCGCGCCATGGATTTGCCGAGACCGACGACAAGCCGTGCGCTAAACAGTTTCGAAGCGTTGCCACTTCCTCGATATCGGCGAATAGCTGCTCCAGCCTCCGGTCGCCACCATCAGCTTCCGCATGACGCCATTGGGTGAGCACTGGCGCTTTCGTCGGTGGCTTGCCTTCGGCCGTATGGATCACAGCAAGGCACTTGCGTATCGCCGTTTCAAGAAAGCCCCAAAGCAATAGAAGTTCGCCGACCGTCGCCATCAGGTCGCGCATGGTTGGGCCAAGTGGCGGGGTGTCAGTCATGCCCAACTTGAACAGTTGGACGTGAACGGATAGCGAACACTGTCCGTTAAGCCATTGAAATCATTTGCCTTGAATTTCGGGCGCGAAAATGTGTGGTAACAACATTTGATCTGCTAGCCGCATGTTGTATGGATTTTATGGCATTTATTCGCTAACAACGCTGGCATGTTTGTCGTTGAGAGAGTCGCGCGCGGCCATCGCTATCTCTACCTCGTGGAAAGTGTCCGCGACGGCAAAACCGTTCGCCAGCGCACGATAAAGGCACTGGGCCGCAAGGATGCGCTGGTTGCCAGCGGCGAACTTGACAGATTGGCGGCCTCGATTGCGCGCCATGGCGAACGCAGCCTCATCCTGTCCGACATTGACGCGGGGCGGATTGCCTCTCGCCGCATTGGCGGTCCGCTGTTGTTCGGGCGGCTGTGGCAGCGGCTCGGGATTGGCGATGTGCTGGAAGAGGTGCTGGAAGGGCGCCAGTTCGGCTTTGCGGTGGAACGGGCGGTGTTCATTGGCACGTTGCATCGGCTGTTCGTGTCGGGCTCGGACCGCGACTGCGCGAACTGGATGGCCGATTATGGTATCGAGGGCGCCGAGGGTCTGGCGCTCCATCACTTTTACCGGGCCATGGCGTGGCTGGGCGAGGAACGCGGCGAAAAGGCGCAAGGCGCGCTGGTGGCGCGCTGCGTGAAAGACGTGATCGAGGAAAAGCTCTTCGCGCGCCGGCAGGACCTGTTCACCGACCTCAGCCTTGTGTTCATGGACACAACCTCGTTATCCTTCTACGGCGCGGGCGGCGAGACGCTGGGCAAGCGCGGGCATTCCAAGGACTTCCGCCCCGATCTGGCGCAAATGATCCTGGCGCTGGTCGTTGATGGCGAGGGCCGGCCGATCTGCACCGAGATGGTGCCTGGCAACACCGCTGACGTGACCGTCCTGTTGCCGGTGGTCGATCGGCTGCGAACGCGCTTCGGCGTCACACGCGCCTGCGTTGTCGCCGATCGCGGCATGATCAGCGCCGATACCATCGCCGCGCTCGAAAAGCTGGGCATGGAATACATTCTGGGGGCCCGCGAACGCTCGAGCAGCGTGATCCACAACGTCGTGCTCAATGACACGGCGCCGATGGTTCCGCTCGTTCTCGAGCGCCAGCGCGGTGAAACTCAGTTGTGGGTCAAAGAGGTCAAGTTCGGTAAAGACCGCTACATCGTCAGCCGCAATGACGCCGAGGCCGAGAAGGACAAGGCCGACCGCCAGGCGATCATCGCCGGCCTCGAGGCACAGCTCAAGAAGGGCGACAAGGCACTGGTCGGCAACTCGGCCTACCGGCGTTACCTCAAGGCCGGCGGCAAGAACTTCAAGATCGATGTCGGCAAGCTTGCCGAGGAAGCCCGCTACGACGGTATCACCGTGGTGCGGACCAACGCGAAGGTGACCCCGCTCCAGGCCGTGCTGCGGTATCGCGATTTGCTCGAGGTCGAGAGCCTGTTCCGCGCCGCCAAGGCAACCTTCAATACCCGGCCGATCTTCCACCAATCCGATGCCGCCATCCGCGGGCATGTGTTCTGCTCGTTCCTGGCGCTCGTGCTCAGCAAGGAACTGCGCCGCCTCTGCCGGGCCAAAGGCCTGACGCCCGAATGGCAGCCGCTCCTACGCGATCTCGATCGCCTCCAGGAAGCCACCATCGAAAAGGATGGTCGCATCGTCACAACCAGAACTCACGTCACCGGCCAAGTGGGCAACGTCTTCAAGGCAGCTGGCATCGCTCTGCCACACAACCTCGACGAACAACTCGCCTGAGATCCCCCCAAAATGTAGTGGTAACACGCGCCGGCGCGCGCCTAACATGCTGACTTAATGACATATTCTCACAGGCGGTGTTTAAGTCGGGTCATGCGGCTAGATTTGCGTGGGAACGGTGGAGTTGGAAGGTTGAGGGCAGAGCGTGCCTGTTGCAAAGGACAGCGCAGTGATCGAGGCCTGTTGCGCGGCGAGCATTTCCATCATGGCCGTCGTGTACCCAAGAAAGTAAGGGCCTTCGACGTCCGTGGTGAATTCATGCGCCGCGCTCTTGATACGCCGCGCGCTCTTCGGGTTGATGCCGACGCCGCTGCCAGAAAGCTGTGTCCCACCGTGCGGCGGCGGCATAGTGATTAGGGAGCGCGGAGGCGTAGTCGGCAAAGCCCTGCGAGGCGATCATCGCGTAGCGCGTGCGCGCGAGTTCGTCACGTCCGTCGACCATGTCCGACGCCGCATAGGCGGCGAGGATGCCTGAGCGCAGCGCATGCACGATCCCGCGCGACGAGAGCGGATCGGCGGCGAACAGGCTGTCGCCCGCTGCCACCCAGCGCTCACCCGCGGCTGGATCGACTGTGGCCGTTCCCGCCGATTTCACCAGCGTTGCAGTTTCACGCGCGCCAGGAGGCAGGAGCGGTGCGATTAGCTGTGTTGCCGCTAATGCGCGGTACCAGGATTTCGGGTCCCGCAGTTCGCTGCCGAGGTCAGGATCGGTCAGGCACGCCACCACCCGGCGTCGGTCGGGCAAGTCGGCGCTGTACCACCAGCCCTCGGGGCGCGCCTCGACGACCATTCGACAATCGCCTGGCGCGCGCTCGAAGAAGCGGGTATACGCCGCGAGGTGGCCGTGCACCCGAAGCTTCGCGCCGAAGGATCGCGCCAGCCTCCAGCTCCGGCCGGTCGCCCAGATCACGGCGCTGGCGACGACGTCCCCATCGGTCAACTTGAGCCGCCAGCCCTGGCCTTCACGCACCGCCGAACGCACCGCGCTGCCAAGTCGCACCTGCGCCCCTGCTGCAGCTGCCGCCTGAACCAGGAGCTGATCAAACCGTGCCCGGTCGAGTTGCCAGCCCCCGCCCTGGGCGGAGAATATACTGTGCCGCTCGTCGAGCGCCTCGCCAGCCCATGCCGAGACGACCGCGCGGTTGTCCACGAAGGCTGCGGCAAGGAACGGTGTCCAGACGCCGAGCTGGCGCAGCAGCCCCTGCGCCACCGCAGCCAACATCTCACCTGGCTTTGGCCGATCGTGCCATCCCGCCTCGAACAACACCACGCGCCGTCCGGGAGCGTGGTGGCGTAACCTCAGCGCTGCCGCGGCACCCGCCGGGCCGCCGCCAACGACGACGAAATCAGCCTGCTCGGACGGCATAGAAGGATGCCACTACCCCTGCCGGGTTCGTGCTGCCGCCGTCGCCCGAATGGGGGATGGTGCGCACCACCGACCCGACGATCGCGGGCACTTCCAGCCGGTCGGTGCTATCAGGCCAAACGGGTACTAGCCAGCCGATATAGTCGTAGATCCACTGCGCGCCGCCGACCACGCCCTTGCCCTGGAAGCGGACCTGCATCGGCGACCCGTAGCCGAAGCTGCCGCGCAGATCGAGCGACCATCCCGGCCCGCCGATCGTTCCCGAAAGCTCGGTCTCGGACTGCTCCGCAATGGCCAGCGTGCCTTCGCCGAACAAGAGGTCGTTGGCCGCCTTGCCGAGGTCGGGGTCGTTGTTGAAGCTGCGATAGGTCCAGTTGCCGACAAACGGATTGGTCACGGTCATTCTCCCGAATCTTCGACGCAAATGTATTTTTTCTGGGGTGAAGGCTGGTCGAGCTTGCCGCTGGGATTACGGACGATGAAGCCGAGCTTCGACCATTCGGTTACCATCTTGAGGTCGCCGGCAAGCGTCTGCGGAATGCCGCGCGCCCAGTTGCGGAACTGGAAGTCCTTGCCAGCGAGGTAGTAGGCCTGCATCGGTCGATGCGCCGGCCACCACAAGGTCTCCCACACGCGCCGCTCGCGCTCCATCAGCGTGTTGCCGACACTGTCGGGATAGAGGACGTTCCATTCCTCGTAGGTGACGTCGATCGTCTGGGTGGAGCATTCGTTGAAATCGGCCTGCCATGGCAGCCCGCTGAGCTTGGTCAGGTCGCCGGGCTGCAATCCCACATCGAGGTCGCTGCCTTGCGACAGCGGGTCGGAGGCATAGGCGATATAGCCTTCCTCGCTGACGCCCGCTCCCCATCGATTGGCGTTCTCCTGCGCCGCGGTCAGCGCAAAGCTGTACCACTCGGGGTCGGCTTTGATCCGGTAGGGCTCGCGCCAGATCGCCGGGTTGCGGATGATCCAAGTCACTTCACCACCCGGGCAGAAGGCGCCGCCGAGCCCGTTCGACAGCACGCCCTTGTCGAGACCGCGTCCGCCCGGCACGTTCCAGTCCTTGTAGGGCTGCCACGGATCGATCGCCGGGGTGAAGCCGGCATCCACCTCGTCAATGAAGATACCCGCAGCCCATTGCCGCAGCAGGAACAGTTGCGTGTCGGTCAGCCGCAGGAACTTGCTTACCGTCTTGTTGGTGATCGGATTGTCGCCGGCAAGCAGCGGCATCAGCGGCAGGTGATAGGTACGCGTCGCCGGATTGGCGTCGAGCCGGAACAGGTTTTCCTCCCCGGGCTTACGCAGCAGATCGAACAGATACTGCCGCGCGGAACGGCCGGGATCGGTCGTGGCATCCTTCGCGGCGGCAGTGAGCGCGCGGTCAAGCAACTGGCCGGAACGGTATTCGAACGCCAGCCGGCGCAGCGCAGCCTCGATCGGCTCGTCCGGATCGGTGGTCCGGTCCGGTTCGCCCGGCTCCTGCCGCGACGAGGCCCGGGCAAGCTTCAGCATCCGCTTGCGCGGTGGCGAGGCGGCCGCGGCGATGCGCGCGATCACGTCGGCGACCACCGCGTCGAATACGCTGCGCGCCTCGGCATAGGCGGGCTCGGCCACCGTGTCGTTGTCGGCGAACACCTGTTGCCAGCGAGTGGCATAGGTGCGCGGCGCCTCACCATCGCCAGGCGGACAGACCGCGGCGGTGAAAGCCGCCGCTGCCGCCTTGAGCGTGGCGGCGGCATCGCCAACCACGGCATCGTCAGCCGCGCCCGGCGCCTGCGTTGCATCGAGCAGCATCAGGCTCGGCTCCACCACTGCCTCGAGCAGCCGTCCGCCGACATGATCGTCTTTCGCGCGGCCTTCCTTTTGCGCCAGCGCACGCGGCGCGACCCGCGGCGGGATGCACAGGCGATAGGGATCGAACGTGCCCCGGCTCGACTGGTTGTGCGGAAAGTTCGATTGCTGGAGGATGTTGGCGAAATAGGAGAATTCGTCGGCGCGGAAAATGATCGGCCAGATGTCGCGCCAGAACCACGGCCGATAGGCCGGGTTCCACTCCACCAGTCCTGCCTGCCAGTGAAGCAAGGCCGCCGTGTCGGTCGGATCGATCTTTTGCGGCGCGTCAAACGTTCCGGCGGTACCGTACATGTCGGTGCGATAGGCAAATTCGCGGATCGACATGTCCTCGACCACATCCTCCAGCGTGATCATGTCGAGCACTTCAGGCGCGTAGCGCGGATAACCGACCAGCACCCAGGCGGGATATTCGACATCGATGTAGCGCAGCGCCTGGACGCGCTCCTCCATCATTACCAGGCGGGCCATCACCGGCCCGTCCGAAATGTCGTCGAACCAGCCGTCGCTGTTGGCGTAGGTCTCGATGCGCGGATGGCCAAACCCGCTGAGGAACGAGCCGCTGTTGCCGTGCCCGCCAAGCAGCAGCAGCCGTCCGCTGTCGTCGGTCATCATTTCGCCCAGCGTGTCGATGTCGTTTGGCGCCATCCCGGTCGGCGGGAAGGTGACGGCATAGGCCGAGTTGGTGTCTCGCCCGAAGCTCGCCTTGCGCCGCGCGGTGCAGTCGACGGCTTGCGGGCCGGCGTCGATGATCAGCTTCTGCCGTTCGACGGGATCGGTGATGCCGGCGTTGCGCAACGGCGCGTCGGCGGCATAACCCGCCTCGCCGCGCAGCCCGTCGAACGTGAACCATGCCGCCTTCTTGTTGGCGAGCTGAACGCGCCACTGGATGTCGACCAGCTTGCCGCGATTGCCGCCACCTTCGACATGGTCGCCGATCTTCAGCGGGCTGCCCAGTGGATTGACCGCGTCATAGACGAATATCTGGAAACGCGCGGCCTGGCGCTTGATGCGGCCCTTGCTGTCCTTGAAGTTTTTGATCGGCGCGTCGTCTTTCGCGGCATTGCCGTTGGCATCGCATTCGATCGGCAACTGCGCCGGCTTTTCCGGCGAGATGCAGAAACCCTCGGGGCTGTCGCCGAGCCGGGCGATGCCGACGGCCGGGTGGATACAATAGACTGTTGGGTCGGCCATTTGATTTCTCCTCGGTGCCTGCGCCGGCCGTGTCTTGTGTTTTCAATCGAGAAAGTTGAGCGAGACCCCGTCCAGCCGCAGCAACTCGCGGTCCTCCTCATAGGAGGCGCCGATCACGACCAAGCTTACTGTCAGGCTGGTGGCACCGGCCGCGATCAGCCGGCGTGCCGCGCGCGTCACATCGATGCGGTGGTTGCGCGGCGTGTTCATGCTGCGCTCGCGTAGATCGAACTTGCGGTTCTCCGCTGGTGGAATTTCGCAATGCCCGGGCCCGCCAAAACATTCGCCGTGGCCGAAGATTGCCGCATAGCCGGCATAACCCGGCAGGTTGAGCGGCGTGCTGGCATCGGCATCCGGCGTGTTGAGAAACACACGGATGAAGCAGGAGCGCGGCAGCTGCGGCACGCGGTGCAGCCGCACTTCCGCCGAGCGGAAGCTCTTGGTCGCTTCGGGCACCGCGATCGGCGCCGAAACGAAGCGTCCGACCGGACTGGTCAGCCCGACCGGCATGAGGCATCCGCCACGAACATATTCATAGCCGAAGCGGTTCATGTCGAGCGTATCGCGCACCGCGTAGCTCCACGGCGTCAGCGCGGAATCGAGATCGGCGGGCAGGCCGTCGGGATGGTCCTGCTGCCAGCGCCACCAGAGCCGGTCGATATTGGCGTGCACCGGCCAGAAGATCGGGTCGTAGGACGCGGTCAGGTTCGAGAACATGTCGCCGAACTGCGGCTCGGAGTAGAGGTCGTCGCGCTGGTGGAACTTGCGTCCGGCAACGCGCACCGCGCTGTTGCGATCGGCGGGCGCGCTGGTCTTGAACGCAGGGTTCATACCGCCGGTCCAGATGTGCATCGTGTTGTGCGGATTCTGGTCGAGGAAGCCGAAGCTGTCGACGTAGAGGCTGCCACCGCCGAAGTCGCGGAAGGTGCGCAGGCTGAGGATCTCGTCGATGTCCTCCTGTGCCGGATAATGATAGTGGATGACGGTGTTGATCGTGCCTTTGCCGAACTGGCTGGAATAGCGCAGCGGATACCATAGCGAATTGGCCTCGAGCAGCGCGTCGATCAACCGCTTGCGATTCTCTCCCTCCACATAGTCCTTGCCGCAGGCGCCGCTGACCGCGTCATAGGCCTGCGTCGGATTGGCCCACAGCTGACCCGCCAGCGTGCCGATCTTGGCCGGGAAACCGTGATCGCGCAGGGAGCGCACAGAGGACTCGGTGAGGAAACCCTTGAACGCATCGGGAAGGATGGCGCCGTTGGCCGGATCCTCCGGCTTGTAGCGCGTAGCCGGGAAATCCCACCACGGCATGGTCACATCCGGGCAGAAATCCTGCAAAGCCTGTTCGAATTCATAGAGATACACGCGATGCCACGGCAGGAAACGTTCCCAGCCATGCTGACAGTGGTTCTGGTGGATCAAGGCCAGATTGTTGTAGCTGCGTTTGTCGCCGACCCATTTGTTGAGCTTGTAGAGCTCACGAAAGGCATAGCGCAGCCGCTCCTTTTGCGCGTCGTCCAGCACATCGACGTCCATGCGCTGCCGCAGCTCGCCCTTGGCGTAGCGCCAAGCCGCCGGATCGGACGCCGCGCTGAAGACCGGGCCGGCAATCCCCTTCACCTCGATGCGCGCCTCGGTCGCCACGCTGACCTCGCTGGCGAGCGCAATCGAACCGATCAACGCGCCGGGGCAGCCCTCCTCGATCCACGTCTCGATCCGGTCTATGTCTTCGTCGGCGACCGCCGTCCCGCCCCAGGGCAGGCGAGGGAACTGCTTACCGTCGAACGGCGGCAGTCCGCGCAAGCCCCGGATCAGCGCCGAGCGCGCGCCGCGCCCCTTGGCATCGCTCGTGCCGCAACAGGTGGTCGAGAGCGGCGCGATCAGCGGCATCCCGTGCAGCTGCAGTGCCAGGAACTCCGGCAGCGTCAGTCCCGTCAGGCTGCCGACTCCCCCGGTGCCCCCGGCCGTGGCGAGGATCGCCTCCACATCGCTCCAGGTGAACGGCGCGGCGGGCATTGGCTGCGCCTTATTTGTGGCCATCGTGGCCATCCATCTGCATCTGCATCGCGCCGCTCTGGGTAATGTCGCCCACCTGATCAGGCAGAACCACGGCAACGTTCTGCATCATGCCCTGGTCCTCATGATCGAGGATGTGGCAGTGCAGCACGTACTCGCCGATGTAGCGCTCGTAACGGGTACGGACCTTGATCGTGTAGATGCCCGAGAAGCCGGCCGGCAGGGATTGCGGGATCAGGCTCTTGATCCACAGCGTATCCTTCCACACGCCCTTTAGCCCGGCATATTGCGGATCGTAGGGCTCACCGCCGGCATCGTCTATCGCGCCCTGCGCGCTGACGTCCTTGCCGTTGGGATCGATGATCGAGACGATCTGGAACGGATTGACGTGGATGTGGAACGGATGGCTGACGAAGTGCGACTGCAGCGTCCATTCCTGCGCCTTGCCCAGCGGCAGCGAGCGGTCGATGCGGGTCGGGTCGTAGGGCTTGACGTCGGCCGTGTTGAGCGTGTTGCCGACCTCGAACTTGGTGTTCGGCCCCGTCGTGTCGATGAAGAAGGTCAGCTCCTGCGTGCCGTTGCCCTTCACCTCGTCGTCGGTGACGTCGGGATGCGGCGTGAAGCTGGTGAATTTCATTCCGGCCTTGAGATCGGCCACCACCGTCGCTTTGACGTTCGCCGGCATGTTGGCCTCGGCCAGGGCGACCAGCTTGCGATTGACGTAGGTTTCCACATTGTCGACCGCCGTTCCCGGCGCGACGTCGACCAGTGCGAGCAGTTGCGGTCCGACATCGAGTCCGCTGACCACGCCTGATTTGGGCGCCGAGGAGTCGATCACGCAATAGCGTCCGGCTTCTGGAAAGACGACCAGCGCGTCAAAGCGATAGCCGGGCTGGAAGGTTGCAAGCTTGGTCGGCTGCGCCGCCGCCATCGTCAGCCCGTCGGCCGCGACCAGCGTATAGGGCACCGGCGTGGTGCTGCACGTATCCTTGATGAACGCTGCGTTGGTGTCGGCATTGAGCAGCGTTTTCACTCCGGGCTTCAGCTTGCCGTCAAGCACCTTGAAGAACTGCAGGCTGATCGTGTCGCGCACGCCGGCATGGACCATGCGCCAGCGCTCGACCTGGCCCTGCGTCGCCTTCAAGGGGTCGTTGGAATTGAACACCTTGCCATTGAGTGAGGTATAGCGCCCCGATGCCGGCCAGGTGCCCGGCCCGAATTGGTCATAGCCCTCGATGCCGCCGGCATCGCCCGGATCGCAGAAATAATGACCGTTGATGTCCTGCTTGATCGGGCCGAGTTCTCCGGGCTTGGCCGCCGGCGCGCGGCAGGCATATTGGATCTGCTGCATCACCAGCACCCGCTCGGGGATCGCCGAGGTTGGGATCAGCGTATCGATGTCGCCATGGGTTGTCGGGGTCGGCAAGCGGTTGCCGCGGATGATCAGCGCACCGGCCATACCGCTCGACACCTGCAGCGCCGTCGAGCCGTGGCGATGGGTGTGATACCAGAACGTGCCGGAAGGATGGTCCGACGGGATGTTGTATTCGTAGGTGAACTGCGTTTGCGGGTTGATCGACAGCAGCACGTTGTCGCTGTTGCCCGACGGGCTTACCCACAGCCCGTGAGTATGCAGATTGGTGCCGTTGAAGCAGTGGGGGATGTCGGGCATCTGGCCGCCGGGCATGCAGCCGGGGTCGCCGGGCTGCGGCCCTGCCGGCAACTGATTGTCGAGGGTGACGCGCACCGTGTCGCCCGGCACTGCCTCGATCGTCGGCGAGACATAAGGAGCCTTGGGATCGACGCCCTTGCCGGTGTAGCCGCGCAAATGGACCTTGTCGTAGCCGCCAGTGGACAGGTTGTAGATCTGGTTGTCGATATACTCGATCTTGAGATTGAGCAGGCGGTCGCCGCGAACCGGCAGCGTGTTGCCGGGGAGCGACGCAGCGGGTGCGAGCTCCGTCAGAGCAGGTTTGGCGATCGGCGCGCGGTCATCCTGCAACACCGGTGGATTGAGGATCTCGGCCGCCGCGGGCAGCACTGCGATTGGTACCAGACTGCTGACGAAAACACCCGCGAGAAATCGCACACGAACCATCAATCCACGACGCATCATGGGTCCCCCTACATATCAGCTCGAGATTGTATTTCGAAAAGATAGTGCGCCAGATTTTGAGATCTGTCTAGCTTGCAAAGCCGCAAAATCTGGCATTTACTTCCACCACAACTGTGCGAACGAATTTTAGAACTTTCTTATACGCACTATTAAATCGTTTCGCTCTCATTCTATTTTAATCGGCTAAGATGCCGATCCGCGATCGACCAATCCAGTCACTCGATCTTCACCGAAAGCAAAATTGCCAGCTGAGCGCAGCTGATAGCAAGCATAACCACTGCCAACAAACACGCTGGAGGGAGATCGTTCGCGCTGCAGGTCGTTGCCTATCCCGATCGCCTGGTTGGCAATCGCCTGCGCGCATCGGAGAAGACCGACATGCCATCTCCATCCCTTCTACACCAAGCTGGACAGTTTCCGCCTCTGGCGCCGGGCCACGCAGCGGCCCGCAGCGCAACCGCGCCCACAGTCGCTTTCCAAAGTGCCCGGCAAGCCCCCACGTCTGCATATATCGTCTCCGGCAGCATCGCAGCTCCGCCTTAACCTCGTCTGAGTTTCCGGTGAGCGTGATCATCGGACGACTTCTCCTCAGTCCATGCGCCTTGTAGAGGACTACGCATGTACCGTGCCAAAGGAGAAATCGTTCTCAAGCAACACGATAGCCCTAACACAGCTATGTCACTTATCCGACATCGCCGTACATCGGACAATTGAGCGCGCCGTCAATCGGCCGTCCAAATTGCGGATCGCCGTCAAGCATCTGCCGCATCATCGACAGGTCCGTCAAAAAAAGCCGAGGAATTGCCCTCTTTGCCTCATGTTTGCAAAAAAGAAGAAAGAGCGCGACGCAAAGGTGCGCCCGCCCGAATTGAGTATCAGCGCGCAGCTACGTCCTCAGAATGGTACGTCACTTGCACGGTGAATTTTCGAGAAGCCGTTGTGATGTTTTCCCCACAACCGACGGAGATGACGATGGCAATTGGCCCAGAAGTACTGAATTGCTCGCAGCAACTGAAGATGGCTGAACAGCTGCAGGCGCAGCGTGCCGAGGCAGGGGGGATTAACTATGTCGCGAGCTGAGGTAGAGCGATTCGTCGACGATCTGGCGAAAGACGACAGTCTGCTCGAAAAGGTGAAACCGAATGCTACGGGTCTCGCATCGGTTGTGGCGATCGGAAAGAACCACGGCTACAATTTCACACTCGATGAGGCTAAGAGTTACATTCAATCGCGAAGCCCACAAGAGTTGACCGATAAGCAGCTCGATGCGATCGTCGGCGGCAAGCATCATCATTCGAGCGTTGCGACCTCGACCAAGGTTGTGCAGACCGCTGCGGTCGCTACCACCGCTGTGGAGGCAGCGGAGGTAGCGACGACTGTCGCAGAGGCAGCCGAAGCCGTTGTAGTCGTCGCTGCGGTCCTGATCTGACCACGCACTTTATGGTCTGAGCGCACCCACCGATACTCGATTAGACGTGTGAAGAAAACTTAAAATCAGGCCACTCGTGAGGAGCGATCATGGGATCCTTTGGCAGTTGGCCTGCGAAACTCGCTTCGAGGGGGCTGCCGTAACGTCATGACGCACACTGCTGCCGAACACTACCGACAGATCTTTGACCGACGCACCCCCGGACAGCTTCGCACGCTGGCCCATATCAAGCGCTTCATGGAGCGCCTGGTCGGCGACATGGCGTTCCGCAGTGCGCTTTCGGAGAACGTCGATAACCCTCGAACGGTAACCGAGCGCTACGGCATCGAAGTCGACCCGATGGAGATGCTGCCGCTCTGGCGCGGTAGCTACCTGAAATACCGCTTCAAGCCGGAGTGTGCGTCGTGGCCGCTGGCTGTGATGTGGGGCGAGTATATGCGCGAGATGTTGCGCCATCGCGACATCCTGCGCGACGAGGGCGAAATGTCGACGGTCAACCCTCGCTTCCATGCGTGGCGCGAGCGCCAATCCGCCGCTGCAACGGCGAATTGGGCGGATCGGCGGCGTCGGTCACGCACCCCGTCATCGCTTTCGAGCTGAGCGAAGGCTGCACCGTCGGTTGCTGGTTCTGCGGCCTGTCGGCCGACCGCTTCGAGGGTTACTATGAATATAGCGAGGAGCATGCCGAGCTTTGGCGCGGCGTGGTTGGTGTCGCGTGCGAGATGTTTGGTTCGGCAGCCCGCACTGGCTTCTGCTACTGGGCCACGGACCCGATCGATAACCCGGACTACGACCGCTTTCTGTTCGACTACTATCAAATCACGGGCGCATTGCCACAAACGACGACGGCCGCCCCGCTCAAGGATCAGGCACTCACAAGGCGCGTGCTCGAACTGTTCAAACGCTACCGTGGCGTGACAAATCGTTTCTCCGTCCTAAGCACGAACCACCTCAATCTGATTCACGAGGCGTTTTCGCCCGAGGACCTGATGGGGGTCGAACTCGTCCTGCAGGGCAAGGAGGCGCTGACCGCAAAAGCGTTCGCCGGGCGCGCGCGCGAGCGGAAGGAGAAACTCAGGGCAGCCAACAACGACGATGCAATCGCGTTGCTGGAGCGCGATCACACGACGATCGCCTGCGTTTCCGGCTTCCTCGTAAACATGCCGCGGGGACGAGTACAGCTGGTGACGCCGGTACCGGGGAGCAAACGCTGGCCTCTCGGCTACCGCATCCTGGATGAGCGTTTCTTCAGGACGCCCGACGAGTTCCGGGAGGGGCTCCAGAGCATCATCGACGAGCATATGCTCGAGAGCCCACCTCCGAACCTGCCGATCCGCTTCCGCGGAGACCTGCAATACGAGGCCGGGAACCTGCACTTCCACCTCCGCTCACGCAACATTGAACACCGGATACTCGACGACGTCGCTCCGATCTCCGTTGGCGATCTAATCGCGTGCGGCGACTGCACAGCGTCGGAGTTGGTTGTGCGCGTCATAGCTGACGGAGCGAGCGCTCTTGCAGTCGCCGATCTGCTAGACCAGTTGTACGCGGCGGGGGTGATCGAAGAGGACCTAGACGACCGCTTTGCCTGGCAGACCAGCGAGGGGATAACGAGCCGCATCGAAGCGGCCAAACACGCGACCTCCCGCACGGGCGTCGACCATGCCGATTCGCCTTGAGATACTGGACTACGTCAGCCTAAAGGAGGTGCGGCATCTTACCTATCCGGCAGTGTGGAGCGTGGTGACAAGCCGTTTCGCATCCACGGTCCGCGGCGTCGCGGCGCGCACAACCGACGTGACCGCAGGACTTGCCCTGGCCGTGCCAGGGCCTTCAGGGCAGTTCGAACTCCTTTCGGTCTATGTCCTGCCTATGCTCCGCCTCGCCCACTGGTCGGCCGACCACTTCGTCGTCGTCGAAGGCCGGTCAGGTCGCGGTGTGCGAATCAACGACCCGGCCCTCGGCCGACGCATCGTCGGTCACGAAGAATTCTACGAAAACTATTCGGGCGTCGCGCTAGAGTTCAAGCGCGGACCCGATTTCAAACCAGGCGGCTACAGGCAGGGTATGCTGCGGACCCTGTTCCGCTGGACATCTGGGTCAAGAGCCGCGCTCGTAGTGATGGCGGCCACGACCGTCATGCTTGCGCTGCCGTCGATTCTGCTCCCTGCGCTCATCAAAGTGTTCGTAGACGAGGTCCTGGTACGCCGATTCGACACCTGGCTGTTTCCCATCATCGTGGCCCTGCTGTTTGCAGTCGCACTGGCGGCGACCGTCACTTGGCTGCAACAACGCGTGCTGATGCGTCTACAGCTGAAATTGGCAGTGATGATCGGTGCGCGCTTCCTCTGGCACGTGCTGCGCCTCCCACTGCTGTTCCTTACGCAGAGCCAGCACGGCGACATCGTCAGCCGCGCGCACTCGGCCAATCAGCTTGCCATTCTGGTTTCCGGTCCCCTGCCGACCGCGGCCGCCCAGTTCGCAATGGTGATTGTCTATGCAGGAGTGATGGCGGTCTACAGCCTGCCACTCACCATCGTCTCGATTTTGCTGGTGGCCTGCAACGTCGCTGCTGTCGGACTTGTGCGCCGCAGATTGAAGGACGGCAACATAGTCATCCTCAATATCAGCGCAAAAAATAGCCGCCGCCGCGATGTCCGGCCTTCAGTCGATCGAGACCATTAAGGCCATGGGCTCCGAGTCGGATTTCTTCCGTATTTGGTCGGGCTACCAGGCGCGCGCGGTGAACCAGTTCCAGTCGCGCGAACGCATCTCCCTGTGGCTAGGGGCGGCGCCGACCCTGATCGGGCAGATCATGACGGCAACGGTTCTCTGCTTCGGCGCGGTCCTGATTATCTGGGGCGAGATGACCATAGGTGGACTACTGGCGTTCCAGATGCTTCTCGGCAGCTTCATGAGCCCCTTGCAGCAGATCGTCGACCTCAGCCTTCAGCTTCAGGAGGCAAAGGGCCACTGGGCGCGGCTCGAGGACATCCTTGCGGCGAAGAGCGATCCGCTGATCGAGGGGCATCCGGCGAAGACGACAGCACCGGCTGCGGAACCGCACCAACAACTCTCCGGGCGAGTCGAGGTAGGTGACCTAAGTTTTGCCTACGGCGCCTTCGACTTACCCGTACTGCACGACATCAACCTGAAGGTCGAGCCGGGGCAGCGCGTCGCCTTCGTGGGTGGCAGCGGCAGCGGCAAGTCGACTCTGGTTCATCTTCTGCTCGGTCTCTACACGCCGCGCTCGGGAAGCGTGCTCTACGATGACTGCCCGGTTGCCGAGCTGCCCCGCGACGTCTTCACCTCGAACGTCGCTTGGGTGGATCAGGACATCCGCCTGTTCGAGAGCACAATTCAAGACAACCTCGCCTTGTTCAATCGTGCTACCACCCCGGCATCGATCGTGCGCGGGGCGCGGGACGCTTGTATTCACGAAACGATTCTGGGACGTCCCGGCGGATATGAGGGCATGCTGACCGAGGGGGGCACCAATCTGAGCGGAGGCCAGCGCCAGCGCCTCGAGATTGCCCGCGCCCTCGCCCGCAACCCGAGGATTCTGGTGCTGGACGAGGCGACTGCCGCGCTCGATGCCGTCACCGAAGCGCAGATCGACCAGAACATGCGGCTGAGGGGCATGACATGCCTTATCGTTGCTCAGCGGCTCAGTACCATTCGTGACTGTGATCAGATCTTCGTGCTCGAGAATGGCACCATTGTCGAACGAGGCACGCATGAAAAGCTCAAGGCGGCCAACGGCGTCTATGCCGGCCTTGTGAGGGCTGGATGAACATCGTCGACGTCCTCCTGAATAATAGCGCCCTGCTCAATGCGATCATAACGCTGAGTTGGAAGGCACCCGGATCGACGCTCGCGTTGGCGCTGGGCATTGCCGAACAGCGCCGGATCGTGGGCGGAAACAACACGCTCGATGTCACGACAGCGGACCGGATATGGCTCGTGCTTTCGGGATCCGTCGAAGTATTTCTTGTGGACAGGTACGGCCGGTACCCGTTTCTGTCAGTCGAGGCGGGTGGGCTGATCGATTCCCTGCCAGCCGGCGATGAGTTCCGCTTCATCGGCGTGCCATCAGCCGACACTGAGATCGTCGAGACGACGCGCAAGGCGCTGTGGGAGCTTGCGTCGAACGCAGAGGCCCGACCCGCGCTCGAACAGGCCCAGCGCGGCTGGCTTGCGTTGCTGGCCCGATGGCAGACCGGGCCGTCCCGCCAAGACGCGGGCTTGGCACTTACCGAAACGGCCGTAAGGGCCGCTATCGCCAGCCGTGCAGGGGAACTTGCCCAGAACTCCGCGGCGCATGAAGCGGCACGCCTCACGGCGGAAGGCGATTTCGCCACGGAATTGGGCAACCTCGTTGACCTGATAAGCATCAAAACGACGGTCGAAGACAGTGAGGAAACCGAGACGATCGGCACGATCGTTGCCCGCGTGGCACGCGCGCTCGGCCATCCGGCGCTGTCGCGACGTCGCAATCAGATCACGCCACCCCCGCTGGCCCGGGCCATCGATGAGGTCGCCCGGGACAACCACCTACAGTATCGGGCACTGATCTTGCCGGACCGTTGGTGGGAAAACGACCTCGGCCCGCTTCTAGGGACGGTCGGACCGGAATCCGCCCCCTGCGCGCTGATCCGCTCCGGCAATCGCTACCTGTGTTACAGCCGTGGCGCCCCGCAGCCAGTGGATGCCAAGACCGGCGCAAAGATCAACCGCACCGCCTACGCCTTCTACATCCCGCTTCCTGAGGCAGGCTAACCGGTTGGCCCATCCTGCGCTTCGGCCTGCATAACTGCCGTGCCGACGTGCTCGCCACCATCGCCACGATGGTTCTGACCGGCCTTTTCTCACTCGCCTCCCCGATGGCCCTCGGCTGGCTGCTAGACCCGATCATTCAGCGGCCTGCTGCTGTTGTTGGCGCTCGGCATGACCAGCACAAATCTCGTGGAGTCGCTGAGCGGCCTGAGATTGGAGGCGCGCGCGGACAACCGCATCCAGACGGCTGTATGGATCAAGCTCCTCAACCTGCAGGCGCCATTCTTCCGCGGCTTCACGGCAGGCGACCTCGCCAGTCGCGCCGATGGCATCAACGTCACCCGTAAGCTGATCAGCCGATCGTTCATGACGTTCTTCTCGGGCGCTGTGTCGATGATTTTCAGTATCGGCCTGATGCTCTACTTCGAATGGCGCGTGACCTTGCTAGTGGTGCTCGTCTCGGGGCTGTTCGCGGGCGTTGCCTATCTGATCGGCAAGAAGATCCTGAGCTACAATTTCGAATCGCTCGAGCTGTCGGGAAAGCAGCAGGGCACTGTCCTGCAGCTGCTGGGCTCTATCGCGAAGTTGCGGGTAGCCGGCGCCGAGCGCGAGGCGTTCCTCGTTTGGCTCCGCACCTACCGCCGCACGGTGACCCTCAGCCTGCGGCAGAGCATCCTGAGCAATCGTCTCCATATTCTGCGATCTGGCTTCGGACCGATGCTGACCGTGGTCGTGCTGGTTGTTCTGGGTGCGCACAGCGGAAACCTGTTCGCCTTCTTCCGCTCGACGAACGACCCACGTCCGTATACGCCGCTGATGTCGGTCGCCGAGTTTGCGAGCTTCAACGTTGCTCTTGGCCAGTTCGTCAGCGCAGTCATGTCGCTGACCCGCGCGTCGCTGTTCATCGTCATGCTGCAACCCTACTTTCAGCGCGTCCGTCCGATCCTCGAGGCGAAGGAGGAACGGATCGGTCAGGGCAGCCGGTTCTCGCAGCTGAGCGGCGTGATCGAGCTGCGCGACGTGCGTTTCCGTTATGCGCCGGACGCGCCCCTTGTTCTCAAGGGCCTGTCGATGCGCATCCCGGCCGAGCGCTTTGTCGCCTTGGTCGGCTCATCCGGCGCTGGCAAGTCGTCCATCATCCGGCTCTTGCTGGGCTTCGACGTCCCCGAGTCGGGCAATATTTATCTCGACGGTACCGACCTCCGCTTCGTCGATCTCCAGGATATGCGGCGTCAATACGGCGTCGTGCTGCAAAACGGCCGCCTGCTAGCAGGCTCGATCTACGACAACATTGCAGCCGGCCTCCCGCTTTCCGAAGACGAGGCAATGGAGGCGCTGCGTATTGCCGCCCTCGATGATGTGGTCAAGAATCTCCCCATGGGCTTACACCGCCATCGCCGAGGGCGGCGTGACGTTCTCCGGAGGCCAGCGCCAGCGGCTGCTGATTGCGCGCGCTGTCACACGCAAACCGCGCGTCGTGATCATGGACGAGGCCACCAGCGCGCTCGACAATGTCACGCAGCGCCGCGTCATGGACAATCTGCGCAGCCTCCAGTGCACACGGGTTGTCATCGCTCAGCGGATCTCAACCCTGGAGTCTGCCGACCTGATCTACGTTATCGATGACGGCCGCATAGCTGAAAGCGGCAGTTATCTCGAGCTGTTGCAAAAGGGGCGGCTCTTCAAGCAGCTCGCACAACGCCAGCTTCTCTAAAATAAAAAGGAAGTGTGCCGCTGCTCGTGGCAGCTAGACCTCGAACTACCGGCGTTTCGCGGACCGGTAGGGCCGCGCTGATGTTCTGCGTGGACTGATGAACGGCGATCGCTTTGGATTTGGTTGTTGAGATGGATACGGTTGCCGATTTCGGCGTTGCGTCGGCGGTTTGCGCCGCCTTCGCCGTCATGCGGGCGCAGTTCGCCCCTGGTGCCAGACGAAGCGGGTGAGATTGTAGGCAAGGTTGGCCATGCCGATCTTCGTCCTGGCGCGGGCGATGCCGATGGTGCGCACGAACAGGCCCATCCTGGATTTCTGCTGCGCGAAGACGTGTTCGACGAATGCGCGGGTTTTCGATCTCCGCCCGTTGGCCCGCGACATCGCCTCGCTCATCGGTCGACCCTTCGGCTTCTTCTGGTGGATGTCAGAGACGTAGCCGTTCTTCTCCAGCCACTCCTATAGTTCTTTTTCGAGCGATAGGCCGTGTCGGCCCACACCGTCGAGCCGGTGTTGCCGCGGTTGAGCACATTGCGAAGCTGCGCGCCGTCATAGGCTGACGCGCTCGTGACGTTCCATCCCCGAATGAAGCCGTGCCTGCGATCAATCGAGGCATGGTTCTTATAGCCGAAGGCGGGAATGGCGATGTCGCGTTGCTGCGCCTTTCCCTCTTCGGCGACCTTGGCTTTCGAGAAGCGTTGGTGCATGGATCCTTTGTCAACGGTTTGGCGATAGGCAGGCAGGATCGAAATCAGCTTGATGCGAGTGCTATGCCGTACAAACACAACGCCGATCGTCGTCATCACGTCGGAAAGATGAAATTCAGGGTGACGAATTGGCGTGACGACGAAGCAGGTCTGCGCCGGCGTGGTAGCCTGACCTTATGGGTAACGCCGGAGGCACTGGCGGGATGGCGCGCTCCGCGACGCAAGACCCGCGGCGGCCAAGCCCGGTATTCCGATCTCGCCATTGAGACAGCGCTGACGCTGGGTTGCGTCTTCGCAATGCGGCTGCGCCAAACCGAGGGGTTGCTCCACTCGCTGCTGGATCTCATGGGGCTGAAAGTCCCAGTTCCAGATCATACGACGCTGAGCCGTCGGGCACAGAAGTGGGAGCCATCAGCCCGACGAAACCCGCCGCTGCCGGATGGCCCGCTGCATGTGCTTGTCGATAGCACGGGATCGAAAGTCTACGGCGCCGGGCAATGGCTGGAGCAGAAACATGGCACCAGATCACGTCGCAACTGGCGCAAGTTGCATCTGGCAGTGGATGCCAAAAGTGGCGCGATCATTGCCCAAAGGCTGACAGATCAGGACACGGATGATCCTTCCCAGGTGGCACCGCTGCTCGATCAGATCGACGGCGAGATCGACCAGTTCACAGCCGACGGAGCCTATGACGGCAAGCCAACCTATCGGTCTATCCTGCAGCACAGCGCAACCGCGAACATCGTCATTCCACCGCGTGCCACGGCGGTGGAAAGCGGTGATAGCGGACCGCCTGGTCAAAGGGACAAGCACATTGCCGCAATCGCAAGCGACGGTCGGCTGAAATGGCAGGCAGCCTCCGGCTACGGCAAGCGGGCGCTGAGCGAAACAGCCATCGGACGATACAAGGGGCTGATCAGACGGCGCCTGCGAGCACGCTTGCATCGTTCTCAACCGCATGCTGGCATGGGCACGCCCGCAGTCTATCCGGCGTCAAGTCACGCAGGCATAACCAACTACATTAATGATCGAAATGCGTGAGATTTCATATCCGCGCACCAACGCCCTCGATATCACCTGCTCTTGTATATTCGAATTGCCTAAGCTCGACTTTGTACGTTTAGGTGGCGAAGCATAGTGCTTGCGCCATTCGCAGGATGCGTTGTGGCGGGATATTTTGTCGTTCCCGGTTTGGCGGGGAGTGTTGATTAATATCGCCGATCCAGATTTCGAGGCGGACTGCGCCGATGGCATCGCTGAACGTCAGGCTGGTTTTTCGGTACCACGCTGCGGCGTATGGGGTGGTGGTGCTGGTGAGCAGATCGCAGGCCCATAGCGATACGAGGGTGTAGAGACCGAGCAATGTTGGGGTGGTTCGTGCAATGGCCTTGTCGGACCATTGCCGTTGGGTCTCAACGCCAAGGTGGGCGCGGGTCTCGGCGAACGTGACCTCGATCTGCCAGCGGCGGACGAACAGGGCGATGATGTCGGCGGGCTCGAGGGCGATGTCTGTGCTGAAGAAGGCTTGGGGCGCGCGTTTACCATCGGGATCCCGGACCAGCACCCAGCGGATCGGCATTACCGGGGTACCGGGCCTGTACCACAAGGCGGTATCAGACGTGATCTCGAGCGTCTTGCCGTCGACATGGCCATACCAGGCGGACACGATGATCCTGGCCCAAGTCGTGGCGGGGTTGGACAGGAGGGTCTTGAGCTTTGGTAGTGCTGGACCTTTTTGCGCTGGCCGGCCGAGGGTGCGCGTGGTCCGCTTTGGCGGTGGCGCAAACAGGCTGGCATCCAGTCGCAGCCGGCTGATGAGCGTTGCCCTGGCAGTGATGGCATGGGCCAGTTCATGGACGGCAAAGCTGCTGTCGCCTACGAAGATGACGCGGCGCCCTGGCAGCCAGCGACAGAGTTGCAGTGCGCCCTGCCGCGCCCAGTCGGTCAGCAGCTTATGGCGCCGCCCACGTTGATGGTCGGATCGCTCGGATGGGGCAAGCAAGGTCAGGACCGGCAAGGCCTTTACCAGGCTCGTCCATGGCACCGGGGTCAGCACCATGAAGCTCAACCAGCGCAGGCCACTGGCTTTGACGAAATGGCCATGGCTGGAGCGCACTGGATCCCGGTAGATGCCCCGTGCGCTGATCCGGCGTCCCCATCGGCGTTCGATGGTGTCGTCCATGCCAATGACGATGGGGCCATCGGGCACGAGCCGTTCGACCACGAGGCCCAGCAATCGCCTGGCAACGGCACGGGGGCTCCAGCAGGCTCGGTTGAAGATTTGGTGGTAGCTTG
This sequence comes from Mesorhizobium sp. USDA 4775, assembly GCF_054062655.1. Taxonomy (NCBI): domain Bacteria; kingdom Pseudomonadati; phylum Pseudomonadota; class Alphaproteobacteria; order Hyphomicrobiales; family Phyllobacteriaceae; genus Mesorhizobium; species Mesorhizobium sp. USDA 4775. Next base: position 311,757 of record NZ_JBSSFM010000002.1, read on the forward strand.
CAAAGTTGGCGGCCTCGGCCCTGCCGGTCATGCGCAAGCAGGAGCTGACGGTCCGCTTGCCCGGCGCCAGCAAAGCTCCCATGACCAGAACAAGGACATGTTCCCAACTGGGCGCTGTGAAACAGGTGCGCAACTCTTGGAGCCACTGGCGCAGGATCTGAGGAACGGCATCGCTGACGGCGGCGTTGGGATGGTGCAGCATCCCATGCTTCGAATCCCGGCCAGCACATGTTGCAAGGCAATGACCGTGCGGCGAAGTGAATCAGACCTGACTAGGGCTGCGGCAGCTATGACTGCACAATGGAAAAGGACGACATAGCCCTGCGCATCGAAGCGTTCGACCAGGCCAATGGCGGCGGCGTTGGCTGGTACAAGGACAAAGGTGCCTACCACCTGTACCTGCTGGCAACCGAGGTGCCGATCGCCCGTCTCAAGCCGATCGGCAGAGGCGATGAGGTCAAAATCGCCTACTGGTCACACCGGCGAAAATGGGAAGACATCGACGATATGGGAGGCTGCAGCCTGCCCCTCGATCAGGCGCTCAGCCACATCGCAACCAACAGCCTCTTCTGGACATGGACCTGACCAAAAACGTACAAAGTCGAGCTCAGAGACTGCCTCAAAAAGAAGTGGGTGATTTCAATAGGTTGTGATTTCCGTCGGATTTGCAAAGATTCGATGGAGCTCACGATGGCCTGGACTGAAATCACCCGTCGGCACTATGCCCGGCGCGCGACCCGTTATGCAAGCGATCTGACGGATCGTGAATGGAGCCTGGTGCAGCCCTTTCTGCCAGCGGCGCGACGTGTCGGGCGTCCCCGCACCACAGATTTGCGAGAGGTGTTGAACGCGCTGCTCTACATCGCCTCGACGGGTTGCCAGTGGCGTATGCTGCCGAAGGATTTCCTGCCCTGTTCAACCGTTCAGCGTTATTTCTACGAATGGAGAGCAATGGGTCTGTGGAGCCGGATCAACCATCATCTCGTGATGGATGCACGCGAGTTGGAAGGCAAAGAGGCCAGCCCGACGGCAGGCGTCATAGACAGCCAGAGCGTGAAAACCACCGAAAGCGGCGGCATTCGGGGTTATGATGCCGGAAAAAAGATCAAGGGACGCAAACGTCACATCCTTGTCGACACGCTCGGCCTGATGGTCGGTCTCATGGTCCATACCGCTGACATTCAGGACAGGGACGGTGCTCCGGACCTCTTGAAATCCATCCGCCAAAGATGGCCTTGGCTGCTGCATGTCTTTGCCGATGGCGGCTACGCGGGTGACAAGCTGAAAAGGCGACTGCGGAAAATCGGGCACTGGACACTGGAAATCATCAAGCGATCCGACAAGGCAAAGGGCTTCGAGGTTCTACCGCGCAGATGGGTCGTTGAACGGACCTTCGCATGGCTCGGCAGATGCAGAAGGCTGGCGAAGGACTTCGAGAAATCCGTCGCTTCCGCCGAGGCGTGGATCATGATCGCCCACATACGCCTCATCACGCGCCGTCTCTCAAGATATTGCTATCATTGACCTCTTTTCGAGTCCGACTCTAAGATGAGTTACAGATGGACTGTGCGGGGGAGACCTCTGGCATGATCGATTCAGATGTATTCGACTTTGTCGAGCGCTGCAGGAACCATGCAACAGCGGGGTCGCTTTTGAGCGATCTGCTTAACGCTGCAAAAAAGCTCGGGTTCGAGCATCTAATCTTGAGCGGCGTGCCTTTGGGTGGCCAGAAGCTCGCACCGATGATAGAATTGAACGGCTGGCCTAGGGGGTGGTTCGAACGTTACGTGGAAGCCGAGCACGCCGCCGTAGATGGTGTATGCATATATTCAGCAAAGACACTGAAGCCGTTCCTTTGGTCTGAGGTTCCGGCCAAATGGTCGGAGACGGAAGCATCGCGGCGCGTCGCAGGAGAAGCGACGGAGTTTGGCATCCGGAGCGGCTTTGCTGTGCCGATGCTGAGCGTTCACCATTGGCAGTCCGTTCTGTCATTTGCCTCTTCAGCGAAGTCTTGCGAGCTTCCGCGTCGTCAGCAGGCGCAACTGGTGACGATGGCCATATATGCCGGTATGATCGTCCAGGCGCTTTCAGACGACGACAAAGACGGTGATGGCCCTCTGACCGACCGGGAAAAGGAGGTGCTGCTTTGGGCCGCGGCCGGCAAGACCTCATCGGAAACCTCACAGATCCTCGGCCTTGCCGAGCGAACTGTAAAATGGCATGCAGCGAGGGCCCGCGAGGCTTTTGGTGTTGCCACGACGACGCAAGCCATTGTCGAAGCAGTCCGCAGGCGCCTGATCCATCCTTGAATCCGTCAACTGTCCGATCGGACAGGTGACGGATTTTAGCATTGCTGCAATCATTCCCCCAAAGAACGATTGGGGATCGCGTTATGATTGCGGCTCATGTAGTCAACGCGCAAAACAAGCACCTCTACGAGAATGAATTTGACGAGTTTTTGCGCCGTCGGCACGATTTCTTCGTGCATCAAAAACACTGGCGTCCTCCGAGTCCAGATGGTCGCGAACTCGACCAGTTCGATACGGATGCGGCAACTTATCTGCTCGGCATTGAAGGCGGGCGCGTCGTGACCTCGGCTCGACTAAGCCCAACGAGCGAGCCCCATATGGTCTCGGAGATTTTTCCCCATATGTGTGAGAAGTCCGGCGTCCCTAGGCGGGCCGACTGGGCCGAATGGACCCGCACATTCGTCGTTCCCGACAAACGCTCCACCGGGCTGCGAGGGACGCTGACACAACTGTGCTGTGCGGTAATGGAGTACGCCCTAAACGAGGGTCTCAGCGCGGTGGGCGGCGTTCAGGAAACTTACTTCATGCCTCACCACGGCGCGCTGAAGTGGCGGGCAGAGCCGATGGGAATGGCGCTGGAGGAAAATGGCGAGTGGTACATCGTCGCTTACATCGAGGTGAATGAGGCGGCGCTAGCGAGTGTTCGCGAAATCCTCAGGATAGAGCACTCGTTGCTTGTTCGTCGTGGAGTTCAAATTCCATTCGTTGCGGTTAATAATTCCTCGCAAATACTAGAGGCTGAAAACAGGAACAGTGTGTCGGATCAATTCCGACTCGCCGAACTTCCCGTTCATACGTAGATTCGGAGGAATCTCGGTCGTTGCCCAAGAATAAGATCAAGAGCGAAGCTGAGTATTCGACATATTTGATCGGATTTCCCCTTGGCGAATTCGATTTCGACGACGTGATACTCATCTTTGATCCGGCCGCGCTGCAGCGGCGATTCTTGCGAAGCTGCCGATGTCCTTTGCCACGGCAAGCGAGGCGTTGCTGCTTCCCGATCCTTGGCCGGAGAGAACAGATCCTAAATCGCTGGCTCTTCCGACGCCACCGGCCGAATCCGATGTTTGCCGCGTTTTGATGGTATGACGCGGTAGCCGCAACTATCACTGCCGTTCACGGGGATTGCTAGGCACCGATGGCGCCGCCAAACGGTCCGCGATTTGAACGCGGTGCTAGCGCGAGGAATCTGGTAAACGCACGCCGAGCGTGCTTCACCTTCGTTCTTCAGGATAGCTGGCTGGAGGGATATAGTTTTCGATAGCAATTGCCGGCATTGACCCCATGATTACCTGTTGTGGCCGCTAAATCGGTACTAATGCTTGCCAATAGCAATATTAGTGTATACATCAAGCAACACGCTCAACAGCATTGGTTTACAAAACGATTAGTATCACGGGTGATGCATGATATGGAAGGTCAATACATTCGGTGGTCTGCGGCTATTCTATCAAAATCAGACGCTTGGGGTACATCTATCGCGAACGTCCAAAGCGTTGATCGGAATGCTTGCGGCGCGCCAGGGCCGCAGCATTCCGCGTGATGAGGTCACGGAGTTGCTTTGGTCTGCCGATTACGACAAAGCTTCTCAGCATCGACTAAGCACGATCCTTTGGCGACTGCGTAATCTGGGCGATATCGGCGGACAGGCGGCCAGCCAACGGCTGGTTGTGATCGAGCCTAGCGGAGACATCAGGATCAACGACTGCAATGTCGTCAACGTCGATCTCGCTGAGTTTGAATCTGCGGTGGTGCGGTGCCGCATCCGTCGGGATGAGGCATCACCCGAGGACGTTGCCGTGCTGACGAGGTCGGCAGATCTATATACGGCAGATTTCTTGCGCGACATCGATTTAGAGTGGGTATCGGAAAAGCGGCAGTATCTGCGGCAATGCCACCTGGATATCTTACAGTTTCTTATTGAATGTCACAGCCATCACTGCAACTACGACGAAGTGATTGATTATGCGGGTCGGTTTCTGCGAATTGAGCCGTATCTCGAAACCGTTCACGTATTTATGATCAAAGCCTGTCTCGCGACGGGGCGGCGATCTATGGCGGCCGCGCGCGCCGAAGCGTGCAGACATGCGTTTATGGATGAGCTTGGTGTCGCGGTCGGGCCGGACACGCAGCTGCTGCTTTCGTCGCTTGCGTCAGCTACCAAAGCGCACATCAGGATGCCTACGAAGCACCGTGTTGAAAGGGGCGTGGGGGGGGGCGTCGACGGCACTGGCCTCGTTCAACTGAAACAGGCCTGTTCGCAGCTCGTTGATGTCTGCTCAAGCCTGTTGCTCGACGCCAACGATGCAAAGCCGAGCCCTACGGCCAATAAATCCTCTCCTCTCAGGAAATCGGCCGAGCAGTAGGGTAGCCCAGCTGCACGCTTCCTCATCAACCCTCCCCGATGCCTGCGGTCGGCGAAGACGCGGAAGGTGCGATCTCGCGCAAACCTATTCTCATTCTCAATTCCTCACCTCACCTCGACGGACGGTGACGACTCCCTGGCCTTTCTTTCACTTCTATCGACTGTGTCCGCACTGAGGTCGTGACCGAGGAGGGGCGCCGAGGCGTCAACTGTGATCAGGCTGTGATGCCCCTGAGGCGAGACTGAGAAGACGGGCTGTTAGGTTGGACTCGTAAATGAATCGGCCGCAATCGGACCGAGGCGGCTGCTTTTGCTGACCAACGGAGGAAATGAGCCATGGCTTTGAGTGAACCGGACGTGACAACGTTCCTGAAGACGTTCGTATCCACATACGAGAAGGGCGACGCGTCGTTCTTCGATCTGTTCGCTGGCGACGCTTCTGTTTTCAGCGTGTCGGTTCCGACCCGCATCGACGGTGCGGAGGAGTACCGGCGAGGCTACGAAGAGCAGTTCCAGGGAAAAAACCGACGGGCACAAATCCTTTCGCCGGAAATCCGCATCGCCGGCGACGTGGCGGTCGTCACCTATCACAACCGCGTTGCGTTCGACAATCAGTCGACCAACCTGCGGTCGACCCTGGTTCTCTCGCTTGTCGGCAAGGACCTTAAGATCGTGCATTTGCACAACTCACCTCTAGCCTCGCCGGGCGTCAGTTCGACCCCGCGGCGGCCGGAGGATGTAACGCTGCTGGAGGAGCGCGTCGCTACCGCTGCGGCCGCGGTGGGCACGCCGAAATAGCGTCAGGATGCGGAGAGGTAGCATGCCCAAAAACGCGCGTCGCCGGACTGCGCTTGTCGGCATCGACGGATTTGCTCCTGCTTTCATGGACCAGTTCCTGGATGCAGAGACGATGCCGGCGCTCGCGGCTCTCAGGGCGCGAGGGTGTGAGGTGCCTCTCCTGTCCACCATTCCCGCATGCACGCCAGTAGCGTGGGCGGCGATGATGACCGGCTGCCATCCCCAGACCAACGACATCCAGGGGTTCCTCACGGCGCGGCCCGGGCAGCCGCTCGACTGTCGCGTTCCCGGGGTCTTTGCCGACCGGCTCAAGGCGGAGCCGATATGGCAGACGGCCCTGCTCAATGGCCTCCGATCCTATGTGGTGAAGTTTCCAGTATCGTATCCGTCGCAGGCATCGCTACGCGTCGACGGTGCGGCGGGATGGGGTGGAATCACATGCTTGCACGAAACGGCGGTGGCCAGTACGTCGAGGTGGCCCGGGCCCGGACAGATTGGCGAGGGGCCGGCGTGGGCGGGCGCGCCGCCCGGTGGCGGCGCAGTGACGTTCTTTGGCCGCCTCTGCCTACCAAACATTTGGGGGCACAGAGCGGTCGAATTCTCGTTGGCAATCCTCGATCGGGACACTCATCCGGTTTTGGCGATTGCCTCCGCACCGGACTGGTCCCAGCTATGTACGATGCTCGAGATTGCTCAATGGAGCGAGCCGATCGTCCTGCCGGTCGAGGGGCGGACGGGTCGCGAGGACCACGCGCTGCGCTTCAAGCTCATGAGCCTAGAGGCCGCGCCAACGCGGATCGCGTTGTTCAATACTTGCGTGCACGCTTTGTTCAGCCACAGCGCACCATGGGAAATATGGCAGCGGCATCTCGCGGCAGCAGGTCCGATTGAGGAGCAGACGGACCCAAGCCTGTTATTCTCTGGCGCGATCGACATCGCCACACAGATTGAGCGGTGTCGGCTCAATGTCGAGTGGCTCTGCAAGGTCTCGCGCTCGATCCTTACCGCGGAGCCGTGGGATTTCTTCGCCGTCCAGCTCCACTTCGTGGATTGGGCTCATCACCTCCTGCACGGGGCACTCGATCCGCGGCACCCACGCTTTGACCGCGCCCGGCATCGCGAAGCACATGATTTGCTACGACTGTTCTATGCTATGGCCGACGAACTTGTCGGCGAGGTAACGGACGCTGCAGGTGACGCCGATATCATCGTAACTGGGGATCACGGCCAGGACCTGCATCATACCACCGTGCGACTCAACGAGTGGCTCGCGGAACGCGGCCTGATCAGATTCATCGCGGGCGGCGAGGCTGTGGATTGGGCCGGTACCAGCGTCTGCGCGCTCGGCAACACGCTGCACATCAATCGCAGCAGAACGATTCCGGGAGGCATCGTGTCCGAACAGGAGGCCGAGTATCTGATCGAATGGCTGTGCTGCGAAATAGCGGCACTCATCGTGCCGGAGACTGGTGAGCACCCGATCCAAAGCATTTGCCCGCGTCAGCAGCTTGCCCATCTCGGGGGAGCCGGCGAGGGAATGGGCGACGTGGTGTTCTTCTGCGCCAGCGGCTATCAGGCCCGCAACGACCGTGGCCCGCTGTTTCAGGTGACGGAGCCGTGGCGCGAGTTCACGAGCGGGCACGATCATTTTTCGCCATTGGATCCGCGCCTGTACAGCCGTCTCTACGCCGCTGGTCCACATGTCGCCAGCCGGGCAGCACAAGCGCCCCTGCACTCCGTGATCGATGTCGCGCCGACCATCGCCGCGCTGCTCGGTATCGCGCCCTCGCCGGACACGGAGGGGCACGTGATCGACGAGCTGCTGGCCGCGATCGACCCGACCAACAACCTTGCCGAGAAGCACGCGGTGCACGCATGAACGTCCAGAACCCAATCATTCAGCCCCGTCCTCGCCTGGCCATCGATGGCGGCGACCCCGTGGTGCCGAGCGGCTATGTCATGATGTCGCGTTGGCCGCGGTTGGACCGCGCCGACCTCGATGCCGTGATCCAACAACTCGAGTCCGGCCAGTTCACCGAAATGTCGTGCACGGCCCAGGTGCACGAATTTGAAACCGAGCTTGCAATCCTGACCGGAAACAAATACGCGCTGGCGCTCAACAGTGGCACTGCCGCGCTGCATTGCGCGCTGGCCGGGGTCGGCGTCGAACCGGGCGACGAGGTCGTGGTTCCCGCTCTTGCCTACATCGCCTGCGCAGCCGCGGTGCTGCATCATCAAGCGATTCCGATCTTCGCAGACGTAGACCCGTGCTCCTACAACGTGACCGCGCAATCGATCGCAGCGGCACTCACGCCGCGCACGCGCGCCATCATGGTCGTGCACCTACACGGCCATCCGGCGGACATGAACGAGATCCGCACCTTGTGTGATGGGTTGGGGCTGCCGCTGATCGAGGACTTCTCGCAGGCCGTGGGAGCCAGCTACGGCGGCCGCCCGACCGGGGGGCTGGGGACGGTGGGCGCCGCCAGTCTGATGTCGGGAAAGAATCTACCCTCGGTCGGGGAGGCTGGGGTCCTGGTGAGCCGCGATCGTGGCATCCGCAACCGGGCCGCACGGCTGAAGGCTTTCGGCGAAGAGATCGACAGCGATGGCGGCTATCGTGTGATCGGCACGACCATGGGCTGGAATTATCGTATCAACCTGTTGTCGGCGGTGATGGTCAGCCGCCAAATCTATCACCTCGAATCCTACACGGCGTTGCGGCGCGCTAGCGCGGGCCGGCTCAATGGGGTCTTGGCCGAAATCACAGGCTTTTCCGGTCCATCTGAGGGCGCCGATCGCGAGCATTGCTATCACATGTACCGCTTCCGCTTCGATCCGGCCGAGGCGGGACTCGCAGTCTCCATCGACCAGGCACATGAGGCGCTCAAGCAAGTGTTCTGGGCCGAAGGCCTGCCGGTGGTCGAGTTCCAGAATCAGCCGCTGCCCGGCCACGATCTCATGCAGGGAAAGCTCGGCTATGGACGCGGCTGCCCATGGACTTGCCATGGACGAGGGGATCACAACTACCGCATCGAGGATTATCCAGGCGCGCTGGAGGCGATCCGCAACTCGCTCGTGGTCGGCTATCCGTCTCAGGCGGTGCTGGCTAATCCCGAAGTCGTGGACGCCTATCTCGCGGTCTTCCGCAAGCTGGAGCGGAACATGCGCGTGTTCGAACGTTTCGCAGCTGACCTGCCGTCTGCCCCGCCTTGGCTCGCACCTCCACGGATCTTCTGATGCACATCGAATATCCCCATGTTGCCGCTGATCTGGCCAGCCAATTGGCCGAGCGCGCCCACGCTTTGCGGATGCTGATCCTCCGGACGCACGCGGCGGCCGGCCAGGGCCATCTTGGAAGCTCGTTGTCGATCGTGGAGATCCTCGTCGCGTTGATGTCGAGCGGAGTCGAAACCGGCTCCTGGGGTAAGGCGCCGCATGGTGACCGCATCGTGCTGTCCAAGGGGCACGCCGCTCTTGCGTTCTATTGTGCGCTCGCCCAGACCGGCCTGATACCGCAGCGTGATCTCGAATCGTTCAGCCGTAATGGCGGCAAGCTTGAGCCGCATCCTAACGAGCGCACCGTTCCTGCGGTGCAAGCGTCAACCGGTTCGCTTGGGCAGGGATTGTCGATCGGTGTTGGTCTCGCGTTGGGTAGCCGCATGTGCGGTCACAACGACTCCTGCTTTGTTATTCTGGGGGATGGCGAACTGAACGAAGGACAATGCTGGGAGGCTGCGATGTCTGCCTCGCGGTTGCGGCTTGGCAATCTCGTGGCCGTGGTCGACGCCAATGGCTTCCAGCAAGATGGCCCGATGGACGAGATCATGCCGGTCACCGGCCTGGCGGAGGCCTGGCGGACACTTGGCTGGGCGGCCGCTGAGGTAGACGGCCACGATTGCGCCATGCTGCTTGCCACGCTGGCGGCGACACGCAGCGCCGATCGTCCGGCGCTGATCGTGGCGCGGACTGTGAAGGGCCGTGGCGTACCCTTCATCGAACATATGACGGAGAGTCATTTCCCTCCGCCGCTGACCGCCGCTGAACTCGTCATGATCGACCAATTGGCTGCAAAGGGGACGGCGAATGCCCGCGGCTGAGGTCTATGGCCCGCTGCTGGCGGCGCTTGGTGGTCGAGACGAGCGGATCGTCGTCGTCGATGCCGGGCTCGGCTCATCGATGCAGACCGGTGCATTTCGCGCCAGCTATCCCGAGCGCTACGTCAATCTTGGCATCGCCGAGGCCAACGCGGTCGGCGTCGCTTCCGGGCTCGCCCGGCGCGGCCTACGGCCATTTGTCCATTCGTTCTCCAATTTCCTGGCGCGCCGCGCCCACGACCAGATCGCGATCTCGGTCGGGGTAGGGGGGCTGCCAGTCACGTTGATCGCAGGATCGTGCGGTATATTCGATGGTCGCAACGGTCCGTCGCATTTCGCCGGCGATGACTTGGCCGCGATCTGCACAATGCCGGGCATGACCGTCTACGAACCCGCTGATACTATCGATCTCGAAACATCGCTCGAATGGGCGCTGGCCAGTGCAGGCCCGGTCTATATCCGGCTACGCCGGAACGGCATGCCGCAGAGCATCGGCGATCCGTTGCTGACGCGGGAAGCGGTACGTCTGGTTCGGCTCAGCGTCGCGGCGCCGGTCGTCACGGTCGTGGCCGTCGGCGCCATGTTGGACGAGGTTCTGACCGCCTGCCGGATACTGCTCGACGACGGGATCGTCCCCGAACTCGTGCACGTGCTCAGGATCAAGCCGTTCGATGAGTCTGCAATTCTCGCGTCGGCTCGGCGGACCGGACGCATCCTCGCGGTCGAAAACCACGTCACCCATGGCGGCTGTGCGGCCGGCATTGCGATGCTTGCTGCGCGCGAAGCAATCAGATTTTCTGCATTGACGCTGCCAGATGCCATCCTCCCCGCAGGCGACCCGCGTTGGTTGTTGGCCCATTGCGGCCTCGATGCGACGTCGATTGCCGATCACCTCTCAAGCCTGTTGTCTTGAAGGAGCATCTAATGCTTCAGCATATGGCCCCACTCGCCCATGGTCACCGCGCCGAGCTGCCCGACAAGACCCGGCCGCTGGTGCGATGGCGCCGCGAGGCATTCGGCCTCCTTGCCGCCTTTCCAGATGGGCACGTCGCCGTGCTGGACGCGGAAGCGGCGCCATTGCTGGAGGCCGGCGCCGATTACGCCAGCTGTTCGGGCTATCGCCTCCCTCGGCTCGAAGTGGCGACGGATTTTCATTTCTCGGCGCCGCTGATGGCATGGCTGGAGCTCACCCGCGCTTGCAATCTTCGTTGCCCTCACTGCTTCGTCGAAGGCGGGGTGGCGCGCGCGGGCGAAATGCGCACGGACCGCATTCTCGCCCTGCTCGACGAATGGGCTCGGATGGGGGTGTTCTCCGTCATCCTGACCGGTGGCGAGCCTACGATGCATCGGAATTTCCTCGAAATTGTCCGTCACGCGCACAGCCTTGGCTTCGTGGTCGGGATTGCCACTAACGGCATGCCGATCACCGAGCGCATGCTGTCGACGATCCCGCGCGACGACGTGATCATCAGCGTCAGCATCGACCATCTGCACGGGCAGGGCGCACGCAAAGGCCTCAGCGATTTCGAGTACGCCAAGGGCAAGCTCCTGATGATGAAACAGGCCGGATTCAACACGTCGATAATGACGACGACGTCCAGCCAGAACGTGCATCAGCTGCAGGACATTATCGACTGGGCGATCGAGAACGATCTCAGCCTGCGCAGCGTGCCGTTCGTCGAGATGGGGCGCGGCAAGCTCCACGGCCACCTGCTCAACCAGAGCCAGGACGTAGAAGCAGCCGCCCGGTTCTGGATGACGGAGGAAGAGTGGGAGCGCGTGCGTGATCCCAAGCTCGGCCTGTGCGCCGGCAAGGTGTTTAATTTCCTCCTGACGATGGTCTATGCGACCCGCCGCTGCATGAGCGGCCGGGGCATCGCATATGTCAATTCCAACGGCGACGTCTATCCCTGCAGCACCTGTTCCGGCAACAAGGTCCTATGCGCCGGCAATGTGGCCTGGAGCGATTTTGCCGAGATCTGGGAAGGCAAGTGGGATATCCGCGCCATCACCTGGGACACCTTCGAGAGCACCTGCAAGGGCTGCGCGGTCGCTGATCGCAAGTATTTCTGTACCGGTCGCTGTCCTGGTAGTTCCAGCGTCCGCCACGGCCGTCTCGACGGCTGCGGGAGTACGGACTTTCAGAAGGCTAGCATCCTGCGGCGCGAGGAATTGTTCAAGGCCAGCATCAATGCGGAGCCGGCCGTACCGGTGCATGCTCCGCACACCGTTTCGGATCCACCCGTCAGCGCTTGAGGCAAAAGAAATCGATGCGTATCTCGCTCGCAACCAGCCTTCATCTCGACCATGGTTCACGTCGCTTTGACGCTCGGCCAGGCGATCCGATCAATGTCATGCAGGCATTCGTGCCGGTCGGTCTTCTGTCGCTCAAGGCATCGTGTCATGCCGCCTGCCCGAGCGCGGCGGTGGACGTGGTCGAAGTCAACACGCTGATCAATGCCGGGCAGATCCAGAACAACAAGGACTTCTACGATGACCTCGCGGACGCGATCGTCGGCGGCGGCACCGATCTCGTCGGGCTTATGACTGACTCCGACTCGCTCCACCACACCGTTGCGATCGCCAGCCGCGTCAAGGCACGGGCGCCGCGCGCGCTCGTAGGCCTTGGCGGCCCCGCATCGTCACCGCTCGCCCGCCCGCTGTTGCAGCGTTTCGAGCAGATCGACTTCATTGTCCGCGGCGAAGGCGAGGAGACGTTCGCAGAAGCCATTTGTGCGCTCGAGCGTGGGGCGACGTTGTCGTCCGGCATCGCCGGCCTGACTTGGCGTGATCGCTCGGATGTCGCGCATAATACCGATCGCAAGGTGATCGAGGATCTCGACACACTGCCGATCCCGGATTTCGCCGCCTACTCCGGGATTAGGGACGCCGCACTCTATCTAGACGTCGGCCGCGGCTGTCCCTTCAAGTGCTCGTTCTGCGCGACAGCTCCGTTCTGGGAGCGTCGTTATCGGATGAAGTCGATCCCGCGTATCCAGGAGGAGATGCGGCTGCTGCGCGACCGCTGGGGCCGTCGTCACGTCAATTTCTCGCACGACATTTTCACCTGCGACGCCAAATGGACACATCGTTTCTGCGATGCGATGAAGTCGGCCGAACTCGGCGTCACCTGGAGCTGCTCGACCCGCACCGACGTGATCGACCCGGAACTGCTCGCCCACATGGCCGAAGCCGGCTGTGTCGAGATCTATTACGGCATCGAGACCGGCTCCCAGGCGATGCAGGCAGTGATCGACAAGGATCTCGATCTTGCACGGTCGCGCGACATCGTGCGCGCGACGGCATCTGTCGGCATTCGTCCGGTTACTGGCTTCATTCTCGGTTACCCCGAGGAGACACCCGAATCGGCCTCGGACACCCTCACGCGCTTCTTCGACTTTCTAGAAGTCGGCGGATATCGCGCGCACATCTTCACGCTTTGTCCGTTCCCGGGGGCACCGATGTTCGCTCGCGCGCAAGAGCTGATCGGGCGGCGGTCGGAATGCCTCGAGCTTCCACTCGCCGCCGAGGCGGCGGCGGAAGCCGACCGGACGATCAGTGAAAATCCCCACATCTTCGTTGCACATTTCCGCTACGCGACGGCGGGCATTTCGTCGGAGCTCGTCGCGGCCGTCGAGGAGATTTCACCACATCTCGTGCTGCTAAAGCGGCTCTGGCCGTTGTTGTTGCCGCACTACGATGCACCGATGACCCTATTGATGCGCTGGACGCATTGGATCGCCGAACGTAATGCGGAGCGCCCATGGCGAGGCCGCCATCACGGCGACGCCGGCGACCTGATTGACTTCCTGGCCCGCGAACTTGCTGAACTCGGCATCGCCGATGGACGGCTCGGCGAACTCCTGCGCTACGAGGCTGTGAAACTTTCCGCCGCGGCGTTGCCGGCGAATTCACTCGACGACACCGAGCGGCCGACGCAGGTGAGCAGCGACACCATCCTTGGGCAAGCGAGGCATTACCTGATCGCGGCGTTCGCGGTCGATATTGGTGGGTTGATCGCCGGTCATGCGCAGCCGGCCAACGATGTTGTTCTGCCGCAATGGGTGCTGTTCGCGCGCGGATCGAGCGGCGCAGTCGACACGATGATGATCAGCGATCGCGCCCGCCGGATCCTCGAATCTGCGCAGCGGCCACGAAAGGCCGGCGAACTCGCGCGCGCCGCGCTGATCGATGCTGCGGGAGGCGGGCCGACCGAGTGCGGACTGGACACCGTTCATGCGTTGCTCGAACGAAGGCTGTTGAAGGAGGTGATACCGTCATGACCGTTCCGTCCCATGTCCTCGCCCACGCGCTGTGCTTCGAAGGTCCCGTCTATGTTTATGATCTCGCCGTGTTGCGCCAGCGTCTGGCGCGATTGGAAGCGCTGCCGGTACGCCGCAAGCGAATCCACTTCGCTACGATGGCGAACGACAATCCGCAGGTCCTCGGCGAGATTGCGGCCGCCGGACATGGCGTGTTCGTGAATTCAGCCCGCCATCTGGCGCTGGCGTTGTCGGCTGGTTTCACGCCCAATCGGGTCATCTTTGCGTCCAGCAACATGACGCCGGCGGAGATGCGCCATTGCCACACGTGCGGCGTCCACCTCGTGCTGGACTCGTTGGCGCAGGTCGAGACTTTTGATTCGCTCGCCTCACCCGGCACTGCGGTCGGCGTCCGCGTCAATGTCGGCAGCGCTATAGACACACCGGAGATAGGCAACGAGCCGTCTTATCGCTTCGGCCTGTTGCCGGCGGAGCTCAACGCGGCTGTGGAGCGCGTTCGGAGGTTGCGGATCTGCGGTGTGCATTCATATTTCGGTACCGACATCATGGCCCCGGAGACGCTGGCGGAGGGGCTGCGCCGGCTCGTACGCGTAGCGGCATCATTGCCCGATCTGAGCTATGTCGACAGCGGCGGCGGTCTGGGTGTCCCGGAGGACCCGGACGCACCAGAGTTCGACCTGAAAACCTATGGAGGGCTGGCGGCCGCCGAGCTCGCCGAACTCGAAAGCAGGCTCGGCCGTCCGATCGAGCTTGTTATCGAGCCGGGACGATGGCTGGTCGCCCCAATCGGCTGGTTCTTCGCCCGGGTCGTCGACATCAAGAGGCGTCCAGATCGAATCTTCGCCGGCACCAGCGCGAGCGTCGCCCAATTTCCGCGACCGCTGGTCTATCCGGACCGGGCTCACCATGCATGCGAGATCATGACCGGCGAGCGTCCACGCGCGCTTGCCGATCGTCCGGTCTGGCTCTCTGGTAATTCGACCTATTCCCGCGACTTTCTCGCCCGCGCCGTAACGCTACCTGAACCGGGAGTTGGGGATCTGATCGCATTCCACCATGCGGGCGCATATTGCCGCTCGATGGTGACCCGTTTTCTAGGCAAGGAAATGCCTGCAGAAATCGCCCTCAACGCCACGGTTCGCCACAATGCCAGGCCGGAGCAAGCCGCTCTGCTCAGCGTCGCAGATTGAAAGGAAGTCGCATGTCGGCACTCGGTATGTACAGCCTACTGCGTCGGCTCGAACCGGCGCGTCACCAACTTGCAGGTCATGAAGTCTATGCGGCGCTCAGTTGCATCGAGGACGTACGCGTGTTCATGGAGCACCATGTGTTCGCTGTCTGGGATTTCATGTCGCTGTTGAAGAGCCTGCAGCGGAGCCTCAGTTGCGTCGAGGTTCCCTGGCTGCCGGTTGGCTCGTCGCGCATGAGGCGACTGATCAACGAGATCGTGCTCGAAGAGGAAACCGACCTGATCGATGGTGAGGCGACAAGCCATTTCGAGCTTTATCGTTCCGCCATGCTGGCGGCCGGCGCAAACACCCGGCCGATCGATACCTTCGTGAAGGCGCTTCGCGATGGCGCTGAAGTGGCTGTCGCGCTAGCCAGCTGCTCCGCCCCCGTCGGCGCGCGCGCCTTTGTCGGCAAGACCTTCGAGATCATCGCCTCGGACAATATTCACCAGATTGCTGCCGCATTCACGTTCGGGCGAGAGGAGGCAATCCCCGGCATGTTTCGCACCTTGGTCGCTTCCCTGTCGCGGCAGCAATCCAGCTCGCTGACGCCGTTCCAGGTCTATCTCGATCGTCACATCGGGCTTGACGAGGACACGCATGGACCGATGGCCGTGGCGATGCTTGCGGAATTGTGCGGCGACGACGAACGGCGATGGGAACAGGCGACAGATGCGGCGCTTGCCGCTCTCGCCGCCCGCCTCACCCTCTGGAGCACCGTATCGAGCGAGGTTTCGCTGCGACGGCTCGGTGTTCCTAGCCTCGTGGCTGCCTGAGTCCTCGGGGTGCGATGCCGATGCAGCGGGCGGGCGAGCAGGGTACACTTCTCACGATCGGCCTAGCCTGGCCGCACGGAAGTCCGATGCTTCAGACTACGCGGTTCGCAGCCTATTGCGAGGGTACCGAGGCAGGCGGGGTGGGGCGGCACAGCGGTCCGCCTCCGGCGGAGTGGGGCGTTCCCAATGTCGATAGGCCGCCCGTGACGCCGCCGGACACGGCACGTCTGAGGCTCTCGGAATTTGCGGCCGCGGTCGGACTGCCGGCATCACTGCGCTACAGCCGTGTCGCTGCGCAGCGCTGGGTCTTGGAGCCCTTTACCGGCTGGTGCCGCCGTCCCGTCGACGTATTCGCGCTCACGGGGCGGCTGCATCTGGCTAACGGCCGGTTCATGCCGGTGGGATGGAGTGGCACGGGCGATGGACTGGCGCGCCTGCAAGCCGGCGCCCTGCGGCAGCGTCTCGTGCAGGTCGCGCGCGACGCCGGAATGGCCCAACCCACCGTGTCCTGCGATGGCCCGGCCGTTCTGGCTTCCCAGCCCGCAGCCTTGATTGCGCACGAGGCGATCGGACATTTCGCGGAGGGTGCTGCAGACCCGACAATCGATCTGCGTCACCGGCTCGGCTGCCGGCTGGGGGCGGATGATCTCGAGGTGCTGGATGATCCGACTTGTGGCGCTGCCGCGCGCTACGATGTCGATGACGACGGGATCATCGCAACGGGAGCCACCCGGATTCTGCAGGACGGGGTGCTTGTGCGCCAGCTGCATGGTCGCGCATCGGCAGCAGCGGCGGGCGAATTGCCAACCGCGAACGCGCGCTCTTCACAGATCACACTGCCACCGATTCCCCGCATGTCCAATCTGATCGTATCGCCCGGCACCAACTCGTTCGAGGAACTCGTCGACGGAGTTGGCAGCGGCGTCATTATTCATCACCTGTCGCACGGTTTTTCGCGCGGGCTCCATGTCGAGGCACGGATCATGCTCGGCGAAGTTGTCGCGGCAGGGCGCGCCACTGGCCGCTTCTTCACCGGTGGTCGGGTGGAGGAGCGCGTCGATGTACTCACCCGCTGTCTGGCGCGTGCCCGTGAGAGCGAACTCAACCCCAACGCCCTGTGCGGCAAGCATGGCCAAATTCTCTACGATGTCGGCACCTTGGCGCCGGCGATGCGGCTGTCGCGATTGAGGATTGTCGCATGAATCGGATCGATCGCAGCGTGGTGTTTGCGCGCACGTCGGACGGCTTGGCGACGAGCCATTTCAGCCATCGCCTCGTCATCGACGGAGCCGCTGCCGACGTTCGGTCCTGCAGCATCGATCCGCGCGATTGCGACGGGCCGGCGCGGACGGCGTGGGCGCGGTGGCAAAGTCGAGTACCGGTCAGCCGGAGCCGGGCGGTCACCGCCGAGTGCGGAATCGTGCGGGAGGGTCGACAGACACGGACCTACACAGTTGTTCATCTCGATGGCGCGATCCTGGAGATCGACGAGATAGACTTCGACCACCCCAAGACGACCGACGAACTGGAATGGTCGCAACGACCGCAACACGCAGCCATGGTGCTCGGGCCGTCCGCGGTTCTTGCGCTGGTGGACTTCGCCATTGATGGTGTGCTGGCCCCGCGCGGGCCGGCCGGTGCCGGCGCCCTCGCACCTTTGAGTATCATCGACACATCGACTTCGCCTTATCCGCCGCAGCACCGGGAGGACGGCATGACGCGACCGCTTTGTACCGCCAATTCCGGCGTGGCCGACGATGCCACCTTCTTGCTGCTCCAGCGAAGTGAACGTTGGCAACGTCCGCTCAACGCGCTGTACAATGTCAACCGCCGCAACTTAGCGCTCTACCATCCAGCCACAGTCGATAATCCGCCGGTCGCCTTAGTGATCGACACGCTGGTCGCCGAGGGGGAGCCGACCACTGCCGCGTCGAATTGGATCGGCAGATGGCACCTGCGCTCGCCCACGGGGGGGGGCTGGGGCAGTGGGCCGTTGTCGATCCGATGGGACGTGTCGCAATTGCTCGAAGCCACCCTCGGCGCAGTGTCGCCGCCGCTTCCCGCATGCGTGCGCGACCCGATCGAAGGCGACATATTCGGGCTGGCTCCGTCGTTGCTCGTTGGCCGGCTGCCGCAGGGATCCAAGCTTGATAAGGTGCCAGGATGACGATGCATGCGATCGACCTCGCACCGCACTGCAATGCCTGTGCGGCCACGTTCGACAGCGAGAGGTCAGCCGGCTGTGTCAACATCTGGGGTAACAGCTTCCCGGCTGAGGATGTGCCCTTCGGTCGCCCCATCATCGTCGGCGGCGTGACCTACCAGCTGGTCGCGAAGCAGCCCGGCACCCCCGACCATGTCGAAGCGCTTGGACAGCGGATTGATATCGGTGTGGTTGCAGTTGGGCGTGCGCTCGGTGTGCTGGGATTTGGCGAACTCGGACCACAGACCTTGATGTTGCGGTTGACGGACCGCTTCGGCGCGGTCGTCGGCGTTCGCGCGCAGCTCCCGAACTGGCTCTTGCCTCGGGAGGCTCCCGCCAGCACTGCGACTTGGCGCGCCAGCCACCTACACTATGTTGGCGACTACGAACTTGACCATCTATGTCCGGCGATGTTCAGCGCGAGGGTCCCTCTGCCAGCCCCGTTCTCGCCGGTGACGCTGACAATTCAACCGAACCCGCTTGCCCATGTGATGGCGGTGACCATGTTGCAGAATGGGGGCGGCTATGTCTGATTCGATTAGGCCGATCCTAGTGCCGAGTCCCTTGGCAAATCTGCAGACGATTCTTGATGCCTTCCTTGGGATTCCGAGTGGGTTCATGCTGGCGAGCGTCTGGTCGTTCAACCGCTTTGATCCCGATGCAGCGTCAATAGCCGAGTTCGACGTGCCGGGCGGCTGGCACTTGCTCGGCGCACGCATCGCCGCATATGCGGGGCTGGAGCTCGTGGCCGCGGTGTCCGATCCAACCGACCTCGCTTACCTGCGTCTCGAGCTTGGACAGCCGGTCGTGCTCGCGGTGGATAGTCACGAACTGCCGTATCGTCCGGCCTATGGCAAGGTGCACAGTGCAAGGACCATTCTCGCCACGCGGATCGACCGGTCCGCTGGAACGGTCGATGTGCTCGATCCTTGGCCGCCGACCTACACTGGGTCCGTTCCAATCTCGATGCTAGATCGCGCCCGACAATCAGATGTGCCCGAGGACCGTGTCCGCGAGCCGCTCTATGCCGGAGTCGAGCTGAAGCGCCGCTGGTGGACCCTCGCGCTCGTGGCGGATGCCAAGTCCAAGACGGTCGACGGAGCCATGACGGCGGTCGCAGAGCTTGCCCATGAAGCCGAAACAACAGCAAGCGCCGACGCCATCGAGCGGTTTCAGGTTATCGTGGAGGAGGCGATGGCAAATTGGGACGGCGCGCGGCAGGTTCGTCGCGCGGCTGCACTGCACCTTCGGGCAGAGATCGGGCTTCGCGCCTATCTGTTGGCGCTGTTGCGTCGGACCGCGCAGCTACTCGGTGATACGCTCTTCGCCGCCGAGCTCGATCGCTGGGCGCCGCATCTCGACGCGCTCGGTTTTGCCCGCGACGTACTGATCAAATCGCTCGGCCTTAATCGGAGCGAATACGCCGAGATCGTCGCCAGTGCGCTGTGCGAAGCGAGCGGCCGCGAGCGGCGGTTCGTGCAATTCCTGCGCGCGTTCTGCGCCCTCGAACACGCGGACGAATTGACAAAGGGGCAGGCGTGATGGTGAACCACATCGTCTGGATTATCTTCGACAGCGCGCGCTATGACTGCTTCGAGGCCGCGCATACGCCAGCCATCGACCGTATCGGCCCGGCACAAAAGCGCTACAGCTATGCAAGCTGGACCGCGCCCAGCCATCATACTTTCCTGATGGGGCTGCCGCCCCATGCCAACGAGCCGGGTGTGCTGTCGTCCGACGCGCAGCGCCGAGATCTATCGCTCTGGCAGGCCCGTATCGGTGGCAACAGGGAAGACGCGATCACATTCGCAGATTTCGCACCGACGTTGTCGTTGCCGCTGTTCCTAAGGAGCCTCGGCTACCGGACCGAGGCCTATGTGTCGATGCCAGTGCTGAATCCGAAGACGCTTATCGCTCCCCATTTTGACATATTCGAGCTGATGCCGGTGCACAACGACCTTCGCGCCATCATCGGCCGGCTGAACTTTGACGGAGGCCCGCACTTCATGTTCATCAACGCTGGCGAAACACATTATCCCTATTCCTTGCCTGGAGAAAATGCCGGTGACCTGCCCCACATTCCCGGTGTGCACGGGCTATGGCGTGGCATGGACGAGTTCGTGAGAGAACCGCAGGCATCGAGCGGCGAGGGCGCGGCGGATCGTTTCGACGTCGATCGTCTGCGGCCGCTCTGGAACAAGCAGGTACAGTGCATCGAGTATCTGGACGGTGTGATCGGTGAGCTGATCGAGATTGCGCCACCGGATACTTGGTTCATGGTGACGTCCGATCACGGCGAGCTGTTTGGCGAGGGCGGTTATTTTGGCCACGGCCCGGTCATGCATGAAAAGGTATTCGAGGTCTTCTTCGTCGAGGGCCGCAATCCCCGTCGTGGCGGTGGCCAAATTGGTCGCGACGAACTGGAAGCCACAGTGCTTGGTAGGCTCAAGCAGCTTGGTTATCTCTGATGTCCTGCATTCCAACAGCCTCAAGGATTTGCGCTGTGTCGGTAACGGGCACCGAAATAACCATAATGTCGTTGCTGAAGAAATGGGGGCTGATCGAGAGCCTTTTCGGACCGCAGGTCGCGAGCGGAGGTTGCTGGCGCATGTATTGGGGCGTTGAGAAGGGCGGACGCAGCTTGCATGCACTGCGTGGGCCGCAGGCGCGGCGACAGTTTCATGCGCTGGTCGCCCGTGGTCGGATCCACGACCTGCTTGCATTTGCGAAGTGGACACCGGTCGGATGGGCTTGCGTCGGCCCCTCCGAGGACTTTCTGCGGTTGAGGCGCGTTCGCGCCTTGGTGCGTGAGCGACCCCAGGGCACCTGGTCCATCGTATGGTTCTCCATCCAGATGAAATGGCGCGCCTTGGGAGTCGGATCGCGGCCACGCGAAGCGGGCCGCGATTTTGCCTTCGCGCAGGGCGCGAACTGCGTGGAAGGCTATCTGGCCAGTCCCCGCCAGACGTTACCCGGCGCTTCGTCTGCACCCGGGTACCTGCGATGTTAGCGGCGGCAGGCTTTGGAAGCTCCGGGCGGCTCTCGGACAGTGACCTGAACGAGCAGCTAGGTTGATCGAATCAGCGCTTTGCAGGGAATATGGTGACGGACATGCCGGTTGCCCTCGTAACTCCTCTCGACGATCCCTTCGGTCTGTTCGAGCCAGCCATCTTCGATGATCCATATCCAATATACCACATGCTGCGGCATGCGGATCCGATCCACTGGTGTGCACCGATCCAGTCGTGGTTGCTGACCCGCTACGATGACGCAAATTCGGTGCTCTCTGATCGCCGCTTCGCCAGCGGTGCACGCCGCGCAGCGGCCACTAACCAAATGCCGCTGGAATTGCGG
The DNA here is from genome assembly GCF_054062655.1 of Mesorhizobium sp. USDA 4775. Taxonomy (NCBI): domain Bacteria; kingdom Pseudomonadati; phylum Pseudomonadota; class Alphaproteobacteria; order Hyphomicrobiales; family Phyllobacteriaceae; genus Mesorhizobium; species Mesorhizobium sp. USDA 4775. The sequence goes on from NZ_JBSSFM010000002.1 coordinate 333,171, forward strand.
CAGCGCATGATGCCGATCGACGACTTCATTTCCCAGTGGTTGATGAATATGGATCCGCCGCAGCACCTTCGGCGGCGTGTGCCGCTCAACAAGCTCTTTTCCAAGCCAGTGGTCGACCGCATCGCTGCCGAGATACAGCGGGTTGCAGATCAACTGATCGATCGCATGCTCCGAGCGGGCGGCGGCGACTTCATTGAGGACTTTGCCCAACCATTTCCTGTTGCGGTGATCGCCGCGATGGTCGGGATTCCGCCTCAGGATCACGCGAGACTTTTCACCTGGTTCAGCCGGATGACGGCCTATTTCGAGTTGGGAGCTGCACGGCCGGAGATCCTCGATGGAATGACAGCCACCATTGCGGAAATGAGTGACTATTTTGATGCGTTATTGGACCTGCGGCGTCGCATTCCTGAGGATGACGTGCTCACTCGTCTGCTTGCGCTTGAAGAGCCTCCGTTCGGCCGGGAGTGGACACGCGCAACCCTCGCGCTGCTATTGTTCGCCGGCCACGAATCGACGCGAGCCACGATCGGGAATGGGATGCTCGCGCTGCTCGCACGACCTGATACGATGGAGCGTTTACGCAAAGATCCGTGTCTGCTGGACCGCGCGATCGAGGAAATGTTGCGTTTCGATGGCCCGTTCATGCGGCTCGACCGCGTCGCCTCGGCCGACGTCGACATGCGTGGACAGCGGATTACTTCCGGCGATCGCGTAGTCCTGATCCTCGGCGCTGCAAACCGCGATCCGGCACGCTTTCCCCAGCCTGACGTCTTCGACATCGACCGCGCCGATATCGATCATCTTGCCTTCGGTCACGGCGAGCATTTCTGTCTCGGCGCCCGGCTCGCCCGCATGGAATTGGCGACCGGGTTCGAGGCGCTGCTGCGACAGCTGCCGCAGCCGCGTCTCAGCGGTGACGTCGTCTGGCGGCGTCACTTCAATCATCGCGGCCTCCGTAGGATGCCGCTGGGCGTTGGTGCGCGGATATGAAATCGAACGCATTTCGATCATTAATGTAGTTGGTTATGCCTGCGTGACTTGACGCCGGATAGATTGCGGGCGTGCCCATGCCAGCATGCGGTTGAGAACGATGCAACCGATGGCAACCTCGGTCTGTTGAGCCGGAAGAGAGCGTGCTCGCAGGCCGGAGTGTCGAACACGCGGCAAGCTGGCTGCGAAAGAACCCTTCAATCGAAATCGTAAGCCGTGACCGTTGTGGCCTCTACGCGCAGGCGGTCCGAGAGGGTGCTCCACATGCGATCTGCGGCTGGCGATCGAGGAGCAGATGAACCTGTCGGGGCGCCAAAACGGCAGGTCCATTCTGTCCGAAAAAGAAAACCTCCTTGCCGCAGCGCATCGGCGTCATGCGCGCTTGGAGCATCGACAATCCCGAGACGAAGTGTTCGCAAGGATCCACGCCCTGCGCAACGAAGGGCTATCCTTCTGTGAGATCGAGCGTCAAACCGGCTTCAAGCGGCGTACCGTCGCAAAATGGCTCGAGACGCTGCGTATTCCGACGAAGCCGGCCATCGATTCCGATTTGAAGCCGGCCAGTCATTCCGATTTCATTCCGGCCGGTGTTCCGATTTGAAGCCGGCCATTTTTCGGACTGATCCTGGGTCTCGTTGATGTTTGGATTGGGTTTCGTTTCAGGTCAAGCGTGCGCTGTTTCGGACGCTCTCGGCGAGCGCTGTTTTCGCATGCTTTCACCGGTGAGATCGATGCGATAGGCGTTGTGAACGAGGCGGTCCAGGATGGCATCGGCCAGGGTTGGGTTTGCAATGATCTCGTACCAGCGATCCAGGGGCAGCTGACTGGTGACGATTGTCGATCGGCGTTCGTAGCGGTCTTCAATGATCTCAAGCACATCACGCCGCTGGTCATCATTGAGTTTTTCCGGTCCCCAGTCATCGAGAATGAGAAGGTCGGTTTTGGCGAGTTGCTTGAGGATCCGGCCATAACGTCCGTCGCCTCTCGCGAGGGCAAGCGTTGCAAACAGCCGGGGAACGCGGTGATAGGCGACGGAGAAATCCTCTCGGCAAGCTTTGTGGCCAAGCGCACAGGCCAGCCAGCTCTTGCCGACGCCGGCCGGCCCGGTGATGAGAAGACTGTGATGCTTTCTGATCCAGTCGCAGCCGGCGAGCGCCATGAACAGATTGCGATCAAGACCGCGTGCGGCACGAAAGTCGGCATTCTCGATCTGTGCGTCATGGCGAAGTTTTGCAGCTCTGGCGCGGGCTTCGAAACGCTTCTGGCGGCGCATGGTAGCCTCGCGCTCGAGCAGCATGGCAAGCCATTCGCCATGCTCGAGGCCGCGTGCTTCGGATTGTGCGTCGAGTTCCTGGAAGGCAGTGGCCATGCCATGAAGGCCGAGTTCGCGCAGCATGTTGATGGTCGGATGGATGAGCATTGGTATGTCTCCTCAATGGAAGTAATCAGGGCCACGCAGATTGGCGTGATCGACGATGGCGGTCGGTTCGGTGGAATGCCTTGCGGCCTTGTGATTGGCGATGAGCGAGGCGATGCTCTTGCAGTTCAGCCCACCGATCTCGACAGCGCGGGCTGAGACGGCTTCGGCGCGATCGCGTGTGACATCGCGAAACAGGCGAAGGACACCCAGGCATGTTCGAAAGCCTTGTTCAGGATGTGGGCGGCTGGCGAGGATTGCGACAACCAAGCCTTCCGTCTCGGGCCCGACGGATGCGGCCCAGCGACGGAAACGATCCGGCGTCCACTCGGCATATCGCCGGTGGGAGCTGGGCATATGATCCGGATCCGTCCCATGACGAGGGCCGCCATAGCGGCGCTGATGGACGGCAATGCGCTTGCCGCGGTGGAAGATCTCGATGGTGCGTGCCGTTGCCCTCAGATCGACTTGCTGACGAATGAGGTTGTGCGGTACGGAATAGAAGAAGGTCTTGAACTCGACGTGGTAATCCGTCGAGACGCGGGCCAAACGCCACTCGGCGAATTCGTAGTCTTCGCTCGGAAGGCTTGCCAGCGCAGCACGCTCGACGCTCTCAAACAGTTGCCGGCGACTGACGCCCAGCCGACGCATGACGTGATCATTGATGCGATTGAGTGCCTGGCGAATTGCGGCATTGGCCTCGGCCAGCGAGAAGAAGGTCTGGTTGCGCAGCCGCCCCAGAATGCATGACTGGGCGAAACGCACGCCGTTCTCGACTTTCGATTTGTCCTTCGGCCGTCGCGGCCGTGCCGGAAGAACGCCGACGCCATAATGGGATGCCATCATGCCGTAGCTGCGATTGATCTCGGGATCGTAGAAGCTGGCGCGGCTGACGCCCGACTTCAGATTGTCGGGGACGATCAGGCGGGGAACGCCATCAAAGAAACGAAACATCCTGACGTGTGAACCAATCCAATCCGGCAGTGTCTGGGTCCAGGTCGCTTCGGCATAGGTCAAGCTGGACGCACCCAGCACTGCCACGAAGATCTCCGCCTCACGGATCTCGCCGGTGTCTCGATCAACGATCGGGATCTTCTTGCCGGAATAGTCGACGAAGACCTTGTCGCCGGCGGCGTGTTCCTGGCGCATCGTCGGCGAAAGCCGCTGTTCGAAGCTGCGAAAGAGCTCGCAGAACCGGCTGTAGCCATATCCGTCGGGATGACTTCCTCGATACTCCTCCCACAAGATGAGGAGCGTGACGCCCGGCTTCTTGAGCTCGACGGCAAGATGGGCCCAGTTCGGCTCTGTGCGCCGCCGCGTGCCCTGCTTGACGCCATTGCGAGCGAAGAGTTTGTTCTCAAGCGCGTCATCGGTCAGCTCGCCTGGCAGGGGCCAGCTCAACCCGATTGCCGCTGCGCGCCGCAGATTATCCTGCACCGTACTGCGTGCTATTCCCAGCACGACCGCAATCTCGCGGGAGCTGGTCCCGCTTCCGGCAAGCCGAAGCATTTGTCTCAACTGTCTCATGGTCAGCCTTCTCTTTGCCGGCATCAAAATGTCCTCGTTCATCGCGAGGTAATTGATGCCAAAGTTGCTGACCCAGGAGGTAATCTTCAGTGCCGAAAACCGGCCGGTCTTTGGTTGGAATGGTGGCCGGCTTCATACCGGAATGGTGGCCGGTGTTTGATCGGAATGGCGGCCGGCTTCACGTCGGAATCCGCAGAGACGCCGCCGGACCGGCGTCGTGGGCCCTTGAACCCAACATCGCCGTGGTATTTCGAGAAGTTCTTGGCTCAATGCTGGAAAGACGGAAATCGCTGCGGCCGGCACCTGTTCCATGATGTCAGGTTGCGAGGGTACACCGGCAGCCGCTCCCATCTGGAGCGGCTGCTTGGAGCCTGGCGCCGGGCCGACAATCGGACAGCCAGTGTTCCAGCAACAGAGGCCTTCAGCCTGGCTCCCATAAAAGATCCGGATACTGGTCATGCTATTTCGCCGGTCGTGGCGGCGGCACTCTGCATCAAGCCCCGAGGGCAACTGACCGATCAGCAGGCACGTAAGGTCGACGCGTTGAAGGGATCATTGGCGCGCAGTCTGGCAATGCGCTTCAACGGTATCTTGCGCGGGCGCCAGCCCGAACCCCTTGAGGCGTGGATAGACGACGCGAGACCGGTAATTTCTCTGGGGTCGAATACGGATTGTTAGGTCCCGTAGTCCATCAGCGTCGCTTTGTTCGGAGGGAAAGCGATGGCGGTAGAATGGACGATCACGATCGAGGGCAGGAACGAGTTCGGTGACGTTTGCCGGAAGGCGGTCCGTATCGACAAGAGCCGGGAACATCTGTTTGACGGCGACCTCGGTCTGTCGATCGAGGACGGCAAGACCATCATGACCGCGCTGCAGAGCGCGGTCGTGAACCACGAGGCGGAGACGTATTCCCTTTTTCGTCGGGTCTGCCCGGATTGCCACAGGTTTCGGCCGGTCAAGGACTACACGACGCGACGGATCCGGACTGTCTTTGGCATCGTGGAGGTGCGCAATCCTCGCTGGATGCTGTGTATCTGGAGCAACTCTTGGAGAGGGAGAAGGCTTCGCAAGGAGACACCGAGTTCTCCATCGCCCGGGACTGTCAGGAATTCCGTGTGCGGGCGGGCTGTTGAACATTATGCAGCCATTGCCCTGATGAAGCGCTCGCCGAAGATGACAGCGAATTGGGCCTTGGCCATGGTCCACTCACGTGGCGGCATTTTCCACTCTTTCTCGGATCGGTTCAAGATCAGATAGAGCAGCTTGGTCGCCGCGTCGTCGCTGGGGAAATGGCCCCTGGCCCTGACAGCCCGTCGAAGTTTCGAGTTCAACGCCTCTATTGAGTTCGTCGTGTAAATGATCCGGCGGACGTCGTCAGGGAACGCGAAGAATGGAATGACCTCGGCCCAGGCGCGCCGCCAGCTCTGGCCGATGGCGGGATAGCGCAGGCCCCAGGGGCCGGCCTCGAACGCCGCCAGCGCCTTTTCGGCGGCATCGGCATCGACGGCGCGGTAGATTTCCTTGAGTGCGCCGGCGAGGCTCTTGCGATCTTTCCAGGACACGAAGTCCATCGAGTTGCGCAGCAGATGGACTATGCACGTCTGGACGATCGCCTCCGGGAACACAGCGGTGATCGCGTCCGGGAAGCCTTTCAGGCCATCGACGACGGCCAGAAGGATATCCTCCGTGCCGCGGTTCTTGAGCTCGTTCATCACCCGCAGCCAGAACTTGGCGCCTTCATTCTGCTCGAGCCACAGGCCCAGCACCTCCTTTGCACCATCGGCGCGCACGCCCAGTGCGATGTGGATGGCCTTGTTGCGGACCATCCCTTCATCGCGGATCTTGACCCGGATCGCATCGAAGAAGACCAGCGGGTAAATCGGATCGAGCGGCCTTTGCTGCCAGGTGGCGACTTCGTCGAGCACGGCGTCCGTCACCGTTGAGATCAGGTCCGCAGACACATCGATGCCGTACAGATCGCGCAGGTGCCCGGTGATCTCCCGGGTGCTCATGCCACGCGCGTACATCGACACGATCTTGTCATCAAAGCCGGGAAAACGGCGCTGGTACTTGGCGATCAGTTGCGGATCGAAACTCGACTGGCGGTCACGCGGAACATCGATCTCCAGCTTGCCGGTCTCGGTCGTCACCGTCTTGCGGCCATAACCGTTGCGCGTGTTGCCAGCGTCTTCGCCGCTCGCCAGATGATGGTCCATCTCCGCGTTCAGCGCGCGCTCGGTCAGAGCCTTCTTGAGCGTATCCAGCAGGCCGCCCTGTTCGAAGGCAGCACTGGCTGCCCCGCCTGCCAGAAGCTGGTCGAGAAGATCATTCGGTATCGCAGGTTCTTTGCGTCGGGTCATAGTGGGAATCCTTTTTACCCATTATGCCCGCCCGCACACGGAATTCCTGACAGTCCCCATCGCCCGACTTCAAAGCCTCGGCGTGCAGCTCCTGACCTATATCCGTTCGAACCGTGGCGCGATCGTCAACTATGGCAAGCGCTACCAAGCCGGCCTTCGCGTCGCAACGACTCTTGCTGAATCGGCGGTGAATTCACTTGTCGGCAAGCGAATGGTCAAGAAACAGCAGATGCGGTGGTCGCTCCACGGTGCTCACATGCTCATGCAGGTCAGGACGGCAGATCTCAACGGCGAGCTTCGCAATCGATTGCGGGCACCGTTCCGACAGCCAGGGCCGAACGTGCCACCACTATTCAAGCCCAAACCGCCTCTCCTGTTCCCGGCTTCTATGCCGTGTTCAGGCAGAAATTCCACTTATAACCCCTGTCCAAATTTCCCGATCCAGCTCTGGTCAACACTGGCTCGCACTCAGCCGCGCAACTCACAGCAGAGGAAGATCTGTTCCTCCGGCAGCAAGTCGGCCGCCGCAGGGGCGTAGGCGGAAGACGTCTCCTGCACGATTGTGAACCCTGCCGCTTCGACCGCCGTACGCAACTCCTCTCGCAGATAGCCTGAGACCCGGATAGTATTTCCTAGGAATGGGACCGGGAAATCGTCCACATCCGCCTCCACCATCGAGAGGGCGAACAAGCCCCCAGGAGCAAGCAGATGACGGACCGTCGTTAGCGCGAGGGGAATCTCCACTCGTGGAAGCATCAGCAGCGAGAAGAATGCCGCAACGGCCTGGAACCGGCCGAGGTCCCTCGGCCCGCCGGGTCGCAAGTCAGCAAGGTCCAGTTGATGGAACGTCGCGCCCTGAACATGCTCGCGGGCGAGTTTCACCATCACGGCAGACAGATCGACACCCACGACCTCCAAACCGGCGTCGAGCAATTGACGTGCGGTTGGGACGCCGGTCCCGCAGCCAAGATCCAGAACCCGTGAACCCGTCGGCAAGGACTTGATCAGCCATTCGCCCGCCAGGACTTGGCCTTCCTTGTGCGGAAAGGCCTCCTCATAGCGATTGCCGATGGCGTCGAAGGCTATTGCCTGACCGTCGCGGTGGAGCCGAAGTGTCTCGTATGTCGCGGTGACGACTGTATGTTTGCCAGGGCTGTTCACGGAAGTATCCTGCTGGTCGGGGAGTTGTGCATTAGCCAAGCAAATGGCGTACCAATCCAGGAGGCTCTGTCGCAAACCTTTCGGTAAGCGGACTATGACATGGAACGCCCCTCAGCTTTGGAGGAGTACGTGATGTTCAAGGGCCGCCATTTCGACCAGTCGGTGATCCTGCTGTGCGTACGGTGGTACTTGGCCTACAAGCTCAGCCTCCGCGATCTGGAAGAGATGATGGCCGAGCGCGGCTTGAACGTCGATCATTCCACCGTGCATCGCTGGGTCGTGCACTTCTCGCCGCAGCTGCTGGAGCGCTTCAACCGGCGCAAGCGCACCGTCACCGGGAAGTGGCACATGGACGAGACCTACATCAAGGTGCACGGCAAGTGGATGTATCTCTACCGCGCCATCGACAGCGTCGGCGACACGGTCGAGTTCTTCTTCAGCGAAAACCGTGACCTGCCGGCAGCCAAACGCTTCTTCCGCAAGGCCTTTGAGCGCCATGGCCGGCCGGATCGCATCGTCATCGACGGCAGCCAGACAAATCACGAGGCGATCCTTTCCTGCGATGCTGAAAGCCGTTTGCGCGATCGATCGCGGCGATCGCTGAAGCCGATCCGCACCCGCCAAAGCCAGTACCTCAACAATCGCATTGAGCAGGATCATCGACGGATCAAGTGCCGCATCAGCTCCATGCTCGGCTTCAAGGCGAAGGCGACCGCCGAAATTATCCTGTCTGGCATCGAGATGATCCACATGATGCGCAAACGGCAGGCGAGGTATGCCTACAATCCCAGCCCCTCAATCGCCGAGCAGTTCGCCATCCTCACGGCATAGAACGCCGACCCGGATTCCTGCCATCCTTTGTCCCGTTTCGATCTTTGCGACAGAACCATCTAAACTGCCAAAGTAGTGCAAGTCTCTCAGAAACTGAAGTGCCTTCATGCCTGCACCAGCTTACCGAATAGTTTGCGACAGAACCGCTGCAAATCGCCATGCTTGGCGGCTATCTCGCTCGCGACCATGATCCGCCTCCCGGCAATATGGTCATGCCGCGCCGATCGCGGGTGACGGCGCAGGAAAAGGCGAACTCATGTCGCGATGACCCTTGTCTGGCTGGTGGCGATGATCGGCGGCCCGCCAGGGACTTGCTCAGCCGAGAGGCATAGAGCGGCAAGCGGATTGATCAGGATGGGCTGACCATTGGCCAGGACCCGCTTAGCCCCCGCGATCCAGCGTGTGGTCACGCAGGGCTGCGGTTTGCCGCTTGGCAGCGTGAAGACGCAGCCGGCCACCAGGCCCTGATCAGTCAAGACCGCCACGCGCATGCCCGAGACGGACACGCGCGGCGAGGCAGCAACTATGTTGAGGGTACCGCCATGCGGGCAGGTTGCGATGGTTCCAGTGTGAAGGACGGTACCAGGCATCACGTCACCACAAGGGCGCCGTTGTTGATGATGACCGAAGGACCTGACATCTGGATCGAGGCTCCCTGGCCATTCAGCAGAGTGATGCCGGCTTCGCTAATTTCGATGGCCTGAGGGCCGGTTGCGCCCAGCACTGAAAGTCGAATCTTGTCAGTTGTCACCTCTATACTGCTACCAAACGACGACCCGGCTGTGGCTGACGTCAGGAGGTACTTCTTCTTGACTTCGATGGCATAATTATTCCCGACCTCTACTATGTGGTCCTTCTGCGCTTTAAGAAAGACCTCCTCACTGCCTTGCCTGTCCTCGAATCGCAACTCATTGTAATCACCAATTGTGCCTCGATCGGTGTGCGTTCGGAAGGTGGAGCGGCTCTTGTTGGCCGGTAGGTTTTCAGGAGGCAGGTTGGACCCGTTGTAAACGACCCCGGTTACTAAGGGACGGTCAGGGTCGCCGTGGACGAAGTCCACTACGACCTCTTGGCCGATCCTTGGGATTAGGAGGCAGCCGAAGCCCTTGCCGGCCCAGTTCTGTGCGACCCTGACCCAGCAGGAGCTATTCTCGTCCTTGTTGCCCTCCCGGTCCCAAAAGAACTGGACCTTGATGCGGCCGTACTGATCCGTAGTGATTGTCTCGCCTCTCGGGCCGACAACGACTGCCGTCTGCGGCCCCTTGATAACCGGCACCGGTGTGTGGCGCACCGGGCGGTACTGAGTGCTCGCAGGGATGATTTCGAGCGTACTGTGATAGAGAAAGCTCTCAGCGCTCTGGTCTGCAATGACCGTTCCCGTTGTACGGTCTCCAACTTCCCCCAAAACCGTGAATTCGGTCGCGATCGCCAGAAAGCGCTGTGTAGCCGTTGGGCGAGCACTCACATCCCCGTAGTGAAACGGGTTTGAAGCCTTGAAGACTAATCCTGTTTCGATATGGCGAGCTGTAGTTTCAATACGCGCCCGATAGGCGTTACAAGCGAGTTCTTCTGCGCGAATCGTAGCGTAGAAATCACCATCCCTTTTTGCCTTATAGCCTCCGGGATAGATGAATGTCTCCTGTGTGGCTGAGCAAACGTTCGCGGTCGACGATTCCAATGACATGACGGGCGCGCCAGAAACGTGAGCAGCGGCACCCATTCCGCTCTTGGCGGGTGGAATGCCGCCGATCCGCACAGAAGGCGCGCGCGCGACAGCGGTAAGCTCCGCCATTGGCTTCTCATTGTCATAGTCCTTGAGAACGACCTTGTTCGACCGCAGTGACACGACTTCGTTCCAGTGCAAGATAACGTCATCTCGATGGAGATTTCGGGTGGCCCTGAGGTTGTGGTGGGTCTCCACAGCCTCCGGCTTGCATGTATCGTGGCTCGAAAGATTGTCAACGAGCACCAGATCATGTCGGTTCTCCCCATGTTCAAAATAATAGTATAGGCCGTCCTGCTCCATTAAGCGGCTGACGAAGGCCAAATCAGTCTCGTCGTACTGCACGCAAAACGTACGCTTTGGAACGCCATCTATTGTTCGATTCTTGATATTGCCCTTGTGCTCCCGAAATATTTCCATGATGACCTCAATGCTGGTTTTATTCTGAAAGATTCGGCTGTTGATCCGATAATCGAGCAGGGAAAGCCAAGGCCGCAACTCCGCCACGTAGTTGAGGTGCTCCGTGTCGTCCAGGCCGAGATACTCGAATCGAGTGATGACGCCGTTGAAGAAACGCGTTCCGGCGTCCTTCAGCTTAAGGCCGACCGTCAAAAATTGTCCGGGAACGTCGGCGAAATTCTGAACCGGATTGGGTGTGGCGATCTTCACCTCATAGTGAAAGGGCTCCCCCAGCCGTTCGGTTCCTCTTAAGCGTCGAAGAATGATGTCGTTCGGCTGGAGTGCGGCCGACGTAACTGCTGCAAACCGATTGTGCTTCAGGAGAGTTTCTATTGTGGGCTGAACCATAGGAGATTTCCGCGCTTGAGTTGCAAGAGAGCTGTAGTACCTTGACTTGGCTCTAGAGACGCGGCCGGAGCGCTTCCAAGGAAAACACTCGAGGGCGCAATGCCGAGCATCTATTGTGCCTCCGATTAGGCGCCATCCGCCGCTGCCGCTTGGCTGAGTCTACTTGGTGATCCGAATGGGGCCCAACTTGCTCCATTCCGGCAGCGTCTTGATACCCTCATCGAGAAGGGGCGATCTCGGGTCAGAAACGGGCATGCCGACTGACGGTACGTTGGGTGTGCATGGCGTCCCGTCCGGCAACTGAGCAGCGGGAATATACCGCTCCGACGACGCAACTGCGGACGCTATGCTCAGGATCTCGGCGCCTGGATGCCGCTTCTGGCGGGGGGATCTTGCGGCGCATATTCGTGACGCCCCCCTGCTCATCCGGCTCTGGCACATCGGCGGGCTGGAGGTTCTTACTTTGCGTCAGGGCCAGGTCGAAAGCGACGCGGTCCGCGAAGATGCCATGATCACCGCCGACACCGAGTAAAATCCACGGATTCGGCTGGGCATCGCCACTGAGCCGGTTTTTTAGCAATTCAAATAAATTATTATTGCGCAAGTTGCGGAACGCCGCCCCACTTTCGATCATCGTAGCATTGCACAGTACATGCAGTGCTCTGGTCACAGTCATACGATCCACTATGCCAACATCCTCAGATTGTTTCAGAAACTTAGGATACGGAGGGTCTCGAGTAGGGCTCGATCGGCACGGTAATCAGGTCGTCGGCATCGCGTCGCGTCTTGCGCTCGCCCATCCAACTCGTCCGGCCTAGCGTACCGCTATATCCCAGCCGGAGTTTCGGCACTTCTTCTTGTCGGAGGACCAGATTGACCTCCCAGTCCAGTTCATCACCTAGGTAGTTTCGGATAATCTTGGCCAAAGTTCTAAGGTCGGAGGTTCCCGGCAAAAGCCGTTCGTACTGAGCTAAGCCGAGTGGGCCGAGAATGACGCGGAAGCGATGATGGTAGACTTTGATCCTGCCGCCGACAGCCGCAGTGCTGCCAAGTGTGCCCGTGCATGGGTCACGGCCGAGCAGGCAGAGCGCGTCCAGCGGCAGCTGGACCAATGTGGGAATAAATTCACGGATTTCCACCGGGGCCGCAAAGAAGCTGTTGAGAATAGCAACGAGCCCCTCGGCATTGCGCGTGTGCGAGGCGAGACGGCCAGTGAAGTGAACTTTTGCAAGATCGGGCATGGCGTCCCGGCCATGCAAAGACGTCATGCCAAAACCCGCCAGGGAGCCGAGTTGCAGGGCAAAGCGATCTTCTTGTGGCCTGTCATGGCTGACGGTCGGCTCACTCTCCGCCCAGGCACGGAAGAAGAGCGAGGCTAGGCGATGATGAAAGATATCGGCAAAGCGAACCAGCGTCTCGTCGCCGGCATTGCGCTGCCTTAAAAGCGCGTACTCCGTCAGATGCAAAGGCAGCGGACCATTGGGCCCGAATAGGCCAAAGGCGTAGGTAGAAATACTGGCGGGATGGCCCTCTTCAGCCTCGGCCACGCGGGCGATAGATCGTGTCGGAAAGGCTAGCGCGGGCTCCTGTCCAATCCGCACCCGATCGAAGCTTGGCCGGCTTGATTCCCCAAGCCTGGGGCGATCTGAGCAGATTGCATCGACGACTCGCATAGCCTGAAAGAAATCACAGGCATGCGGCTCGGCCGCTACTGCACTCAGAAAATGCGCGAGAGAGTCCGGCATCAGAGGATCGTCCGGCGACCAATCGTCGGCGGCCATTGCATTACTTTACCGCGTTGCAATGTCCAGACGGCCATCTCGGTGAAGCTGTTGATTGAAACATATTTGGCGAAGAACTGATTGAGCACGGAGGCGAGGGGAAAAATACCAACGCCTTCGAAAGCCGCCTCATCCAGGACGACACGGATTTCGATCCCACGTGCGACTGCAGCTTGTCCCCCGCCCGGCAGCCGCCGAACTATCGGTTGCGAGTGGACTTCGCGTATTCCGTCGATCTGCTGCGAAGCGAAAGCATCCTCCGGATCGACGTACAGGCGCAAGAGTTCTCGCAGCGCCTCTGCGCCGCCATGTCCGATACGGTCGGAATTCGTGATCGAGAGATAATTCAGCGATAGGTGACTGATCAGCTTCCACGCGACATCGCCGGTGGCAAAGGAATGACGCGGCTTGGTTGGCATCGACAGACATCGCGTCGCGGAAACCGGAGCTCCGATTTCGAGTGTGAAGTCTGTCTCTTTATGACCGATTGGCAATAGAAGCGGCAGATGCCTGTTCGAGCAAAGGCATCGTACCGACAACTGCCGGGGATTTACCGAATTGGCAGCCGCCCGACGATCAACAATTGAGATGAAAGTCTCTGTGCCGCCATAATCAGTCCTGGCACTGTTGGGGCGCTGGTGCTGCGAGCGCAGACGACTCTCGCGCCTGACTGTATAATAGCTGGAGTGCTGCACCTCCCGTCCATGGGCGCTGATGCTGTAAAATGGAAAAAACTGAATGGGGGCGGCTTCGCCGCTGCCTCCTTCGCCGCTCATCTCGAGGATCGACTGAACCTCGAAGTCGACCGGCCTCATTCGATCTACAACCAGATGATGCTCGTAGCTCTTGTCGCTCAAGTGAATGCGATCCGCCTGGCGTTCGAAAAGATTGATCGCCGGCGTCGCGAACAGACTGATGTTCTGAGTTCCGAGGTGATGTTCCAACCGTGGCTCGGCACGGTCGAGCACGAATACAATCTCAAGGCTCTCAGTCGTCGACATCGCCACGGCGTTGGCGAGCCCGCCGAGCTCGATGAACAGGGTTCGCTCTGCAAGGGCAAAATACTCTTGAAGTAGACGATACCCGTCGAAGGAGCGGGGAACCTCGGGCAGGAGAGCGGAGTCTGGCTCCAGACAGCACTGCCGCAGTTGGCCGAGCGGAATTTTCTCCTGCCAGGGGGGCGGCAGGCTGGCGGGCCGGGCGACAATTGCGCTAGCATCGCCCATAAGCTGTTCGGCGACTGTTGCACCGATGCCACCAGGGCCGGCGAGGTAGAGTGTCAGGGCTCTCAGCGCGAGATTTTTGAACGGTATGCCATTGGTTGTCCGAAGGCGCAGTCGCAGCGCGGCCTTCGCATCTTGCCGGGGCGGAAGATTCAGGCCCGAAATTTGCGCCGGCGTCGTGTAGTAGTCTACAGCACTCACCGCAATCGGCCAGAGGTGGACATCGTGCGCCGTGCGGAACTCGCAATGGGTGATCGCATCCGAAGCGAGTTGGCCCAGCAGCTTGGTTCCGCGCGGCACCACATATCCTTGCTCAAACCGTCCGGCCAGTGGATCCGGCCCGAATTGGACAATTGTCATCGAGGGGATTGGCGCCAGAAAATGGGGATAGACCAATTCCAGCAGGTGCTGCGTGAAGTCTGGAAAACGAGCTTGCAGCTTCAATTGGACCCGTGCTGCCAGAAAGGCAAAGCCTTCCAGCAGCCTCTCGACATAAGGGTCGGCGATCCCAGCTGCTTCCATTCCCAGCCGGCCGGCAACCTTTGGGAATGCGCGGGCAAACTCAGCTCCCATCTCCCGCATATACGCAAGCTCATCATTGTATAACCGCAGGAGCCTTGGGTCCATCAGCTTATCTCTGCACCTAGATCGGTAACGCGTAACCTCTTGCGTTCCGGGTCAAGCTCGGTGCAGATCACAATGCGCAGCGGCACTGACTGCGCTGGGAGGTCGGCCTCGATCCTAAAGCCTAGAGAGCCATTGCGGTCGGCCTCAGTCAGGGGTGTGACCTTGACACTGTTGGCAAGCAGCCGAGGTTCAAAACGTTGCAAGCTGTCAGCAATCTCCTGTCCAAGTGAGGCAGCGTCGAGGCCATCGACGATGTGCCCTGCAAAGGGCCGGATACCGAAATTGAGAGTGCTGGCTGCCACGTGGGGGTAGGACTGGAGGTCCACGGTTGCAGCCAACTGGTTTGCGTTAAACAGCCACGACACGTCGCGAAGGATCATTGCTTGCACTTGTCGCAGCGACAAGCTGGATAATTTCGACGATTCGGATGCGCTGCGTGGCTCGTCATCCGTTAGCTGGTCGAGAAGGGATGGCTGGACCAAATCCCACTTGGGAGTAATAACCATGTTCAATCTCCACATCTTGAGCAGCTATCCGAAACCCGAATGCGTGGCGAGCGGCTAGACGCACGCGGATCTGCAAGCTCAGGCGACGAGCTTATTGAAGTCAGTACTGTTGGCGATTTGGTTCCAGATCCCCTCACCAGCCTTGGTAAGAGCACCTGTCTCGTCCTGAGAGTAGTATATGATCTTGCAGGCGCCGAATCGGAAGGTGATCGTCTCCTCCGGAGCTTCTTCAGCATAGGCCCACTCGACCTTCTCGATCGCAAGCATATTAAAGGTCCAGTGTAAGAACAGGTTCGAACCGGCCGTCGCCAGCCCGGCGCCCGTCGATTTGAATAGCTTCAGATCGACGTTGTTGAAATGGACTCCGCGGCCACATGCTACGTATAGAGAAGCAGAGGCGTTATCCACTTGCTTCTTGATGGTGAAGACCTCGAATTCGGCCTTACCTGACCCGGCGCCTGCGGTGTGAGGGCCGATATTGAGCTTGTTCTCCATTGAGAAACTCCATTGGTCGCCAAGCGTGACAGCGTTCTTCAGGATAATGGATTCGCCCTTCGGCTGGATGCCATCCTTGGACGCTTGGGTGAACATCATAACTGCATCGAATGCCATTTCTAAATTCCTCTATCTGGCGGTTTCGTATCGGGCCGGAATGGGCCGGACAACCGCGTGGTATGAAGGCGGGCTCTATGCCTTTAGCGGCGGGACTTAAGGGCTCAGCCCTTGCGGGCCGCAGGTAGCCGTGACACCAGCCTCAGAGAGATGGTAAGACCCTCGAGCTGATAGTGTGGTCGCAGATAGAATATGGCGGTGTAATAGCCGGGATTATCTTCGACGTCCTCGACATTGACCTCTGCTGAGGAGAGCGGCTGTCGCGCCTTGCTTTCTTCGCTCCCCAACTCGGGCGAGGGATGAACATAGCCTTGGATCCATTGGTTCAGCCACTCCTCGACCTCATGCCGTTCTTTGAACGCGCCAATCTTGTCGCGGACCATGCACTTCAGGTAGTGCGCAAAGCGGCAGGTCGCAAAAATATAGGGTAGCCTGGCGCTAAGCTCTGCATTCGCCGAGGCATCCGGGTCTGCGTATCTGATTGGCTTGTTGACAGTCTGGGCACCGAGGAACACGCCCAGCGAGGTGTTCTTCCGATGCAACAATGGCAGAAGGCCGTTCTTGGAGAGTTCCGACTCGCGCCGATCGCTGATTGCGATCTCCGTTGGGCACTTGAGATCGACGCCACCGTCGTCACTGGGGAAGCTGTGCACCGGTAAGTCCTCAACCAGGCCACCGGATTCGAAACCACGGATTTTGGACAGCCAGCCGTAGAGCTTGAACGACCTCGTGATGTTCACACCCATGGCATAGGCGGCATTCATCCAAAGATACTTTGCGCTGTCGCTGCCGTCGATGTCCTCTTCGAACGCAAATTCATCGACTGGATTGGTCTTAGCGCCGTAGGGCAGCCGTCCGAGCACCCGCGGCAGTGTCAGCGCCACGTACCGGGAGTCTTCGCTCTCGCGAAAAGCCCGCCAGGCGGCGTGCTCGGGTGTTAGGAAGATCTTCGTTATGTCGCGAGGATTGGCAAGTTCACGCCAAGAATCCATCTGCAGCAAATGCGGTGAGGCTGCTGAGACAAAAGGGGAATGGCTAGCCGCAGCAATTTGCGCAATTCCAGTCAGTATATCAATGTCGTGGGGGCTATGGTCGAAATAGTAGTCCGCAACCAAGCAGCCAAACGGGTCGCCGCCAATTTGCCCGTATTCCTCTTCGTAGATCTTCTTAAACAGAGGACTCTGGTCCCAGGCTATTCCCTTGTACTTTCGCAGCGTTCGAGACAGTTCTTTCTTCGAAATGGAAAAGACGCGGATCTTCAATGTCTCGTCCGTCTCGGTGTTGAATGTAAGGTGATGCAAGCCCCGCCAAGCCGACTCCAGCGCCTGAAAGTCCTGGTGATGGAGTATCTCGTTAATTTGTTCAGATAATTTGCCATCGATCGATGCGATGATTGATTGGATCGTATCAACGGCGTCAGCGCTGATTAACGGTGTGTGTCGGAGGGCTTGGTCAGCCAACGTTTTGACCGCATTCTCAACTGCGTTGCGGGCTTGATCCGAATGAGTCTTGAACTCGCGTTGCAGCAGAACGACGAAATCCTCGGGATCGACAACCGGCGCCTGCACCTCGGCAGGTATTGAGTTTACGAAAGTCACAATCAATCCTCCTTCATCTCTGGGAAGGAGGGCAGGGGTGCTTTCGTCGTGTCATCGGGCGTTTCGTCCTTCGGCACGCCACTGAGGCTGCTTAGCAGCGCTGGATTGCCGAGGAAGTAGGCGATCAGTTCCTCGGCACCCATCTTGCCGTCCATGTAGGCTAGCAGATTGGAGAGCTGCATGCGGGCCTCCAACAGCGCGTTGAGACTTCCCACTTTGCGCGCTACGGATGCGGGCGAGAAATCGCTCATACACTCGAAGGTCAAGTCCACAACCAGTTGGCCCTCGCCGGTCAAACGGTTGGGTACCCGCATGGCCACCCTGGGTTTTAGCGATCTGAGCCGATCATCGAAATTATCGATGTCGATCTCCATCATCTTGCGCTCGCCCACTGGGGGTAGCGGCTCGGCGGGGTTGCCGGCGAGATCAGACATGACTCCCACCACAAAGGGAAGTTCTACCTTTTTTGGGGAGCCGTAGGTCTCTAGATCGTATTCGATCTGGACCCGCGGGGGGCGATTTCGGGTGATGAATTTCTGACTGCTTGCCTTTGCCATTCTGCGGTTTGTCCTCATGTTAGGCTTCGAGATTCCGAGGTCATGCCCCCGAGTCGGCCGCAAGACCCGCGATCGAGCGGTATTGAGCAGCTCCATCTGGCGCGAGATCCTCGATCAGAGCCATAAAGTCCTTCGATACGAGTCGCTTCGCCCGCTCAAGCAAGGCTGGCACAGGGCTGGCCGGCTCATTCACTTGATACCAACGGCAGATACCGTCGAGTATGCTGATGACATCGTTACGGCCGCGTATCTCTCCCGGACTGCGCACCTCGGCTCCTGGTAGGAGTGGCTGCATAACGGTTTCGGATTGAGGGATTTTCAGGTGGCGACTTACCATGTCCTTGCACTGACGGAGCACCGACATGAGGGGTTCGAATCGGACCGCATCGATGATATCGACGTGTTCTTTCATTATGGCGTCTAGGCCGGTCGCAGCCTTTAGGCTGGCGTCGAGATCCGCTCCGAGTTGATAGAGGAGGGCGGGGTCGGTGTCGCCGAAGGCGAGGTCGATCGTCGCTGAATCGATCTCGGTCGATTGAGATCGCTGCGTCTCCATCCTGTCGCGCAGCGTAAAGGTGCCAAACTGTCTGGACGCAGTGAGGGGAACCTGGCAAACCTCGGCGATAAGCCCGGAGGGATCACAGAGATTTGCCAGAGCGTTAAGGCGCACCGTCTGATCGCCAGAGTCTTCTACGTCTGGCCGCGGATGCAGCTCCGGCCAATGGAATTCCGCATACCCAACGAGCAGCTCCAGGCCGTTTCGAAGGCCGGGGTAACCGAATTGGCTGAGAGCGGAGCGGGTGAGCAGGACACCGACGCGCAGGTCCTTTGTGCGGGTAGCGAGCTCCAGGCCAAGCTGCCAGACTTGGCGCCAATCGGGAGCCTCCGCGGCTATGACGGAATCTCCCATCTGCCGAGCGGGCTTGCCCTGCGCCGCCATCTCAAGTTCGAGAAAACTCAGATCGTAATCGAGAGCATCACCGCATGGGTTGCTGTCGCTGACCGGCTCCATCAAACGATCTACATCAAACATGGCCAATTCGTGTTGCCCTATCAGGTTCGCGCCGCCCTTGACCAAACCAGTCTCAGGGAGTTTGTGTCTCTTAGGCGATGATGATGCCTCATCAGGCATGCGAAATTGATATGCAGCTATTGATGTTCAGCTATGGTGAGAGCGAACGAGCTATGGCGGAAAATGGGTGATGACGGTTTGAGAAGGGCGGCGTATCGAGGCGGGTGATTGAAGCCTGCCAGAACCTCTCAAGGAGAGCGATACGCCATGAACGAGACTATCAACATTGTTCGCCTTCGTCAGCCCGACGAGATCGATGATCCCCTGACGGATGTGCTCCGCACCGGCGCGCGCAAATTGCTGGCGCAGGCGATCGAGATGGAGGCCGAAGCGTTTCTTGCCGAGATGCGGGATCTGAAGCTGCCGGACGGACGTGAGCGGCTGGTCCGGCACGGTCGCGGCCCGGAGCGGAGCATCCAGACGGGGATCGGGCCGGTGCCCGTCAGCCGGGTGAAGGTCCGGGACCGCGGCGCGACCGGCGAAGCGGACCGGGTCCGGTTTTCCTCATCGATCCTACCCAAATGGGCGCGTCGGACGCGAAGTCTGGACGCGCTGCTTCCCGTTCTTTACCTGCGCGGCGTTTCGACGGGCGACTTTCAGGAAGCTCTGGCAGCCCTGCTCGGCAAGGAGGCAGCGAACCTCTCACCCTCGGTGATCACGCGGCTGACGGCAGAGTGGACCACCGAATACGAGCGTTGGCAAAAGCGCGATCTTTCGGCGCGCCATTATGTCTATGTGTGGGCGGACGGGGTCTATCTCCAGGCGCGCATGGAAGACCATGCCGAATGCATGCTGGTGCTGATCGGCGCCACGCCTGAGGGCAAAAAAGAACTCGTCGGCTTCCAGACAGGGATTCGTGAGAGTGCGCAGAGCTGGCGCGAGCTGCTGGTCGACGTGAAGCGTCGTGGCCTGCAAATCGCGCCCGATCTTGCCGTCGGCGACGGCGCGCTTGGCTTCTGGAGCGCGCTCGATGAGGTCCTTCCCGGCACCAAGCACCAGCGGTGCTGGGTGCACAAGACAGCCAACGTGCTCAACAAGGTGCCGAACTCAATGCAGGCCGGCATGAAGACAGATCTGCGCGAAATCTTTTCCGCCCCGAACCGAGCCTCAGCCGAGACGGCGATTGCCGTCTTTGTCGAGAAATATGATGCGAAATACGGCAAGGCGGTCGACTGCCTGACCAAAGATCAGAATGCCTTGCTGGCGTTCTACGATTTCCCCGCCGAACATTGGGATCATCTGCGGACATCGAATCCCATCGAGAGCGTTTTTGCCACCGTTCGCCATCGCACGGTGCGCACGAAAGGCTCCCTATCATCGAAGACCGCAAGGCTGATGGTCTTCAAACTGGTCATGGCCGCCGCCAGGACATGGCGACGATTGAAAGGACAAAATCAGTTGCCGAAACTCATCGCAGGTGCCAGATTCCAAGATGGAATCGAGGTCATCGAATTGAAGCCGCAGAGCGCCGCTTGATCAGCCTCGTCACCCAAATTCCAGCATAGCTCCGCGCATAATCAGGGCCGTGCTTTCGGCACCATCGGCGGATGGTCTCGTAGGAAAGATCCCGCGATCGAGCAGCATTTCCTCGACATCGCGCAGGCTCAGATTGAAGCGGAAGTAGAGCCAGACAGCACGGGCCACGATTTCGATCGGATAGCGGTGGTTCTTGTAGGTCGGTGCACTCACGGTCATGGGCGCGCTGCTACCTCAATTTCCTTACCCCTCAATCAATGTGACAGCACCAGCGCTGGGGCTGCGGTTGAGCCAGGCATGGAAGCCTGATCGGGACACATCCAGCGCATTACACAGCCATGCCACCGGCCAGATATTCCGGTGCCTCGCGATGAAAGCGAACCTCATGTCACTTCCCTCGCGAAGTAGGCTGCGGCCTTCCTAAGGTCTTAACTCCCGTCGGGCAATCGGCCGCGCTTGAGAAGCTTGGCGCGAGCCTGTTTATAGTATTTCTCAACAGTAGCGGAGTCGACCCCAATTCGTTTACTGATCTGGTCGTAAACTTCCTTTCGCTTCATTCCGCGCTCACGGCGGCGCATCCAATCGAAGATTTCCTGCTCCCGGCCCGTTAGCCCTGAATAGTGAAAATCATCCGCCAGCTGGTCCTTTTCCGATATCCGGATAGCGAATCCGCCTTGTGAGATATCCTGTAGCACCTCAGCCAAAAGTCCGCGCATCAGTCCGGTCTTGCTCACATATCCAGCTACCCCAATCCGACGACAGTGGTTAGCTTCGGCAACCGAACCTAATCCAGTGATGACCACGTGTGTCGCCAAAGGGGATGCATCAACGATCTGCTGGATAACCGAAAGCCTATCCCAGAGTGAGGTTGGATTTACCCCCGGCAAGCCGGGGTCTATGAGAATGAGATTAAACTCTTGGGACTTAATTCGCGCCTGGGCGCTATCTAATGTAGGGGCTCCAAGAAGAACGCTTTCGGTATGGCAGTCCTTAAGTTCCTGGATCAGCGCCAAGCGCATTAAATCCTGATCTTCAATCACTAAAATCTCTTGCATAGTGCGGTCCGATTATGACTGAGCCCACACTCGCCCTACGGGTCTATGAATAATATGATCGAGAAAGGCAACCTCAAATGGGAGTGCGCCCCTTGGGGCGGACCGATTGGGATTTTCGGATTGACCCAGTTGAGGTGCTCCCCGTCTTTGGATGAGCTATGGCGGAAAATGGGTGATGACGGTTTGAGAAGGGCGGCGTATCGAGGCGGGTGATTGAAGCCTGCCAGAACCTCTCAAGGAGAGCGATACGCCATGAACGAGACTATCAACATTGTTCGCCTTCGTCAGCCCGACGAGATCGATGATCCCCTGACGGATGTGCTCCGCACCGGCGCGCGCAAATTGCTGGCGCAGGCGATCGAGATGGAGGCCGAAGCGTTTCTTGCCGAGATGCGGGATCTGAAGCTGCCGGACGGACGTGAGCGGCTGGTCCGGCACGGTCGCGGTCCGGAGCGGAGCATCCAGACGGGGATCGGGCCGGTGCCCGTCAGCCGGGTGAAGGTCCGGGACCGCGGCGCGACCGGCGAAGCGGACCGGGTCCGGTTTTCCTCATCGATCCTACCCAAATGGGCGCGTCGGACGCGAAGTCGCAGCCCGGTGCTGTCACATTGATTGAGGGGTAAGGAAATTGAGGTAGCAGCGCGCCCATGACCGTGAGTGCACCGACCTACAAGAACCACCGCTATCCGATCGAAATCGTGGCCCGTGCTGTCTGGCTCTACTTCCGCTTCAATCTGAGCCTGCGCGATGTCGAGGAAATGCTGCTCGATCGCGGGATCGTCGTTTCCTACGAGACCATCCGCCGATGGTGCCGAAAGCACGGCCCTGATTATGCGCGCCGCATACGCCGCAAGGCACCAACGAAAGACGATGTCTGGCATCTGGATGAAGTCGTGGTGCGCATCAACGGTCAGAAGTGCTGGTTGTGGAGAGCGGTTGATCAGGACGGATATGTGCTCGACGAGATTGTCCAGACGCGTCGCAACACCAAGGCCGCCAGGCGCCTGCTGACGCGACTTCTGAAGAAGCAGGGTCTGCCGCCAAAGCGTATGATCACCGACAAACTGCGCTCCTACGGGGCGGCCAAACGCCAGGTCATGCCGAACGTGGAACACCGCTCGCATAAAGGCTTGAACAATCGGGCGGAGAATTCTCATCTGCCGTTCCGAAAACGGGAACGAACGCGACAGGGTTTCCGGTCGGTCGGCTCATTGCAGCATTTCGTGTCGATCTTCTCCGCCGTCCGAAATCTCTTCGTCCCCTCCCAGACCAACCGCTCGGCAGCACAAATTCGAACCCATCGACGCCAGGCAATGGCCGCGTGGGAAGCCGTGAGTGCACTGCCTGCCTGAAAAGCGCGGTGTCGGCCTCACGCGGCCACATTTCAAACAACGTGACAACGCCGCAGCCCCAGCGCTGGTGCTGTCACATTGATTGAGGGGTAAGGAAATTGAGGTAGCAGCGCGCCCATGACCGTGAGTGCACCGACCTACAAGAACCACCGCTATCCGATCGAAATCGTGGCCCGTGCTGTCTGGCTCTACTTCCGCTTCAATCTGAGCCTGCGCGATGTCGAGGAAATGCTGCTCGATCGCGGGATCTTT
The DNA here is from genome assembly GCF_054062655.1 of Mesorhizobium sp. USDA 4775. NCBI lineage: Bacteria > Pseudomonadati > Pseudomonadota > Alphaproteobacteria > Hyphomicrobiales > Phyllobacteriaceae > Mesorhizobium > Mesorhizobium sp. USDA 4775. The sequence goes on from NZ_JBSSFM010000002.1 coordinate 356,101, forward strand.
CCTACGAGACCATCCGCCGATGGTGCCGAAAGCACGGCCCTGATTATGCGCGGAGCTATGCTGGAATTTGGGTGACGAGGCTGATCAAGCGGCGCTCTGCGGCTTCAATTCGATGACCTCGATTCCATCTTGGAATCTGGCACCTGCGATGAGTTTCGGCAACTGATTTTGTCCTTTCAATCGTCGCCATGTCCTGGCGGCGGCCATGACCAGTTTGAAGACCATCAGCCTTGCGGTCTTCGATGATAGGGAGCCTTTCGTGCGCACCGTGCGATGGCGAACGGTGGCAAAAACGCTCTCGATGGGATTCGATGTCCGCAGATGATCCCAATGTTCGGCGGGGAAATCGTAGAACGCCAGCAAGGCATTCTGATCTTTGGTCAGGCAGTCGACCGCCTTGCCGTATTTCGCATCATATTTCTCGACAAAGACGGCAATCGCCGTCTCGGCTGAGGCTCGGTTCGGGGCGGAAAAGATTTCGCGCAGATCTGTCTTCATGCCGGCCTGCATTGAGTTCGGCACCTTGTTGAGCACGTTGGCTGTCTTGTGCACCCAGCACCGCTGGTGCTTGGTGCCGGGAAGGACCTCATCGAGCGCGCTCCAGAAGCCAAGCGCGCCGTCGCCGACGGCAAGATCGGGCGCGATTTGCAGGCCACGACGCTTCACGTCGACCAGCAGCTCGCGCCAGCTCTGCGCACTCTCACGAATCCCTGTCTGGAAGCCGACGAGTTCTTTTTTGCCCTCAGGCGTGGCGCCGATCAGCACCAGCATGCATTCGGCATGGTCTTCCATGCGCGCCTGGAGATAGACCCCGTCCGCCCACACATAGACATAATGGCGCGCCGAAAGATCGCGCTTTTGCCAACGCTCGTATTCGGTGGTCCACTCTGCCGTCAGCCGCGTGATCACCGAGGCCCAACTTGAACAGTTGGACGTGAACGGATAGCGAACACTGTCCGTTAAGCCATTGAATTCATTTGCCTTGAATTTCGGGCGCGAAAATGTGTGGTAACAACATTTGTGCTGTTTGCTCTGTTTTGTCTGGATTTGACGGCATTTATTTACTAACAACGCTGGCATGTTTGTCGTTGAGAGAGTCGCGCGCGGCCATCGCTATCTCTACCTCGTGGAAAGTGTCCGCGACGGCAAAACCGTTCGCCAGCGCACGATAAAGGCACTGGGCCGCAAGGATGCGCTGGTTGCCAGCGGCGAACTTGACAGATTGGCGGCCTCGATTGCGCGCCATGGCGAACGCAGCCTCATCCTGTCCGACATTGACGCGGGGCGGATTGCCTCTCGCCGCATTGGCGGTCCGCTGTTGTTCGGGCGGCTGTGGCAGCGGCTCGGGATTGGCGATGTGCTGGAAGAGGTGCTGGAAGGGCGCCAGTTCGGCTTTGCGGTGGAACGGGCGGTGTTCATTGGCACGTTGCATCGGCTGTTCGTGTCGGGCTCGGACCGCGACTGCGCGAACTGGATGGCCGATTATGGTATCGAGGGCGCCGAGGGTCTGGCGCTCCATCACTTTTACCGGGCCATGGCGTGGCTGGGCGAGGAACGCGGCGAAAAGGCGCAAGGCGCGCTGGTGGCGCGCTGCGTGAAAGACGTGATCGAGGAAAAGCTCTTCGCGCGCCGGCAGGACCTGTTCACCGACCTCAGCCTTGTGTTCATGGACACAACCTCGTTATCCTTCTACGGCGCGGGCGGCGAGACGCTGGGCAAGCGCGGGCATTCCAAGGACTTCCGCCCCGATCTGGCGCAAATGATCCTGGCGCTGGTCGTTGATGGCGAGGGCCGGCCGATCTGCACCGAGATGGTGCCTGGCAACACCGCTGACGTGACCGTCCTGTTGCCGGTGGTCGATCGGCTGCGAACGCGCTTCGGCGTCACACGCGCCTGCGTTGTCGCCGATCGCGGCATGATCAGCGCCGATACCATCGCCGCGCTCGAAAAGCTGGGCATGGAATACATTCTGGGGGCCCGCGAACGCTCGAGCAGCGTGATCCACAACGTCGTGCTCAATGACACGGCGCCGATGGTTCCGCTCGTTCTCGAGCGCCAGCGCGGTGAAACTCAGTTGTGGGTCAAAGAGGTCAAGTTCGGTAAAGACCGCTACATCGTCAGCCGCAATGACGCCGAGGCCGAGAAGGACAAGGCCGACCGCCAGGCGATCATCGCCGGCCTCGAGGCACAGCTCAAGAAGGGCGACAAGGCACTGGTCGGCAACTCGGCCTACCGGCGTTACCTCAAGGCCGGCGGCAAGAACTTCAAGATCGATGTCGGCAAGCTTGCCGAGGAAGCCCGCTACGACGGTATCACCGTGGTGCGGACCAACGCGAAGGTGACCCCGCTCCAGGCCGTGCTGCGGTATCGCGATTTGCTCGAGGTCGAGAGCCTGTTCCGCGCCGCCAAGGCAACCTTCAATACCCGGCCGATCTTCCACCAATCCGATGCCGCCATCCGCGGGCATGTGTTCTGCTCGTTCCTGGCGCTCGTGCTCAGCAAGGAACTGCGCCGCCTCTGCCGGGCCAAAGGCCTGACGCCCGAATGGCAGCCGCTCCTACGCGATCTCGATCGCCTCCAGGAAGCCACCATCGAAAAGGATGGTCGCATCGTCACAACCAGAACTCACGTCACCGGCCAAGTGGGCAACGTCTTCAAGGCAGCTGGCATCGCTCTGCCACACAACCTCGACGAACAACTCGCCTGAGATCCCCCCAAAATGTAGTGGTAACACGCGCCGGCGCGCGCCTAACATGCTGACTTAATGACATATTCTCACAGGCGGTGTTTAAGTCGGGTCAGATCCCGCATCTCGGCAAGAAACGCTTCGGCCTCCATCTCGATCGCCTGCGCCAGCAATTTGCGCGCGCCGGTGCGGAGCACATCCGTCAGGGGATCATCGATCTCGTCGGGCTGACGAAGGCGAACAATGTTGATAGTCTCGTTCATGGCGTATCGCTCTCCTTGAGAGGTTCTGGCAGGCTTCAATCACCCGCCTCGATACGCCGCCCTTCTCAAACCGTCATCACCCATTTTCCGCCATAGCTCTTATGCGCGCCGCATACGCCGCAAGGCACCAACGAAAGACGATGTCTGGCATCTGGATGAAGTCGTGGTGCGCATCAACGGTCAGAAGTGCTGGTTGTGGAGAGCGGTTGATCAGGACGGATATGTGCTCGACGAGATTGTCCAGACGCGTCGCAACACCAAGGCCGCCAGGCGCCTGCTGACGCGACTTCTGAAGAAGCAGGGTCTGCCGCCAAAGCGTATGATCACCGACAAACTGCGCTCCTACGGGGCGGCCAAACGCCAGGTCATGCCGAACGTGGAACACCGCTCGCATAAAGGCTTGAACAACCGGGCGGAGAATTCTCATCTGCCGTTCCGAAAACGGGAACGAACGCGACAGGGTTTCCGGTCGGTCGGCTCATTGCAGCATTTCGTGTCGATCTTCTCCGCCGTCCGAAATCTCTTCGTCCCCTCCCAGACCAACCGCTCGGCAGCACAAATTCGAACCCATCGACGCCAGGCAATGGCCGCGTGGGAAGCCGTGAGTGCACTGCCTGCCTGAAAAGCGCGGTGTCGGCCTCACGCGGCCACATTTCAAACAACGTGACAACGCCTTTCCTCGACATCGCGCAGGCTCAGATTGAAGCGGAAGTAGAGCCAGACAGCACGGGCCACGATTTCGATCGGATAGCGGTGGTTCTTGTAGGTCGGTGCACTCACGGTCATGGGGAGCTATGCTGGAATTTGGGTGACGAGGCTGATCAAGCGGCGCTCTGCGGCTTCAATTCGATGACCTCGATTCCATCTTGGAATCTGGCACCTGCGATGAGTTTCGGCAACTGATTTTGTCCTTTCAATCGTCGCCATGTCCTGGCGGCGGCCATGACCAGTTTGAAGACCATCAGCCTTGCGGTCTTCGATGATAGGGAGCCTTTCGTGCGCACCGTGCGATGGCGAACGGTGGCAAAAACGCTCTCGATGGGATTCGATGTCCGCAGATGATCCCAATGTTCGGCGGGGAAATCGTAGAACGCCAGCAAGGCATTCTGATCTTTGGTCAGGCAGTCGACCGCCTTGCCGTATTTCGCATCATATTTCTCGACAAAGACGGCAATCGCCGTCTCGGCTGAGGCTCGGTTCGGGGCGGAAAAGATTTCGCGCAGATCTGTCTTCATGCCGGCCTGCATTGAGTTCGGCACCTTGTTGAGCACGTTGGCTGTCTTGTGCACCCAGCACCGCTGGTGCTTGGTGCCGGGAAGGACCTCATCGAGCGCGCTCCAGAAGCCAAGCGCGCCGTCGCCGACGGCAAGATCGGGCGCGATTTGCAGGCCACGACGCTTCACGTCGACCAGCAGCTCGCGCCAGCTCTGCGCACTCTCACGAATCCCTGTCTGGAAGCCGACGAGTTCTTTTTTGCCCTCAGGCGTGGCGCCGATCAGCACCAGCATGCATTCGGCATGGTCTTCCATGCGCGCCTGGAGATAGACCCCGTCCGCCCACACATAGACATAATGGCGCGCCGAAAGATCGCGCTTTTGCCAACGCTCGTATTCGGTGGTCCACTCTGCCGTCAGCCGCGTGATCACCGAGGGTGAGAGGTTCGCTGCCTCCTTGCCGAGCAGGGCTGCCAGAGCTTCCTGAAAGTCGCCCGTCGAAACGCCGCGCAGGTAAAGAACGGGAAGCAGCGCGTCCAGACTTCGCGTCCGACGCGCCCATTTGGGTAGGATCGATGAGGAAAACCGGACCCGGTCCGCTTCGCCGGTCGCGCCGCGGTCCCGGACCTTCACCCGGCTGACGGGCACCGGCCCGATCCCCGTCTGGATGCTCCGCTCCGGGCCGCGACCGTGCCGGACCAGCCGCTCACGTCCGTCCGGCAGCTTCAGATCCCGCATCTCGGCAAGAAACGCTTCGGCCTCCATCTCGATCGCCTGCGCCAGCAATTTGCGCGCGCCGGTGCGGAGCACATCCGTCAGGGGATCATCGATCTCGTCGGGCTGACGAAGGCGAACAATGTTGATAGTCTCGTTCATGGCGTATCGCTCTCCTTGAGAGGTTCTGGCAGGCTTCAATCACCCGCCTCGATACGCCGCCCTTCTCAAACCGTCATCACCCATTTTCCGCCATAGCTCGTCATGGGCGCGCTGCTACCTCAATTTCCTTACCCCTCAATCAATGTGACAGCACCATGTGGCCATATTCATAGAGCACACCGAGCACAAAGCATTCACAAGCTCGGTGCGCTGATGGAGGAGGCGCTCCCGGGCTCGGAACAACACCGCGCAGGCCTGCTGATCTTCCGACTTCGGCTGGACAAAACGCATCTCGGGGCGCTGTGCCGCAACGACGATTGCTTCGGCATCGGCAGCATCGTTTTTCTGCCTCTTCACGAAGGGCCGTACGTATTGCGGCGCGATCAGTTTCACCTCATGGCCAAGCTTGACCATTTCCCGCGCCCAATAGCTCGCGCTGCCGCACGCCTCCATCACCACCACTGCAGGCGGTTGGCATGACATAAACTGCCGGAACCGTGACCGCGTCAGCTTCTTACGGAATTTCAAATCCCCTGTCATTGTCGCGCCCTGAAGCTGGAAAACGTTCTTTGCCAGGTCCACCCCGATCATTGTATTCTTCATTTGCCGTCCTCTCCTTCTTGTGGCGTTGAACACCACGACCTTGGCACATTGCGATGCCGTCTGGGGAGGGCGGCAACCATCCCATCTTGTAGGTCGGTGCACTCACGGTCATGGGCGCGCTGCCACCTCAATTTCCTTACCCCTCAATCAATGTGACAGCACCAGTGTTCCACTTATAACTCCGGAATTCCTGTCCAAACAAACCGAGCCACCTCTGTTGAGCTGATGACAGCGTATTGCGGGGAAAGTGGAACAGGTTGGCAATCGGATCATGGATGGAAACGAACCGCTGAAGCTGGCGTGCCGACTTGAAGCGTTTCATGGTCCTTTCGCGTCGTCGGGTCGGCTGGTGCGAATTTTCCGCTCGATTATTGAGGCCTTTGTGCGACCGGTGTTCGACACCGGGCATGAGGTCGCGCCTGGCGGCATCATAGGACCGGAGCTTGTCGGTGATCATGACCCGCCCTTGAGCCTTCAGCAACTTGCGCATCAGACGCTTTGCCGCCTTGGCATTTCGGCGGCTTTGCACCAGCACTTCGAGGACGAAGCCGTCCTGATCGACGGCACGCCAGAGCCACTGCTTCTTGCCATTGATGGCCACCACACATTCGTCGAGATGCCATTTGTCGCCCAGGCAGCCGGCTGACCGTCGCTTGATCTCCCGGGCGAAATGCCGCCCGATAGATGTCCGTCCCAAGGGGCACAATCCAAATAGGGAGGGCCGCCCCCCTTTTTTAGGAAACGGAATACGTCCATGGTCGTCAGCGTGGGAGGTTGTGGAAATCCCCGAACCCGACGAATCGAGGAATAGAGACCATGCGCGAGCTCTCTTGTCGAAATGCCGCACAAAATTGCAGTCGGCCGCACGCAGGTCTGTTAGCCCCCCACCACTATGTCGAACGGCGACCAAATCTGAATCTGGCATCCATCGACCTGAACCTGCTGGTGGCATTGGAAGCCTTGCTGGAAGCCCGCAACGTCACGCATGCGGGCTGGCGCGTCGGCAAAAGTCAACCAGCGATGAGCCGGGCGTTGGCGATGTTGCGCGACATTTTCAATGATGAACTCTTGGTCCGAGGCTCAAGGGGCTTCGTTTTGACGTCGCAAGGCGAACGCTTGGCCCTAATGCTGCCATCGGCGTTGAATGCGATTCGAAAAATTTTGGTGGACAGCAGCGTCCCCACAGGGGAGTGGCGTTCGAAGGCCACGATCGCCGTGCCCGATCACCAAACGCTGATCCTGCTGCCCCGGCTCATGCAGCGCGCGCCTGACCTTGAGATCGTCTTCCATTCGCTCTTTAAAGGCACTCTACGAGCGCTTGAGGATGGCGATATCGATCTGGCCATTGGGCAGATAGCCGCCGCTCCGCCAGGCTACTTGCGCCGCCGCCTCTATACTGACCACTTCGTGTGCTTGCTGCGCCACGACCACCCGTCACTGGCGCAGGAACGGACAATTGAGAGCGTTATGGCCCTGCGTCATGCCGCCATCAGTTCAGACTCCGGTAGCCAAGTCGGGCAAATTTACGACGTTATGCCAGAGTTGGGATTACCGGACCGCAGGATGCGGTTTTCCAACGTGTTAACAGCCGCCATGGTGGCTGCGACTTCCGATATGGCCCTCGTTGTCCCGCACCGGGCGGCTATGCGGTTTTCCGCCATGCTACCGCTCAGGGCGGTCGACCTACCGATCAAAATGGAGCCCTACGAGGTTGCGCTGATCTGGCACGAGCGTTGTCATCGCGACCCAGAGCACAAATGGCTGCGTGGTGAGATCGCTGCGGCACTGACTGCAGGAGCCGACTGAGCCAAGGACTGGCGAGGAAGGCTGCACCATAGTGATGATGCCTGCAGCTTACCTTGTCTGAAACAGACGTCATTCCCTAGTCTACGGCAATTAAGACCACATGAACCGGATCGGATGCTCGGGAACAGCGAGTTTTCCTGAACCCTGATTAGCTGTGAAGCCCGGACACAAATGCGTTGGTCGCCGCAAACGACATAGCAGCCGGTCAGATCATACAGTTGAACCTACTCGATAGTTTCGTCGCTGAAACGTGCACGAAATAATTCGACCAGTATGACATACACGGCTCATCAGGGGCTGATTAATGAGTATAAAGGGATCCGATTGAAGTGTTCCGTATTTCTTTTTTTAGAGTGGCTGCCATCCTCATATGTGCTTGGGCACTGCTCATTTTTCGCCGGTTCACTACGGTGCAGCCGGTGCCATGATCCTAAAACGATTCTTCAACTCCACAGCCGGCATCTACGCCGCGCTGGCGATGGCACTGTCACTAGGCTGCTGGTCGTTTGTTCTGTCCGAACACTACCGACAAGAGACCGGACGATCAATCGGCAAGGCCTTCGAAACTCTGCACCTGGCGGGAGAGGCCCGGGTGGGCATCACGCGGATTGCCGGCTGGCTTCGTCTCGCCAGCGCGACCGGAGAACTCGAGCCGGCGTTCGGGCGCCAAATCACATCGATCGTCGAAAATATCGACCGACTACTGACGCTCCGACAGTTGAGCCAAAAGGAGGTCGAACTTCTGCTCAGAGCCCGGAAAGCCATAAAGACGCAGGTCGCGCCAGTCGCTCTGACCGGCAGAGGTTACTATGAGGCGCTCCGGTGCACGGACGAAATCGAGCAATCTCTGTCCGAAATCGGTCGTTTGCCAGCTGCTTACCGCACCAGCGTCAAAGAGAAAGCAAAGATCACGATCGCTGCTACGCGTAACCGCTTCGTTTTCGCACTCGCGCTCGTTTTGGTGGTTATCGGCTTCATAATAATTGTGCAACGTGCCGAGTTTTCCAGGCGCCGCGATGGATACGTTCGGGCTTTTTCGTTGCTGCATGCGCATATGACCCGATCACGCCTTGTCGCACTTCGGCTGTTTCTTGGCGATCAGACTTCAGCATCACCCGTGATGCATAAGGCAGCACAAGACGCGGTAAAGGAACTTGAAGGTGTCACTAACGGGCTCATAAGGATCGCCAATTCAGAGCGCGACGTTCGTACCCAGCCGCTCGGCAAACTTCTTCAGGAGAATCGCGGTGCACTGGACACTCACATCCGATTTGACATCGAAGACAACGTGCAGGAGCTGCAAGTTCCGGCGACCCAAGTTCGCATGATTGTCGAAGAGCTTGTAAACAACGCTATGACGGCTGTTCAAGGAAAACAAGACAAACAGGTCACAATTGGAGCGCGCCTTCTCAATCGACGCTTTTTGTTCGCGCGCAGGCTTCTCATTGAAATTGCAGACAATGGTTGTGGCATGTCCTCGGATATTCTGGGCAAAGCCGCAACGCCGTTCTTTTCGACGCGAGGAGGGTCGAACCCTGGGCTCGGTTTGACAGGTTGCATTGAAATGGTGAGCGCGATGCGTGGCAATGTGAGAATTAAATCCACGCCCGGGGTCAGCACTGTCGTGCGGATTCTGTTGCCGATCGGCCCCCGCAGCCACCATTCTGACCGGCATCGAAATGATTCACATGATGCGCAAGTGACAGGCGAGGTACGCCTTCAATCCGAATCCGTCCTTGGCCGAGCAGTTCGAAAGGTTCTGTCGCAAACTCTAAGTGTCCGCTCCAAAAAGAAGTGAGTGATTTCAGCGGGTTGTGATTCTGTCGGATTGCTGAGATTCGACGGAGATCATGATGCCCTGGACCGAAACCACTGGCCCTCACTATGAACGGCGCTGCCCGCGCTACGCAAGCGACCTGACGGACGCGGAGTGGGCGCTGATCGAGCCGCTGATGCCGGCGCCGAACCGGATCGGCCGGCCGCGGAAGACGGACCTGCGCGAGCTCGTGAACGCGCTGCTTTACATGGCTTCGTCGGGCGGAGCATGGCGGCTTCTGCCGAAGGACTTCCCACGGCACTGTAAAGTTATCAGCGGATTGATGCAGCGATAGCTGGCCGGGACGGCTGTCACGCTGCGGCGAGACACGCGATTTTGTTCCAGATTTGCATGGCGGCGTTACGCAGGTCTCGATGTTGAGCCGATGACAGCGTATTGCGGGGAAAGTGGAACAGGTTGGCAATCGGATCATGGATGGAAACGAACCGCTGAAGCTGGCGTGCCGACTTGAAGCGTTTCATGGTCCTTTCGCGTCGTCGGGTCGGCTGGTGCGAATTTTCCGCTCGATTATTGAGGCCTTTGTGCGACCGGTGTTCGACACCGGGCATGAGGTCGCGCCTGGCGGCATCATAGGACCGGAGCTTGTCGGTGATCATGACCCGTGGTGTCCGCCCTTGAGCCTTCAGCAACTTGCGCATCAGACGCTTTGCCGCCTTGGCATTTCGGCGGCTTTGCACCAGCACTTCGAGGACGAAGCCGTCCTGATCGACGGCACGCCAGGGGACTGTCAGGAATTCCGTGTGCGGGCGGGCTGTTGAACATTATGCAGCCATTGCCCTGATGAAGCGCTCGCCGAAGATGACAGCGAATTGGGCCTTGGCCATGGTCCACTCACGTGGCGGCATTTTCCACTCTTTCTCGGATCGGTTCAAGATCAGATAGAGCAGCTTGGTCGCCGCGTCGTCGCTGGGGAAATGGCCCCTGGCCCTGACAGCCCGTCGAAGTTTCGAGTTCAACGCCTCTATTGAGTTCGTCGTGTAAATGATCCGGCGGACGTCGTCAGGGAACGCGAAGAATGGAATGACCTCGGCCCAGGCGCGCCGCCAGCTCTGGCCGATGGCGGGATAGCGCAGGCCCCAGGGGCCGGCCTCGAACGCCGCCAGCGCCTTTTCGGCGGCATCGGCATCGACGGCGCGGTAGATTTCCTTGAGTGCGCCGGCGAGGCTCTTGCGATCTTTCCAGGACACGAAGTCCATCGAGTTGCGCAGCAGATGGACTATGCACGTCTGGACGATCGCCTCCGGGAACACAGCGGTGATCGCGTCCGGGAAGCCTTTCAGGCCATCGACGACGGCCAGAAGGATATCCTCCGTGCCGCGGTTCTTGAGCTCGTTCATCACCCGCAGCCAGAACTTGGCGCCTTCATTCTGCTCGAGCCACAGGCCCAGCACCTCCTTTGCACCATCGGCGCGCACGCCCAGTGCGATGTGGATGGCCTTGTTGCGGACCATCCCTTCATCGCGGATCTTGACCCGGATCGCATCGAAGAAGACCAGCGGGTAAATCGGATCGAGCGGCCTTTGCTGCCAGGTGGCGACTTCGTCGAGCACGGCGTCCGTCACCGTTGAGATCAGGTCCGCAGACACATCGATGCCGTACAGATCGCGCAGGTGCCCGGTGATCTCCCGGGTGCTCATGCCACGCGCGTACATCGACACGATCTTGTCATCAAAGCCGGGAAAACGGCGCTGGTACTTGGCGATCAGTTGCGGATCGAAACTCGACTGGCGGTCACGCGGAACATCGATCTCCAGCTTGCCGGTCTCGGTCGTCACCGTCTTGCGGCCATAACCGTTGCGCGTGTTGCCAGCGTCTTCGCCGCTCGCCAGATGATGGTCCATCTCCGCGTTCAGCGCGCGCTCGGTCAGAGCCTTCTTGAGCGTATCCAGCAGGCCGCCCTGTTCGAAGGCAGCACTGGCTGCCCCGCCTGCCAGAAGCTGGTCGAGAAGATCATTCGGTATCGCAGGTTCTTTGCGTCGGGTCATAGTGGGAAACCTTTTTACCCATTATGCCCGCCCGCACACGGAATTCCTGACAGTCCCCACGCCAGAGCCACTGCTCCTTGCCATTGATGGCCACCACACATTCGTCGAGATGCCATTTGTCGCCCAGGCAGCCGGCTGACCGTCGCTTGATCTCCCGGGCGAAATGCCGCCCGAATTTCTCCGCCCAGCTTCGAATGGTCTGATGCGTGACGATGATGCCGCGGGCCGCCAACATGTCCTCAACCATGCGCAGGCTGAGCGGAAAGCGAAAGTAGAGCCATACCGCGTGCGCAATGATCTCGGCGGGAAAGCGGTGGCGACGATAAAGCGGATCACGAGCAACTTCTGACATGGCCCATGTTCGCACATCTTCATCAGCCGTCGGGTTAACTTTACGGTGCCGAGACGCGGCATGAAGACCAACACCACTGTCGATACCGCCAAGCTCAGCCTGCTCCTCAACGAACTGCGCTTGCCGGCCATCAAGCTCATGTGGCCGCAATTCGCCGAACAGGCCGACAAGGAAGGCTGGCCCGCCGCCCGCTTTCTCGCCGCGATCACCGAGCATGAACTGGCCGAACGCGACCGCCGCCGCATCGAACGCCACCTCGCCGAGGCCCGCCTCCTGCCGGGCAAGACCCTCGACACCTTCGCGTTCGAGGCCGTGCCGATGATCTCCAAGGCCCAGGTGATGGCGATCACCGCCGGCGACAGCTGGCTGGAGAAGGGGGCGAACCTGCTTCTGTTCGGCCCGCCCGGCGGCGGCAAAAGCCATCTCGCTTCAGCCATCGGCCTTGCGCTCATCGAGAATGGCTGGCGGGTGCTCTTCACCAGAACAACCGACCTCGTCCAGAAGCTTCAGACGGCACGGCGAGACCTGGCGCTCGAGAGCGCTCTGGCCAAGCTCGACAAGTTCCATCTCCTGATCCTCGATGATCTCGCCTACGTCACCAAGGACCAGGCCGAGACCAGCGTGCTGTTCGAGCTCATCAGCGCCCGCTACGAGCGGCGCTCAATGCTCATCACCGCCAACCAGCCGTTCGGCGAATGGGGCAAGGTCTTCCCCGACCCCGCCATGACGCTCGCCGCGGTCGACCGCCTCGTCCATCACGCCACCATCTTCGAGATGAATGTCGAGAGCTACAGGCGCCGCGAGGCCATGGAGCGAAAGCGTGGCCCGGGACGCCCCGCGTCCTATGCCACACCCGCCAACAGCGTCGCTGATTGACGCGCCGCGACAATCAAACCGACAAACCCTCTTGCGCGCGGCAATCAATGCCGCGATCATCACCTCCGCCGCGACACCAGATTCTCATCCAGATTGTCGCGCGCTTCTCATCAGAATTGTCGCGCCACAGTCGGCACGTGGCCGCCGGCATGATGGTGTTCGTGGGTCCGCTCGGTTCAAAGCTCTTCGACGTGCTCGGAGGCCGGCAACGACAGATCGTGCGAACTCGCTCGGACCGCGCCCTGCATCGAGCGCTCGCCGTTCCGTGGGCGGGCCTGCCTAGGCGGCCGTCCAGCGGAAGTCTTGTTCGTCGATCCACATGCGATGAAGCGTGACCGCCATCCTTCGAGCAAGTGCTACCTTTGCGCGTCGAACACCCTGACGATCGGCAATCTTCATGGCCCAGGCCTTCATGCTTGACCATCTGGTGGTCGGGCGAAGAATGACATTGGCCGCCTCGAACAACGCCGTTCGCGTCTCGCCGTCGCCGACTTTCGTGATGCGACCGACCCTGTCGACTTCTCCGGACTGGTATCGTCGCGGAGTGAGGCCGAGATAGGCGCCAACAGATCTGGATCGCCGGAAGCGCTTTGGGTTATCGATCGTCGCCCTGTATGTGAGTGCCGTCACGGGTCCAATGCCCGGCATGGTCATGAGGCGTCGACAGATTGGATCCGTACGAACTGCCCTGAGGACAAGGCGGTGCAGATCGGCCAGGCTCTGGCGCAGGCTCTTGTGTAGCCGCAGGAGCGGCTCAAAGATCGCCAGCAACAACGGGACTGTCAGGAATTCCGTGTGCGGGCGGGCTGTTGAACATTATGCAGCCATTGCCCTGATGAAGCGCTCGCCGAAGATGACAGCGAATTGGGCCTTGGCCATGGTCCACTCACGTGGCGGCATTTTCCACTCTTTCTCGGATCGGTTCAAGATCAGATAGAGCAGCTTGGTCGCCGCGTCGTCGCTGGGGAAATGGCCCCTGGCCCTGACAGCCCGTCGAAGTTTCGAGTTCAACGCCTCTATTGAGTTCGTCGTGTAAATGATCCGGCGGACGTCGTCAGGGAACGCGAAGAATGGAATGACCTCGGCCCAGGCGCGCCGCCAGCTCTGGCCGATGGCGGGATAGCGCAGGCCCCAGGGGCCGGCCTCGAACGCCGCCAGCGCCTTTTCGGCGGCATCGGCATCGACGGCGCGGTAGATTTCCTTGAGTGCGCCGGCGAGGCTCTTGCGATCTTTCCAGGACACGAAGTCCATCGAGTTGCGCAGCAGATGGACTATGCACGTCTGGACGATCGCCTCCGGGAACACAGCGGTGATCGCGTCCGGGAAGCCTTTCAGGCCATCGACGACGGCCAGAAGGATATCCTCCGTGCCGCGGTTCTTGAGCTCGTTCATCACCCGCAGCCAGAACTTGGCGCCTTCATTCTGCTCGAGCCACAGGCCCAGCACCTCCTTTGCACCATCGGCGCGCACGCCCAGTGCGATGTGGATGGCCTTGTTGCGGACCATCCCTTCATCGCGGATCTTGACCCGGATCGCATCGAAGAAGACCAGCGGGTAAATCGGATCGAGCGGCCTTTGCTGCCAGGTGGCGACTTCGTCGAGCACGGCGTCCGTCACCGTTGAGATCAGGTCCGCAGACACATCGATGCCGTACAGATCGCGCAGGTGCCCGGTGATCTCCCGGGTGCTCATGCCACGCGCGTACATCGACACGATCTTGTCATCAAAGCCGGGAAAACGGCGCTGGTACTTGGCGATCAGTTGCGGATCGAAACTCGACTGGCGGTCACGCGGAACATCGATCTCCAGCTTGCCGGTCTCGGTCGTCACCGTCTTGCGGCCATAACCGTTGCGCGTGTTGCCAGCGTCTTCGCCGCTCGCCAGATGATGGTCCATCTCCGCGTTCAGCGCGCGCTCGGTCAGAGCCTTCTTGAGCGTATCCAGCAGGCCGCCCTGTTCGAAGGCAGCACTGGCTGCCCCGCCTGCCAGAAGCTGGTCGAGAAGATCATTCGGTATCGCAGGTTCTTTGCGTCGGGTCATAGTGGGAATCCTTTTTACCCATTATGCCCGCCCGCACACGGAATTCCTGACAGTCCCGCAACAACCTATCTGTTCCGATCAGCTGGCAGACCCTGGCCTCGAACCGAACGCGCGTCACCGCCCCGATCTTCAGCCCCAACGGCCGCAACAGACCGCGGATGACCTGCTCGTTGCCGGTCAATGCTCTCACGGCCGCCTTGCGCGCCGCCGTCAGGGTGCGCAGCCGCTGGCCAGCAGCGGACTTCAGATGAACGGCCTTGAACCAACCCGTGCGGACGATTTGCGCGATGCCTTGCGCGTCATTCCGGTCCGTCTTAACCGTCATCGCGCTCAGAGCTGCTTTGACATGCCGCCTCTCCAGGCAGACGACGGGAAAGCCCTCATCAACAAGATGCCCGCCAATCCATTCCGACGTCGCACCGGCTTCCAAACCTACGCGAACGAGATCATCCCGCCATCGGTGAAGAATAGCCTTCACCGGCTCGGGGTCACCGAGCACCTTCCCCTGCCACAGCATCTCGCCGGTCTCGCCAATGACGCAAATGGCTACTGCGTCGAGAGAGATATCCAGTCCTGCATAAACGCCCATGCCGATCTCCTCTTTGCTAGGTCGGCTCAGAGCATCAGGCGAACACCGTCATCCGGAAAGGGGTCGGGCAGTCAGTGAAGCTGAACCGAATACCCCATATCTTCGGAGAAGCGGCTACGTTTCATGTCCTGGTCCTCTCGATGGGCCAGAACGAACTTCAAACCGGATTAGATCAGAGGGGCAAGGTCAGCGGTGATCAAACTCGGGGAGATAGTCATGATCTTGGATATGCATCGGCAGGGGCTGTCGGCGTCAGCGATCGCCAGGCAGACCGGCGTCGATCGAAAGACAATCCGCAAATACATCGAGCGTGGCCTTGAGGCCCCTGCATGCGCCAGAAGCGTGGCCAACACTACACCTTGCAGACAAATCAACAAGTTTGTCCCGAGCAGAAGCCCGAAACGTCCACGACGTTTCTCGGTTGCTGCATTTTGTTCAGAGTCGTCAGCTTCTGGAAAGCTGGCGCTCGTAACTTGATTAAATGATGGTGTTAGGCGTCCCCCAATGGAAACTGATGTAGGAGAACCGGATGGTTGCAGGAGTTGGAAGTGGAGGTGGTATCGCCAGCTTTTCCTTGACCCGCAGTGGGCATGGAGATCGGAATGCCAAACCACAGCACCCGTCCCCCGTCCAATCTGCCCATAATAAGCCGGTTGATGGGAGTGATCATCGTAACAAGCCTGTTAGCGGGGGTGATCGGCCGGAGGGTCCGACCGTCTCTGGAGATGGCGCGCAAACTCTAACTGAACACTTCGATGCCGTTCTCTCCTCTTTTATGATGACTATTGCGAACGATGCTATGGCTGACGCCGACGACGCTTTGGCGGAAACTGACGAGGATGCCTGATGTGGATGGTCTGCGTCAGGAGGTGGTGTCGTGTTAACGGCACAGTTTGAACAGACAAGGAGAACAAAATGACTAAAGCAAGTACTGGTATGAGTGCGGTTGGTACTGGTGGTACAATGGCTGCAGACGTCGGCACCAAAGCCGCTGGGGAAGTCGCTTTCAAGGCCCAAATCGCGGAGCTATCGGCGATGAGCTTGGAGGCTACGGCTAGGAGTGTACTGCTCCGCACCGTTACGACCAATCTCAACACAATCAAGAAAGCGGCCGACGAACGCGTTTCCTAATCGTTCAACGGGGCTCAAGGTAGCCTCCTTCCGCGCCTCTATGGTAGCGCGACGTGGAGCGAAAATGGCCGCATGGCAATTGCTGTGCGGCCTCTGTCCTTTATTTGAGAGATCATCCGTGGATGACACCATTTCCCTCTATTACGAAGTGCTGTCGGGGCTCTATTGTGGGTTGGCCGGTAAGACTTCTCTCGAAACGAGCTTAGTCGGCAGCGGCTTGGACGCCGATATGATCTTCGTTGAGCAAGGGCTGGCCTCGCATCATTTTCGTATCAAACTTCTTGGCAACTCGGTCGAGGTCGAGGCGCTTGCTGCCGGACTAAGGATTGAAGGGAAGCGGAACATTGCCGTGGGCGAGAGCGTTGTCGTGTCCCTCCCCGTCGTCGTTCTCTCAGGCGAGATGTCCATTCTCTGGTCCGTAAAGAATGGAGTCCTAAATAGTTCGATCGGCATATCAAGCGTCTCGAGCCGTGTTCTGGCCATGGTTATGTTCGCCTCTCTAGCGGCCGGTACTCTCGCAGCCATTTTCTCCTATAACGGGGATGCTGGTGTATCGAGACCCGATACACCCAGGGCCGATTATGAGTCGAAGCGAACCAGTCCCCGCGCCAGCGACCAGACTGCAGAGGCGGTGGCCAAAGAGCTGCAGGACGAAGTGGACAGAGCGGGCCTGCTGAATGTTAAGGTCACCTCGGCGAGGGGTGCTGTGACCGCAGAGGGTACGGTCACGTCTGCATCGATCATCAGCTGGCGGAAGCTTCAGCAATGGTTCGATCATCGTAGCAAGGGCGCACTAACCCTGATCAATGGAGTGCTCACCCAAGACGAAAAAGCGCCATCCGCAATCGCCGTCGAAGCCGTTTGGCATGGACCCCAACCGTATCTCGTCGTCGATGGCGAGAAGTATTTTGTTGGCGCCGTTCTAGAGGACGGATGGACGGTCGACCGGATCGAGGAAGGCCGTGTGCTTCTAAGCCGAAACGGCCGCCTTGCGGCCCTCCCCTATTAGCCCGCCTATCAACCAGAATAACGTCGTCGGCAATCATTCTGCTGCGGCCGGTACCTCGCGTATTTTTCTGGCTCCCATGCGCGGCCTGGCGATTGGCTGGCCCAAAACTTTGGAAGAGCCGACCGACTTCGCTTGCCACGCTTTCACTGCGAAGCAGCAGAGTGACACTCAAACGATCGAAAAGGGGCCTCGATGGCCAACGCCCTCCGCAACTTCATCAAGCGTTCGCCAGCCAACCCTGACCTAATGGTCGCGCTGATGCTGCTTCTGGCGATCGCTCTGATGGTCATGCCTATCCCGGTCGTGCTGGTCGACGCGATGATAGGATTCAATATGGGACTCGCGATCCTACTGATGATGGTTGCCCTTTATGTTGGCACTCCACTTGATCTTTCTTCTTTGCCCGGCGTCATTTTGCTTGCCACGGTATTTCGCCTCGCGCTCACCGTCGCAACCACGCGCCTGATCCTGGCCGAGGGGGAGGCAGGTGCCATCATCCACACGTTCGGAGATTTCGTGATCTCGGGCAATATTGTTGTGGGTTTCGTCATATTTCTGGTCGTCACCATGGTGCAATTCATGGTCCTGGCAAAGGGCGCCGAACGCGTAGCAGAGGTGGCGGCGCGCTTCACCTTGGACGCACTGCCTGGTAAGCAAATGGCCGTCGACGCGGAGCTACGCAACGGCCACATCGACGCTGCCGAATCTCGCAGGCGGCGCGCCGCATTGGAGAAGGAAAGCCAACTTTACGGCGCTATGGATGGCGCAATGAAATTTGTAAAGGGCGATTCCATCGCCGGACTGGTGGTTATCTTCATCAACATGCTGGGTGGAATTTCGATCGGCCTGCTCTCGAAGGGCATGTCCTTCGGAGATGTGCTGCATCACTACACATTGCTGACGATAGGCGATGCATTGATATCGCAGATTCCGGCCCTGCTGCTTTCGATTACAGCGGCGACAGTCGTGACCCGTGTCACTGGGCCCGCGAAGGTTAATCTTGGTACTGAAATAGTGAGTCAGCTCACGGGCAGTAAGCGACCATTGCGGCTTGCAGCTTGTGTACTGATCCTAATGGGATTCGTTCCTGGCTTCCCTCTGCCCGTTTTTTTGATCTTGGCCGCAATCTTCGGCGCGATCAGCTTTGTCAAGAGCGATGTGCCAGACCTCGCTAGCGTCAATACCATATGTGAAACTTCAGGGGAGACCCCAAAGCAAACCGCGCCAGCACAGGAACATCCGATCGCTTTCTTCCTTGCACCAGACTTGATGTATGCGATCGAACAAAGCGAATTGCAGCAGGAGATTGCACGCCTTTCGCTACTAGTCTCAGCCGACATAGGCATTGTCGTTCCCCTGATCCCTATCACGGTAGACCTGCAGTTGTCGGAGTCGCAGTTTCGGATAGATATAGAGGGGGTGCCCGTCGAGCAGGATGTGTTAAATCCGAACGAGCTAACGCTACAAGATGATGTGGCGAAAGTCGAATCGAGCGGTATCCCCTTTCGGCGTGATCCAAAATCGGGCAGACTCGTGACCGAACAACGCCATGCACCGGCTCTCAAGCGCATCGGCATCACGCATTACGGACCAGGTGAATTCCTCGCGTTGCGCGTCCATGCAGCGTTGACCCGCTTTGCTTCACGGTTGGTCGGTATTCAAGAGACCCGCCAACTGATTGGCCGAATGGAGCAGAACTATGCTGATCTGGTAAAGGAGGTACTGCGGACCACGCCGATTCCTCGGATTGCGGATGTGCTGCGTCGGCTCCTGGATGAAGGTATCCCGATCCGCCATACCCGCCTCCTCTTGGAAGGATTGGCTGAATGGAGCGAGCGTGAGCAAGATGTTGCCCTGCTCACCGAAAATGTTCGGTCTGGTTTGAAGCGGCAGATCTGTTACCGCTATGCCAACACAGAGGGCATCGTGGCCGCGTTGGTCGTGGAACGTGGGAGTGAGGATGTGATGCGCAATGCAGTTCGAGATTCGGCTGCAGGCCCCTACCTCGTACTAGAGGATCGGCAAAGCGAAGCGCTGCTGTCGCAGATGCGTCAGATCCTTTCGAACACCGCACCGGGTCAGAACCGCCCTGTCGTTTTGACCTCAACGGATATCCGACGCTTTGTCCGGGGCTTTTTCACGCGAAACGGGATCGATCTTGCTGTGCTGTCTTATCAAGAGCTCGCCTCCGACTTTACAATTAAACCCGTGGGGTCCGTGAAATTTCCACCTGGGCCGCCATAGTAAAGCCAATCCGCTAGTCACCGACTACGTCATAGCATCCCGTTATAATTGAGAATCAAACATGAGCTCACATGTGAATATAGTTCTCCGATCGTTCAGGTTTTTTCACCTGAACTCTCTGCTCTTCCTCGTACTCGCCATTCTGCCTGTCGGCGGTTGCGCCAGCTTGGACAACCCCTCTCTTTCAGTGACGGAGTCATCATCCCTCGATTTGCGCAACGCCAACGAAATCGATCCGGCTATGCGAGAGCGCATTTTGCGCGCAGTCGGTCCGGATGCTCAAGAGCGGGCATTGAGGGATGAGCTGCAACAGCACCCTGACAATGTTGATGCAGCGATCGGACTTACGAATGCTTTGGTGGAGCAGAGACGCCCGCATGAGGCGCTTCAGGTACTCGACAGACTCTTGGTTGCAGCCCCAGGAAGTTTGCGCGTATTGAACGCGAAAGCCGTGATCTTGGATCTCGAGGGGCGGCACGACGCGGCGCAGGTGTTATATCGGCAAGCGCTCGAGTTGGAGCCTGGGAACCGAATGGTGCAGCACAATCTCGACCTGTCGCTTGCGTTTTGAAGCTCAATTCAGACCTCAACCTGCTTTCAACAAGCAGATGGCAGGCGCAGCCAAAAGGCGATCGGGTCCTGCGACACCACAAATCGCTTGCAGCATCGCTCCCGGCGCCGGCTGAAGCCGACCCAGATCCGCAAGAGTAGACACCTGATTAACCGGATCGAACAGGACCATCGGCGCATCAAGCGCCGTATCCGGCCGATGCTCGGCTTCAAGTCGTCCCTCAGCGCTGGCATCATTCTGTCCAGCATCGAAATGTCCACATGATGCGCAAGCGACAAGCGAGGTGCGCCTTCAACCCGAATCCGTCCTTGGTGTCAATACCGGGTGAAATTTCCCCAAAAGTGCCGAAGTAAAATTCCCCAATTACGCCGTCTCGGACGGCATGGAGAATTGGGTATTTTTCGGCGGCCGACCGCGCGGCCGTGATGGTGGAGCGAATGACGGTGGAGTAATCAGGGCTTTCGAACGGACGTGTTCAGGCATCAATTCGGCATGCTGGCGCAGCCTGTAGCTTGATCCTTCGATCTGAACGACGACGGCATGGTGCAAAAGCCTGTCGAGAAGCGCGGTGGCGACCACGGCGTCTCCAAAAACATCTCCCCACTCTGCAAAGCCGCGGTTGGACGTCAGGATCATTGCCCCTTTCTCGTAGCGGGCGTTGACGAGCTGGAAGAACAGATTGCCGCCGCCGGCGATCACCGGGAGATAACCGATCTCGTCGACGATCAGCAGACTTGGCCTGCAGAAGAAGCGGATGCGTTCTTGCAGCCGTCCCTCCCGCTCGGCCCTGGACAGCTCTGCAATGAGATCGGCCAGGGTGCAGAAGTAGACGCTCTTGCCCGCTTTGACAGCTTCGACGCCGAGCGCGATAGCCAGATGGCTTTTGCCAGTTCCTGGCGGCCCGAGGAAATGGGCGGCCTCGTGCCTTTCGACGAAGCCCAGTTGCGCGAGCGTGAAGATCCGATCGCGATCGAGGGAGGGCTGGAAAGAGAAATCGAAGCCGGCGAGCGTTTTAATGGTTGCCAGCCGACCCATCCGCAACGCCGTCTTTATACGGCTGTTCTCCCGTAGGGTCAGCTCTTCGGAAAGGAGAATGTCGATCGCTTCGAGCGCCGACAGCTCGCCATGCTCCAGGCGGCGGACAATATGGTCGAGTGCTTCAAGGGCACGTGGCATCTTCAGGCCGACCAGGTCATGGCGAATGCGGTCGATCATCGACGGCACGGCATCGAGAGCGGCGCTCATGGGCGGTTCTCCTGCGCCATAGCTCTGGCGACGGCGTCGTAGAAGGCGAGCGGCCGTTGTGTGACCCGGTCTCCGGATCCATGAAGAATGATCTCGTCATTGTTGACGTGCGATCGCGATCGCGGCGGTGAGCGAAAGGTTCTGTGTCCTGGTTCGACGCGTCGCTGATGGCGACCTTCCAACACCGGATGCACAGCAATCAGCGCACCGTCTTCGAAGATTCGAACCTCATTGGCCAAGGTGTGAACTTCGACGAGCCGCCTTCTGGTGGCGTCGGGCACGCTGTAGGCGTTTCCACCGACACTCACCATGCCCTCTCGGGATATCCTGCGCTCAAGCCGCAGAACCGATCGGAACGGAGCCAGCGGCAAGGGACGCAGATGAAGGCGCTCTTCCGCGAAGGCCTCGACGACGACGCGCTGCGTTGTGGCGTGCACGCGCGGATTGGCAACGCCATCCAGCCATTGCCGCAGTTGGGTGTTAAGATCATCAAGGTTGCGAAACGAGCGCGCCAGGAAAAAGTCTTCACGAATAAAGCGGAATGGTCGCTCGACCTTTCCCTTCGTCTTGGCGCGATATGGTTTGCAGGCCTTTGGATGAAAGCCGAAATGGCGAGCGAGATCGAGCAGAGCGCGGTTATAAACAATGCCGCCCGTTTCGCCTTCGCCGATGACGGCAGTCTTCATTCGGTCGTAAAGAATCTCGCGCGGAACGCCGCCGATCGCATCGAACGCCGCGGCGTGGCATCGCAGCACCGTCGGCAGATCCTGATGCATGGCAAAGCGCGCCCAGATGAGACGGCTATAGCCCAGCACCATAGAAAACAGCCAGACGATCCTGGGGGTTGCCGGCTCGTCGGTGAAGACCACATGGAATTGGGCGAAATCCACCTGCGCCTGTTCGCCGGGAGCTGTTTCGAACCGAACTTCAAAGCCGGGTTCTGAGGTCGGACGAACGTCTCTGAGAAAGTCCGTGAGGGACTGTCAGGAATTCCGTGTGCGGGCGGGCTGTTGAACATTATGCAGCCATTGCCCTGATGAAGCGCTCGCCGAAGATGACAGCGAATTGGGCCTTGGCCATGGTCCACTCACGTGGCGGCATTTTCCACTCTTTCTCGGATCGGTTCAAGATCAGATAGAGCAGCTTGGTCGCCGCGTCGTCGCTGGGGAAATGGCCCCTGGCCCTGACAGCCCGTCGAAGTTTCGAGTTCAACGCCTCTATTGAGTTCGTCGTGTAAATGATCCGGCGGACGTCGTCAGGGAACGCGAAGAATGGAATGACCTCGGCCCAGGCGCGCCGCCAGCTCTGGCCGATGGCGGGATAGCGCAGGCCCCAGGGGCCGGCCTCGAACGCCGCCAGCGCCTTTTCGGCGGCATCGGCATCGACGGCGCGGTAGATTTCCTTGAGTGCGCCGGCGAGGCTCTTGCGATCTTTCCAGGACACGAAGTCCATCGAGTTGCGCAGCAGATGGACTATGCACGTCTGGACGATCGCCTCCGGGAACACAGCGGTGATCGCGTCCGGGAAGCCTTTCAGGCCATCGACGACGGCCAGAAGGATATCCTCCGTGCCGCGGTTCTTGAGCTCGTTCATCACCCGCAGCCAGAACTTGGCGCCTTCATTCTGCTCGAGCCACAGGCCCAGCACCTCCTTTGCACCATCGGCGCGCACGCCCAGTGCGATGTGGATGGCCTTGTTGCGGACCATCCCTTCATCGCGGATCTTGACCCGGATCGCATCGAAGAAGACCAGCGGGTAAATCGGATCGAGCGGCCTTTGCTGCCAGGTGGCGACTTCGTCGAGCACGGCGTCCGTCACCGTTGAGATCAGGTCCGCAGACACATCGATGCCGTACAGATCGCGCAGGTGCCCGGTGATCTCCCGGGTGCTCATGCCACGCGCGTACATCGACACGATCTTGTCATCAAAGCCGGGAAAACGGCGCTGGTACTTGGCGATCAGTTGCGGATCGAAACTCGACTGGCGGTCACGCGGAACATCGATCTCCAGCTTGCCGGTCTCGGTCGTCACCGTCTTGCGGCCATAACCGTTGCGCGTGTTGCCAGCGTCTTCGCCGCTCGCCAGATGATGGTCCATCTCCGCGTTCAGCGCGCGCTCGGTCAGAGCCTTCTTGAGCGTATCCAGCAGGCCGCCCTGTTCGAAGGCAGCACTGGCTGCCCCGCCTGCCAGAAGCTGGTCGAGAAGATCATTCGGTATCGCAGGTTCTTTGCGTCGGGTCATAGTGGGAATCCTTTTTACCCATTATGCCCGCCCGCACACGGAATTCCTGACAGTCCCAGTCCGTGACGGTAGTGTAGCCCCCGGCAAACCCACGATCCTTCAGCTCTCGCAAGAGCCGCCGACCGCTAAGGCCGGGATAGGCAGCAACCCGTTCACGCAAATAAGCGGTGAAGGGATCAATCACCGTCGCCCGCGGCTTCCTTGGTCCATAGGCAGGGGCCTCAAGGCCACGCTCGATGTATTTGCGGATTGTCTTTCGATCGACGCCGGTCTGCCTGGCGATCGCTGACACCGACAGCCCCTGCCGATGCATATCCAAGATCATGACTATCTCCCCGAGTTTGATCACCGCCATTCCCCTCTCGACCATCGAGAGCAGTATCGGTGATGACGCGCCGCCGGTCCTCCGGGGCGCGCCCCGGAAGACCGGCGGCAACGCTAAACTGAGGAAGATTCAAACGGCACTTCTGGGGAGTATTGACCCGGTATCGACACTTGGCCGAACAGTTCGCCGTTCTCGCCGCCTGACTGTCAGATGTGGCTCGGTTTGTTTGGACAGGAATTCCCGATTTATAAGTGGAACACTGCCTCTGATTAGGCCGCCTCGGGAAGCGGTATCGGGGTGAAGTAGGCCTCATCTGGCGCTCTGCCGTCAAGGCTGGAATGCGGGCGTCCCCGATTGTAGAAATCGAGATATTTTCCGATCGACGCTCGCCCTTCGCGAACGCTGTCATAGGCCTTGAGATAGACCTCCTCATATTTCACCGACCGCCAGAGACGCTCGACGAAGACGTTGTCGCGCCAGGCGCCCTTGCCATCCATGCTGATCCTGATCTCCCGGTCGAGGAGGACCTTGGTGAAGTCATGGCTGGTGAACTGGCTGCCCTGATCGGAGTTGAAGATCTCGGGTGTGAATCGGCGTGCAAAATTGACCCCATAAGCCGGGGAATCGGCGTCCAATTTTGACCCCCCTGATGCTTTGATTTGCGACCATCCGCTCGTCGTAGCGAGCGGATGGTGTGGGGATGAAGTCGGTGGATACGATTGCTCGGGTTCGGCGCGCCTTCCATGTGCAAGGATGGTCGCTCAAGCGGATTTGCCGCGAGCTGCATGTGTCTCGCAACACGGTCCGCAAGATTCTCAGATCCGACGAGACGTCGTTCTCCTACGAACGCGAGCGGCAGCCCAAGCCGAAGATCGGCCCATGGCAGGATCAGCTCGACGCGTTTCTGACCGGCAACCGTGGCAAAGCCGCCCGCGAGCAACTGACTCTCATCCGGATTTACGAAGAGCTTTGCAGCCTCGGCTACGAGGGCGGCTATGACGCCGTCCGGCGTTACGCGAAGAGTTGGGCGAAAGCGCAAGGGTCGGCATCGGCGGACGCCTATGTGCCGCTGTTCTTCGCGCCGGGCGAGGCCTACCAGTTCGACTGGAGCCACGAGATCGTCCTGATCAACGGTGTGACGGTGACCGTGAAGGTCGCCCATGTCCGGCTCTGCCATAGCCGCATGATGTTCGTGAGGGCCTATCCGCGCGAGACGCAGGAGATGGTGTTCGACGCCCACGACCGGGCGTTTGCCTTCTTCGGCGGCGCCTGCACGCGCGGCATCTACGACAACATGAAGACGGCGGTGGAAACGATCTTCGTTGGCAAGGACCGCCAATACAATCGCCGCTTCATGCAGATGTGCAGTCACTATCTCGTTCAACCTGTCGCCTGCACGCCGGCGTCTGGCTGGGAGAAGGGTCAGGTCGAGAACCAGGTCGGGCTGGTGCGCGAGCGCTTCTTCACGCCCAGGCTGCGCTTCAAGACCTATGAGGAATTGAACGCCCGGCTGCAGGATAAGTGCGTCGGCTACGCCAAGGCGCACCGTCACATCGAACAGCTGCGGATTCCGACGTGAAGCCGGCCGCCATTCCGATCAAACACCGGCCACCATTCCGGTATGAAGCCGGCCACCATTCCAACCAAAGACCGGCCGGTTTTCGGCACTGAAGATTACCTCCTGGGTCAGCAACTTTGGCATCAATTACCTCGCGATGAACGAGGACATTTTGATGCCGGCAAAGAGAAGGCTGACCATGAGACAGTTGAGACAAATGCTTCGGCTTGCCGGAAGCGGGACCAGCTCCCGCGAGATTGCGGTCGTGCTGGGAATAGCACGCAGTACGGTGCAGGATAATCTGCGGCGCGCAGCGGCAATCGGGTTGAGCTGGCCCCTGCCAGAGCTATGGCGGAAAATGGGTGATGACGGTTTGAGAAGGGCGGCGTATCGAGGCGGGTGATTGAAGCCTGCCAGAACCTCTCAAGGAGAGCGATACGCCATGAACGAGACTATCAACATTGTTCGCCTTCGTCAGCCCGACGAGATCGATGATCCCCTGACGGATGTGCTCCGCACCGGCGCGCGCAAATTGCTGGCGCAGGCGATCGAGATGGAGGCCGAAGCGTTTCTTGCCGAGATGCGGGATCTGAAGCTGCCGGACGGACGTGAGCGGCTGGTCCGGCACGGTCGCGGCCCGGAGCGGAGCATCCAGACGGGGATCGGGCCGGTGCCCGTCAGCCGGGTGAAGGTCCGGGACCGCGGCGCGACCGGCGAAGCGGACCGGGTCCGGTTTTCCTCATCGATCCTACCCAAATGGGCGCGTCGGACGCGAAGTCTGGACGCGCTGCTTCCCGTTCTTTACCTGCGCGGCGTTTCGACGGGCGACTTTCAGGAAGCTCTGGCAGCCCTGCTCGGCAAGGAGGCAGCGAACCTCTCACCCTCGGTGATCACGCGGCTGACGGCAGAGTGGACCACCGAATACGAGCGTTGGCAAAAGCGCGATCTTTCGGCGCGCCATTATGTCTATGTGTGGGCGGACGGGGTCTATCTCCAGGCGCGCATGGAAGACCATGCCGAATGCATGCTGGTGCTGATCGGCGCCACGCCTGAGGGCAAAAAAGAACTCGTCGGCTTCCAGACAGGGATTCGTGAGAGTGCGCAGAGCTGGCGCGAGCTGCTGGTCGACGTGAAGCGTCGTGGCCTGCAAATCGCGCCCGATCTTGCCGTCGGCGACGGCGCGCTTGGCTTCTGGAGCGCGCTCGATGAGGTCCTTCCCGGCACCAAGCACCAGCGGTGCTGGGTGCACAAGACAGCCAACGTGCTCAACAAGGTGCCGAACTCAATGCAGGCCGGCATGAAGACAGATCTGCGCGAAATCTTTTCCGCCCCGAACCGAGCCTCAGCCGAGACGGCGATTGCCGTCTTTGTCGAGAAATATGATGCGAAATACGGCAAGGCGGTCGACTGCCTGACCAAAGATCAGAATGCCTTGCTGGCGTTCTACGATTTCCCCGCCGAACATTGGGATCATCTGCGGACATCGAATCCCATCGAGAGCGTTTTTGCCACCGTTCGCCATCGCACGGTGCGCACGAAAGGCTCCCTATCATCGAAGACCGCAAGGCTGATGGTCTTCAAACTGGTCATGGCCGCCGCCAGGACATGGCGACGATTGAAAGGACAAAATCAGTTGCCGAAACTCATCGCAGGTGCCAGATTCCAAGATGGAATCGAGGTCATCGAATTGAAGCCGCAGAGCGCCGCTTGATCAGCCTCGTCACCCAAATTCCAGCATAGCTCCCCCTGCCAGGCGAGCTGACCGATGACGCGCTTGAGAACAAACTCTTCGCTCGCAATGGCGTCAAGCAGGGCACGCGGCGGCGCACAGAGCCGAACTGGGCCCATCTTGCCGTCGAGCTCAAGAAGCCGGGCGTCACGCTCCTCATCTTGTGGGAGGAGTATCGAGGAAGTCATCCCGACGGATATGGCTACAGCCGGTTCTGCGAGCTCTTTCGCAGCTTCGAACAGCGGCTTTCGCCGACGATGCGCCAGGAACACGCCGCCGGCGACAAGGTCTTCGTCGACTATTCCGGCAAGAAGATCCCGATCGTTGATCGAGACACCGGCGAGATCCGTGAGGCGGAGATCTTCGTGGCAGTGCTGGGTGCGTCCAGCTTGACCTATGCCGAAGCGACCTGGACCCAGACACTGCCGGATTGGATTGGTTCACACGTCAGGATGTTTCGTTTCTTTGATGGCGTTCCCCGCCTGATCGTCCCCGACAATCTGAAGTCGGGCGTCAGCCGCGCCAGCTTCTACGATCCCGAGATCAATCGCAGCTACGGCATGATGGCATCCCATTATGGCGTCGGCGTTCTTCCGGCACGGCCGCGACGGCCGAAGGACAAATCGAAAGTCGAGAACGGCGTGCGTTTCGCCCAGTCATGCATTCTGGGGCGGCTGCGCAACCAGACCTTCTTCTCGCTGGCCGAGGCCAATGCCGCAATTCGCCAGGCACTCAATCGCATCAATGATCACGTCATGCGTCGGCTGGGCGTCAGTCGCCGGCAACTGTTTGAGAGCGTCGAGCGTGCTGCGCTGGCAAGCCTTCCGAGCGAAGACTACGAATTCGCCGAGTGGCGTTTGGCCCGCGTCTCGACGGATTACCACGTCGAGTTCAAGACCTTCTTCTATTCCGTACCGCACAACCTCATTCGTCAGCAAGTCGATCTGAGGGCAACGGCACGCACCATCGAGATCTTCCACCGCGGCAAGCGCATTGCCGTCCATCAGCGCCGCTATGGCGGCCCTCGTCATGGGACGGATCCGGATCATATGCCCAGCTCCCACCGGCGATATGCCGAGTGGACGCCGGATCGTTTCCGTCGCTGGGCCGCATCCGTCGGGCCCGAGACGGAAGGCTTGGTTGTCGCAATCCTCGCCAGCCGCCCACATCCTGAACAAGGCTTTCGAACATGCCTGGGTGTCCTTCGCCTGTTTCGCGATGTCACACGCGATCGCGCCGAAGCCGTCTCAGCCCGCGCTGTCGAGATCGGTGGGCTGAACTGCAAGAGCATCGCCTCGCTCATCGCCAATCACAAGGCCGCAAGGCATTCCACCGAACCGACCGCCATCGTCGATCACGCCAATCTGCGTGGCCCTGATTACTTCCATTGAGGAGACATACCAATGCTCATCCATCCGACCATCAACATGCTGCGCGAACTCGGCCTTCATGGCATGGCCACTGCCTTCCAGGAACTCGACGCACAATCCGAAGCACGCGGCCTCGAGCATGGCGAATGGCTTGCCATGCTGCTCGAGCGCGAGGCTACCATGCGCCGCCAGAAGCGTTTCGAAGCCCGCGCCAGAGCTGCAAAACTTCGCCATGACGCACAGATCGAGAATGCCGACTTTCGTGCCGCACGCGGTCTTGATCGCAATCTGTTCATGGCGCTCGCCGGCTGCGACTGGATCAGAAAGCATCACAGTCTTCTCATCACCGGGCCGGCCGGCGTCGGCAAGAGCTGGCTGGCCTGTGCGCTTGGCCACAAAGCTTGCCGAGAGGATTTCTCCGTCGCCTATCACCGCGTTCCCCGGCTGTTTGCAACGCTTGCCCTCGCGAGAGGCGACGGACGTTATGGCCGGATCCTCAAGCAACTCGCCAAAACCGACCTTCTCATTCTCGATGACTGGGGACCGGAAAAACTCAATGATGACCAGCGGCGTGATGTGCTTGAGATCATTGAAGACCGCTACGAACGCCGATCGACAATCGTCACCAGTCAGCTGCCCCTGGATCGCTGGTACGAGATCATTGCAAACCCAACCCTGGCCGATGCCATCCTGGACCGCCTCGTTCACAACGCCTATCGCATCGATCTCACCGGTGAAAGCATGCGAAAACAGCGCTCGCCGAGAGCGTCCGAAACAGCGCACGCTTGACCTGAAACGAAACCCAATCCAAACATCAACGAGACCCAGGATCAGTCCGAAAAATGGCCGGCTTCAAATCGGAACACCGGCCGGAATGAAATCGGAATGACTGGCCGGCTTCAAATCGGAATCGATGGCCGGCTTCGTCGGAATACGCAATCAGCCGTGTGGCGCGACAATTCTGATGAGAAGCGCGCGACAATCTGGATGAGAATCTGGTGTCGCGGCGGAGGTGATGATCGCGGCATTGATTGCCGCGCGCAAGAGGGTTTGTCGGTTTGATTGTCGCGGCGCGTCAATCAGCGACGCTGTTGGCGGGTGTGGCATAGGACGCGGGGCGTCCCGGGCCACGCTTTCGCTCCATGGCCTCGCGGCGCCTGTAGCTCTCGACATTCATCTCGAAGATGGTGGCGTGATGGACGAGGCGGTCGACCGCGGCGAGCGTCATGGCGGGGTCGGGGAAGACCTTGCCCCATTCGCCGAACGGCTGGTTGGCGGTGATGAGCATTGAGCGCCGCTCGTAGCGGGCGCTGATGAGCTCGAACAGCACGCTGGTCTCGGCCTGGTCCTTGGTGACGTAGGCGAGATCATCGAGGATCAGGAGATGGAACTTGTCGAGCTTGGCCAGAGCGCTCTCGAGCGCCAGGTCTCGCCGTGCCGTCTGAAGCTTCTGGACGAGGTCGGTTGTTCTGGTGAAGAGCACCCGCCAGCCATTCTCGATGAGCGCAAGGCCGATGGCTGAAGCGAGATGGCTTTTGCCGCCGCCGGGCGGGCCGAACAGAAGCAGGTTCGCCCCCTTCTCCAGCCAGCTGTCGCCGGCGGTGATCGCCATCACCTGGGCCTTGGAGATCATCGGCACGGCCTCGAACGCGAAGGTGTCGAGGGTCTTGCCCGGCAGGAGGCGGGCCTCGGCGAGGTGGCGTTCGATGCGGCGGCGGTCGCGTTCGGCCAGTTCATGCTCGGTGATCGCGGCGAGAAAGCGGGCGGCGGGCCAGCCTTCCTTGTCGGCCTGTTCGGCGAATTGCGGCCACATGAGCTTGATGGCCGGCAAGCGCAGTTCGTTGAGGAGCAGGCTGAGCTTGGCGGTATCGACAGTGGTGTTGGTCTTCATGCCGCGTCTCCCGTCAGGCTGGCGCCGAGCAGGGCTTCATAGGCATTGAGCGGCGCAAGGCGCACGACGACATTCGGCAGCCGGGAGGGATCGGGGGCGAAGCGTTCCCGCAAGGCGGCCATGTCGGGCAATCGGCGCGCCTGCAGCGCGGCATCCAGTTGGTCGGCCAGTTCGCTCTCGCAGGCGCGCTCGTGAGCCATGGCGAGAAGATCCACCATGATGCGGCAGGCCTGCCGCTCCGGCAGCCGCTCCATGAGCATGTCGAAGGTGTGCCGATACGCCTCGCGCGGAAAGAGCTGGTCGCGATAGACCAGGTTCAACAGCGCCATCGGCTTGCGACGCAGCGAATGGATGACATGCCGGTAATTGACGACCTGATCGTGTTTGCCCGATGGAGAGGCACGTCCGCGCGGCAGCGTCACGAGAAGGGTGCCGCCGATGAAGATGTCCAGTCGATCGTCGAAAAGGCGCACCCTGAGCCGGTGGCCGATCAGGCGCGAGGGCACGGTGTAGAACACCTTGCGCAGCGTGAAGCCGCCCGATGAGGTGACGCGCACGGTGACCTCCTCGTAGTCGGATGTGCGCCGGACGGGCAGTTCCTGGAGCTCGGCGCGCTCGATGTCGATGCGCTTGGAATTGCGGGCGTTCATGCGGCTGACGATCTCGTCGACGAAGCGGCGGTAGCAGACCAGATCGCCGAAATCGCTCGATCCTCTCATCAGAGCCGCGTCGTCGATCGCCCGCTTGAGATGGCCGTGCGGGCCTTCGATGGAGCCGTTCTCATGCGCGATGCCGCGATTGTTGCGGGAAGGGGTCATGCCGTAGTGGCCGCACAGTTCGTCGTAGCGGCGCGTCAGGTCCGCCCGGGCGTCCTTGTCCAGGTTGCGGAATGCCGGCGAGAGGCTGTCGCTGCGATGCTCGCGGGGAGCCCCGCCGAGCGACCACAGCGCGTTCTGCAGGCCTTCCGCCAGGGCGACGAAGCTCTCGCCGCCGAGCACGACATGAGCGTGCTCGAAGCCGGAATAGGCGAGCCGGAAATGATAGAGCCGGTGGTCGAGCGGCTGGCCGGCGATCGTGATGCCGGCTTTACCCATGTCGGTGAAATCCGACAGGCCGAGGCGGCCGGCCTCATGCACCTGTCGGAAGATGACCTCCTGCTCCACGCCGTGGACGGCGCGCCAGGAGCGGACGCGCCGCTCCAGCGTGCGGCGAACGCCGTTGCCCAGATCGGGGTGGCGGCGCAGCATCTCCTCGAAGATAGCTATCGCGCGAATGCCGGGCGCGGCTTGCAGCATCGGCACGACCTCGGTCTGAAAAATATCGGCAAGCGGGTCGGCACGGCGTCGTTCCCGCGGCGCCTTCTTCTGCGAGGGCAGCCTCGAATCCTTCTCGATGCGATAGGCCGTGGCCGTGCTGATCGACGCCTTTGCCGCCGCGACGGCTGTCGAATTGGTCTGACGGAACTTCATGTAGAGCCTCATCTGGTGATCGGTTACGTGGCGGCCGGGCACAAAGTGATCGGAAAAACCACCGGCATACCCGGTCGACCGCGATCACCAGACAAACGCCCCCAAAAAGGCAGCGGCGCTGGCGGGTTGAAACTCCAGTCGGGCTACGCCCTCCCTGCGATCCAACCCGCCAGCATTCTCATCTTGATTGACGCAACGCTCGCACCTTCATTGTCGCGCCGCACAGCCGGAACGAACGATCTGGAACGTGTTCGAGGAGGAGCGCGGCAAGCTGGTCGCATACCGCGGCCCCTTCGACGGATTCCATACGGTGCCGGCCTCGGTGTCGAAGACCTGCACGGTTCGCTTCGACAACAACAAATACTCGGTGCTGTCGACCGCGGTCGGCCGCCCGGTGGAGATCCAGGCCTATGCCGACAGGATCGTCATCCGCCAGGACGGCGTGGTCGTCGCCGAACATGCCCGCTCCTTCGGGCGCGGCGAGACGATCTACGATCCCTGGCATTACGTCCCTGTGCTTGCCCGCAAGCCTGGCGCCTTGCGCAACGGCGCGCCGTTCCAGGACTGGGTTCTGCCGTCGGCCATGGAGCGGGTGCGGCGGAGATTGAGGGCGGCGCATGACGGCGATCGGCAGATGGTGGCGATCCTGGCCGCGGTGTTGACCGACGGCATCGATGCGGTCGAGGCTGCCTGCCAAGAAGCGATCGACCAGAACGTCTGCTCCGCCGCCATCATCATCAACATCCTGGCACGGCGGCGCGATCCGGCGCCCGCCATCACCATTCTCACCCCGGACGCGCTCCGCCTGCAGCATGAGCCGCAGGCCGACTGCGCCCGTTATGACAGCCTCAGGAGGGCAAGCTGATGGAACGAACCCAGGTTCTGGAACTGATGGGCACGTTGAAGCTCTACGGGATGCGCGGTGCCTATGACGAGGTCATGACGACAGGCATCAAGCGCCAGCACGAGCCGCCGAGGATCGTCGGCGATCTGCTGTCGGCCGAGATCGCCGAGAAGCAGGCCCGCTCCATCAAATACCAGCTCACTGTCGCCAAGCTGCCAATCGCCAAGGACATCGATGAGTTCGACTTCGACGGCACGCCGGTCAACGAGGTGCTGGTCCGGGACCTTGCCAACGGCACCTTCGTTGCCGATCAGCGCAATGCCGTTCTCATCGGCGGCACCGGAACCGGCAAGTCGCATCTGGCAATCGCCATTGCCCGCGCCCTGATCCGCAACGGCTCACGTGGCCGCTTCTTCAACGTCGTCGATCTCGTCAACCGGCTCGAGACCGAGCACCGTGGCGGCAAGCAGGGCCGTATCGCCGATTACCTCACCCGGCTCGACTTCGTCGTGCTCGATGAACTCGGCTATCTGCCCTTTGCCCAGGCCGGCGGGCAATTGCTCTTCCACCTGATCAGCAGGCTCTATGAACGGACCTCGATCATCGTCACTACCAACCTGGCGTTCGGCGAATGGCCCGCCGTCTTCGGCGACGCCAAGATGACGACAGCGCTCCTCGACCGTCTCACCCATCATTGCGAGATCATCGAGACCGGAAACGAATCCTGGCGCTTCAAGAACCGCGCCTGATCACCCCATCAACTGCCAAGCGCCATCCGCGCTCGCCCGGGCTGCGCAACCCTGACCAGCTCCGCCCGGGCGAACGCTGACCGCCGCGCATTACATAGGGGGGCCAAAATTGGACGCCTATCGGGGGTCAGTTTTGGAAGCCGTTTGACACTCGGGCTTGCCGTATGTCGCCAGCGCCTCCTCGAGGGCTTCAATGCAAAAGGCCGCATCCATGGTGATCGACAGCCGCCAGCTCAGTACCTTGCGCGTGAACCAGTCGACGACAGCACCCAGGTAGCAGAAGCCGCGGGCCATCGGGATATAGGTCAGGTCCGTCGCCCAGACCTGGTTGGGCCGCGTCACCGCCAGCTTGCCCAGCAAATACGGATAGATCTTGTGCCCGTCGCCCGGCTTCGAAGTGCGCGGCTTGCGGTAGAGCGCCTTGATTCCCATGCGCGTCATCAAGGTGCGCACATGCAGCCGACCCGTCTGTAGCCTTCGCGCTTCTTCTGCACCATGCGGCTGCCCGCGAACGGGTAATCCAGGTGCAATTCGTCGATGCGCCGCATCAGCTTCAGGTCTGCCACCGATGTCGGCTTGGGTAGGGAATAGACGCTGCCGCGGCTGATCCCCAGTTCGGCCGCCTGCTTGGCAATCGGCAGTTCATGTTCCCGGCCGATCATCGTCTTGCGCTCCCCGACCAGCCGGCCTTGCCGAGCGCCGAGCCTAAGAAATCATTGGCCAGCGTCAGCTCTCCGATCTTGGCATGGAGGGCCTTTATGTCCACCGTCGGCTCCGATTTCTCCGCGCCAAACACGTTCGAGGCCCCTTCCAGAAGCTGCTTTCGCCAATCCGTGATCTGGTTCGCATGCACATCATATTGCTGCGCCAGCTCGGCCAGCGTCTTTTCTCCCTTGATCGCCGCAAGCGCAACTTTCGCCTTGAAAGCCGGGCTGTGGTTCCGGCGTGGTCGTCTGGTCATTCGTCATTCTCCTGTTCCGGCACTCATGCCGATCTCAGGCAGAAATTCCACTTATCACCCTGTCCAATTTTGCCGAGCCACCTCTTACCAAGCGGGTTGCAGTCCACAAAATGCCTCGGTTAGGCCGGCCCATTTCGCATATAGGCCCGGTCGCTCAACAAGGACTTACAGAAGGCGGGGGCGAGCTTGCCGCGGTGGATTGCGTTGTCGTAACCTTTCTTAGCCCGGGAGCTCTGCCACTGCCGATTATGGCCGCGCTGTTCATTGGACTTGACGTGGCAAGCGGCGAACTCGGCGCTGTCCAGCGTTGCCAACTGCTGCGCATATATCTTGGATGTCGTGTGGATGTGCACCCACATTGGACTCGGTGGGGTACCGTTGCTCAGCGCCTTTGGCTGCAGCCTAATCTCGAACAGATTGCTCGGCTCTGGGTTCAACGCGCACGGGGGATCCACAGGCGTCAACTCCTCGGCGTCGAGCAACTTTTCAAGGTAGTTCTGCGAGGGAAATGAATACCTCTTCATGCAGTCTGTAACCATAGCGGCCTTTTTTTCGTCCCACCTATTTGCCAGTCCCCGCACTTGGGACAACATTTCCTTGAGCTGAACCGTTAGTCGGTGCAAGTCGTCCAGCTTTCCCTTCTTGGAGAGAAGAAACGCCTCCAACGTTGAGAGGCAGGCCTCTATCTCGGCAGTCTGCGTTTGCAGCCGCTGGACCGCGAGGCCGATGGCGTGTTCGGCGTCCTCGGGTTTCAGGGAAAGCGCTCGGGAGACCACACTTTGCTGAGCAGGCAGATCGAACTTCAAAAGTTCGGTCGACCGTGCGACTAGTGACTTCGTGTCCTGCCCCGCTGTTACATTTTGCAAAATCGCCAGGCTTGCTGCCGCGGACGACGCACTGTTCCGCGCCTCCTCTGCACTCACGAGCTTCTTCGTACCTAAATCCGTGCGTACGAGCACCTGGGCTGCCGGTGCAGGGTCGCTGACGGCCGCAGCGACTTGCGGCTCCGGCCGTCCGGCCGCCGAACTCCCAGCACCAGCGGCCTGCTTGCTCTTGCCTTTTCCTTTTTTTCTGGGCGCTGTAGTGCTTTCGGCCACCATAGTCGTGCCAGCAGCTCCAGGTGTCGCAGCGTCAGCGTTGGCCGGCAGTTCAGGGGCTGGTGACTTCGGCTGCAGTGCGAGCAGGTACGTAACCTCCTCTGAAGCGATCCAGGCGTCGTCCACGATCCGGGTCAACAGTTTCAATGGGAGGCCAGCACTTGCTTGGTGCATTAGCCTATCAACATCGGAGTGCAAGGCCGACGCAAAATCCGCAAGCCGCTCCAGAACCCCCTCCAGAACGGCGCAGTGTTCCGAGTCGAACGGGCGTCCTTTCCCCTGCCATACAGCTTTGGCCGTCGAGAGGAATGCCGGAAAAATCTCGCCGATGAAGTTACCCAGCAGACCCGTTTGCCCGTTCTCACCGATGAGGCGTGCCCTGATGGGTTCATCGAGCATGGTCACCTGCTGAGCCAGGAACTTGGCGAGATTGATCCGCGATTGCAGCTGCATTATTCTTGAATTGACAACGTGGCCCGATTCCAGCCGCAGCGCGCCCTCTTCTTCCCGCCGCATTTCGGCTGTAGAGCTTGGTAAGTCCGCTGTCGCGATGCAGACAGACCGCTTAATTTCGTGGCGCTGTCCAATCTTGTCCCAAAGCTCCGCGCAGGCCACGTGATATTTCGCCCTGCTGGGAGCCGATCGGCTCAGTTGGTCGACAGTGGCATTGGAGTTGACCAAGTTGCTGACAATTGCCTGCACCCGCTTCCGTTTTTCTTCCTCCTCGGTCTCGAAGATATGTTGGGCCAGATCGTTAGCACTATTCGCCCTTTTAATCACGTTGGCGCGGTATTGACGCACATCAGCGTCGGATAGAGTTCGGCGCGCCACATACTTGGGCAGGCTCGCATAACATTGCAGTAGTTCTTCGCCCGCATTAACGATCTGATCGAGCTCGTATAGGGACTGCGAGGGGGTTCCGCTATGCAGGCTCTTCCCTTCGAGAACTTCGATCTCGTCAATCAGTGAGCGGATTCGTCGCTTTGTCTCGTTGATGTCTTCGCCTGACAAGGAACTGGATACTGTCACCCCCGAAGTTGACGGCTGGGTGGCTACCGGCGCCAGGGCTTCACAATCCGAGGCTGACGAAACACTGCGCCTCCGCGAACCGGCTGCACGTGGCGCAGCCGCCGGGATCCGATGTGGGGCAGTGGAA
The DNA here is from genome assembly GCF_054062655.1 of Mesorhizobium sp. USDA 4775. Taxonomy (NCBI): domain Bacteria; kingdom Pseudomonadati; phylum Pseudomonadota; class Alphaproteobacteria; order Hyphomicrobiales; family Phyllobacteriaceae; genus Mesorhizobium; species Mesorhizobium sp. USDA 4775. Next base: position 392,818 of record NZ_JBSSFM010000002.1, read on the forward strand.
GCGCCGGAATATCTGCCACCAAGGTCATCATGGGTACCGCGCGCAATGGCAGCCGAGGATGACATCCGCTCTAGGACGGAACCGAACGACTGGCTGCCTTCCCCGGAGGCAAGACTCGATTGCGAGCGCGAACTGCTCAATCCGGCTCCAGTATCCGCGATGCGTGATTTTCCGGATCTGCCAATGCCCGTCATGTTTCATCTCCGATTTAGGTGAGAATGCGCAGCGTATGGTTTGTGCCTGCTGTCGTAGTACATCAGGGCTCTGGCGGGTGAGTGCAATCGCCGAGACGACAGGTGGCATGACGTGAGAGAACCAGCAGCATTTTTTCGTCAGTCGTCATGCCAGGTCGGGTCGTCCCTGCTGCGACGGTCCAGACTGAACCCAATGCAAAACACACGAAGACCTGTCGATCTCCACTATAGGAGGCCGCGAGACTAGCGAGTACGAGCGTGCCGGCGCTGGAGACGAACTCTCATTGAGATCAGGCGGCGCCATGTGCGCAAGTGCTTGCCAAACCCGTCGCTGCCCTTGACCGTAGCGGGTTGTTGGCTTGGTTGGAGCTTTCGGATGAGCACTTTCCGACCGTACATGGCATTCGTCCCTTTTTTTGGCGGAAGTCTTTCAATATGATTTGAGTTTGGGTCGCTCTCGAAGAGAGCTATTCGAACGAGCTGACGGGGAGCTGACGACGATGCACACACTGCGGTCGCTCTTCTCTCGGGGCCGTGGGAATCCCCCGTATTCGGCACTCGCGCAGCGCCTCACGGGTGGGAATTAACTTTGGATGCGATCGGAATACCGCCCTGTCGACTGTTGCGCACGATGGATGGCGGGCGCAACCATCGACCTACTGGCCGGCCTCGGGTTTCCAAATCGAGACAAGAACCGCGAGTCATCACCCATCGGCGGCCAAAGCGCGATCCGTGCTCGCCCAGGCTGCGGGCGCGCCTTCGGCGCATTTTGAGAAGGTGCTATCGCGAACGCACGACACCTTCCGATCATTGTGATCCAGGATGCCGGTCTCGAACGTTCTGGCTCCACCGCGTACTGCAGGCTGAAGGGATCGAAAGCAGCGTCGCCGATGCCGCCTCGATCGCGACCTCTCGGCGTCGCCGGCGGGCGAAGACCGACAGGATCGACGGGCCGGGCACCGTAAAGTTAACCGAAGGCTGATGAAGATGTGCGAAGATGGGAGATGTCAGAAGTTGCTTGCGCAAGGTTGTGTTGAGCGCAAGCTTGGTCGGTTTGGGCCGACGGGCCGATCGATCCGCGCCGCTGCGGGTGGCTGCGTTGCGCCGCAGTTCACGGGAGATTGTCGAGGCGGCCCGCCCCAGGTGGCGCCCAATCGCCTGCCTGGAATAGCCCTGCACCCTGAGAAGTGCGATCTCGCGCTCCACCAATGACAGGTAGCGTCCGGAGAGCGGCTTTGCCGAGGATCTGAACATCACTGGTGACATACCGCCAGCCTTCGGAACCATCTGGTTCCTACAGGCTGCGACACTCCGGCTTCGAGCGGCGCATCTTCACTACCCAGCCCCGCGGCAATCGCCCGCCAGAATCTAATCTGTTCATCGCGCCCCGCCACCGGCGGCCGTGCTGGTGAAGGTAATGGCGCTCGTCCAGACCGTGCCGATCGCCGCTTTCCAATGCTCATCGCAACCTCCAACTTCAGAGTGTTGCGACGACCATTTGAATCCGCCCAATATGCCGCGCTCCTCTATCGCAATCTTCCCGCCGAGCACGATCTTATTGGATCGATGGGTCGGCGCGGCAATTCCTACGATAATGCCAAAGCGGAAAGCTTCATGAAGACGATGAAGGTCGAAGCCATCTATCCGATGGCCGCGCAAACCGAAGTTTCGTCTTTTTCGTCGCCCAATCATCGAGTTGGCGGATGAACACCGTCCGTTCGCGCAGGTGAGCACGTTCTGTGATCGATGAATCGATTGATGTGACAGCTGCGCTTTGTGCCCCGCGGTAGCTGATGCGCGGGTCTGGCCTGAGGAGGCCCCTGTCTGAGAAGATTTGGTGTCGAGCCAACCTTCCAGACAGGAGAACCCCAGATGGCGCAGATAAGCCCTCTGCGTCAGCGGATGATTGAAGATCTGACGATCCGCAATTTGTCAAGGCGCAAACGGTCTGGTTCAACGCGCCCCACGAGACCATGCTGTCGCCGCAGCTGCTGGAGATTTTGCGCGTCTATTGGCGGTTGACCAAGCCGGGGCGATGGCTTTTTCCCCGGCGCGATGGCCGCGGCCCGATCCACCCGCAGACCTTGGGGATCGCCTGTCGAGCAGCGTGCGAGTTCCTGGGCATTGAGAAGCGGGTGACGGTGCACACCCTTCGCCACAGCTTCGCCACCCACCTTTTGGAAGCCGGCACGGACATAAGGATCATTCAGGTGCTGCTGGGCCATCGCAGCCTGGCGACGACGACACTATACGCCCAGGTATCAACGGCTGTGATCGGTCGGACCGCCAGTCCTTTTGACCAACTCCACATGGAGATCACGCCGCCCGGCTGAGCCGCGCGCCATGCGCCCGGATCTGGAAGTGGCGGATGGGGGATGTCACATTAACGAGAAATACTACTATCTACTCGTCAAGCGGAAAAGTTTCGGGCAAAAGAAATCAAAGGGTTAGGGCGTCAAGAATCGGCGCGGCGCGATGGAAAAAGCTCTTTACTGAGTTAATGTGACATCCCCAGGTTTTCTGTTCCGTTGCTACTCAGACCCCTTCTTCTATCGTTCGTGCTTTTGAGGTGCAAAGCGTGCCAGCAACTGGATCATGCCCATCGCGCCCCATGTGATGGCGAACGAGAGGATGGCCAGAGCGGCAGGTTCGTAGGCTTGTGCGACGCCGACTTTTTGGATGTAGGTGCCGAAGGCCGGGCGTGTCAGGAGGCTGGCCATGACGAATTCACTGATGACGACGGCAAACGTCAGGAATGCGCCCGACAACACCGAAAAAAGAATATTGGGTAGGATCACCAGCCGGATCACCGTGATCGGGCTCGCGCCCAGGATCGTCGCCGCATCTGTCAGCGTTCGCGCATCGATCGCCTGCAGGCCGGAATCGACCGCGCGATAGAAGTAGGGCAGCGACAGGGTCATGTAACCGCAAACGAGCAGCGCATTGGAGCCCATTTCGGTGCTCGTCAGCGGCAGGACCGACGACGACGAAAATAGCTTGAGATAGCCGAAGACCAGGACGATCGGCGGCACGACGAGCGGAAGCATGACGATGAACTCGACGATCGGTCTCAGCCAGGGAAACCGCAGGCGGACAAAGTAGGTCATCGGGACCACCAGAACGACACCGAAGACGATGGTGCACACAGCGATCACTGCCGAGTATCCAAACGTCGCGAAGAACTCGGGGTCGGAAAAGACGGAGCGGTAGGCGTCGAGCGAATAGCCGTCTCGCCGGATACTCAGCGAAAACTCGGCGGTACTGATCAGTGGCAACAGGAAATAGATTCCTGCCACAACAATCGCCGCCCACGGTAGGAGACGCAGGACGGTCTTCATTGCATCCACCTTTCCGCACGTGCGCGCAGGACCAGATAAGCCGTAATGGCGAGTGCCACGACCAGGACCATGCACAGCGCGAGGGCCGCCCCCAGTTGCTCGTTGTGCAGCACGTCGCCGCGGATTTGCGCATAGAGCAGGATCGGCACGATGTTCACCGCGTAGCCTGTCAGTGCATAGGCCGTCGCAATGGCGCCGAAGACGTTGGCGAACAGCAGCGCCAGCGTTCCAAGCACCGTTGGCCACAGCACCGGCAGTCCGACATACCGCCAATACTGCCAGGCTGATGCACCGAGCATCTCGGCTGCTTCCCGGCACTCCCGAGGGAGCCTGTCGATGGCAGGCATCATGATGGTGAGTGCGATGGGGACCTGGAAAAAGAGGTAGGTGAGCGTCAACCCGGAAAAGCTCGCCAGGTCAAAACCAGCTGCATAGAGGTTGATGCCAAATACCTGTTTCAGCACCACCGTTACCAGGCCCAGTCTGCCGAAGGTGGCGATGAAGGCGAAGGCCAGCGGAACGCCGGAAAAATTCGACGCAACCCCGCAAAACGTCATGATGATCGTTCTGGCCTTCCGGTTGCCGATGCCGCGGCCGACGATCAGGGCGAGGCCAAGGCCAAGGAACGAGCCGAGCAACGCTGTCGTCGCTGAAATCTGAGCCGAGGTCACGAAGGCGTTTGCGATCTCCGAGGTTGCGAGATCCGCGAAGTTCGTCAGCGTGATGCTTCCCTGCCGATCGACAAAAGCGTTGGCAAGCAGTGCAACGGTCGGCATGATGATCATGACGGCCGCAAAGACGAAGAAGGGCACCGTGCCGATCAGCGCCGGCCAGTCGGGACGGGGAACACGAAGCATCGCACGCGGCTCTGACGGTTTCCCGGAGCGGGCGTGTCCCGCGCCGGGTGTGCTATTGGTCGACGTCCGATCCAAATTACTTGCTTCCTGCACCAACGGTGGTGGTCCATTCCTTTGCGATCACGTCGCTTGCTTCCACAAGGTGACCAAGCTCTGGGAAGACCAGGTTGGACCCGGTTTGCGGAAGCTTCGCCAACATCTCATCGGTGATCTTGCCGGATTTGCGCATCGCCTCGAAGCGGATCGGATGGCATAGGCCTTTCAGGAAGCCGGTTTGGCCTTCGTCGGAATAGAGATACTCCATCCAGAGCTTGGCGGCATTTGGATGCGGGGCGTATTTGCTGATGGCTTGCGCATAGACGCCAGCGACCGTCACGCTTGCCGGCACGATTGTGTCGAGGGGAGGATTTCCCTTGAAGTTCTGGTTATAGGTGATGCCGTTGAAGTCCCATCGTGTCGTGATCGGGGTTTCGCCCTTGGCGATCGATGATGCAATGCCGAAACCGGCGACGAGATTGCCGGCATCCTTCAGCTTGCGATAAAACGCCAGGCCGGCTTTGGCAGCTTCCGCCCCGGGCTGTGCGCCTGTCGCCAGACCAGCGGCATAAATGCTGAGGATCGCGTTGTTGGCCGTACGGGGATCTGCCGGGATCGATACGCTCTTCCGATAGGCGGGATCGAGGAGATCGGACCAGTCGGCAGGAGATTTTGCGACGATATCCTTGTTGACGATGAACGCCAGCACTCCATAGTAGTCGCCATACCAGTAGCCGTCAGGATCTTTGACGACGGCCGGAATTTCATCCCAGGCCTGCACTTTGTACGGTTGCAGGAGGTCATCCTGTTTTGCGGTCGGACCAAAGACGAGGCCGATGTCGATGACGTCGGGAGCTTGAGGCCCCTTGTTGTCCATATTGGCCTTGATCGTCGCCAGCTCCTCGCCCGAGCCGGCATTCGGATTGAGCTCGTTCACCGCGAGGCCGTACTTGTCCTTGAAGCCCTGGATCAGCGCGCCGTAGCCGCACCAATCATGGGAAACGGCGATCACGGTAAGCTGACCTTCGGCCTTTGCCGCCACAACGAGTTCGACCATGTTCGCCGCTTGTGCGATGGGAGGCAACCCGATCAGGGACGCTACTCCACAATATGCCAATCTCTTCCAATCCATTGAAATTCCCTTTCTTGAAACGCAGTGCGCTGCTCCATCAGCAAGGCGTCGATCGCACTCGGTATAGGTATGGCTATTAACGGTAATGTGACATTACGTGGCTAAATTTGGCATTAATTGACGTTTCGCGGTTTTACATGTCGACACTCGGCCGCGACCTGTTGCTCTGCGATCCTGTTGGCTTTGCACGGGATAACCTTCTGCATCGGAAATCTGTTTGATTTCAGTCAATATTCTTGGGTTTCGAGCTGAAGCTCCGGTCCCAGATTGACATGAGGCTTGGGCTCGACTATCCCACAAAACATCACACCGTAAACGCCAAGCAATATCTCCGAGCCTATCGGGTAGTTTGGGAATGGGGGGCTCGTGGCGAGACTACCGGCAGCAAGTCGCATTCAAGCCATCGCAGAACAACTTGAGGCCGGGGACGGCATCAGTATCGCTGCGATGGCCGAGCGATACTCCGTCTCCATGGAGACTATTCGCCGCGATCTTGCGAGCCTTGAAAAGAATGGGCTTCTCACGCGCGTGCATGGCGGCGCAATACCAACGGCACGCGCGGCGCCGATCTCGATGCGGGTCAACAGCCTGAGCAGTGAGAAGGCCTCGATCGGCGAGCTGACGGCAAAGCTGGTCGGACGCGATGGTTGGATCTTCATTACGCACGGCAGTACCACGCTCTCTGTTGCCAAGGCCTTGGACGAGGGGAGCCCGATCTCGGTGATGACCAACATGCCCGCTATCGCCGAGGCACTGCACGGCGGGGTGAAGCACCGGGTCACCCTAACAGGCGGCGAATATGACTATGCCGACGGCGCGCTGAATGGCCAACAGGTGCTGGACGCAATTTCCGAATGTGTGTTCGACACGGTGGTCATCGCCGCCTATGGCATCGATCCGGTGCATGGTTTGGTCGAGTCGGGAAAATACCTGCAGCACATGAAGCGCTTGCTCTTCCAGCGCAGCCATCGCCGCATCGCCGTTGCGGACCACAGCAAGTTCGGAGCGCCCGGCTCCTATATCTCGGCACCACTTTCCGAGATAGGGACGATCGTCACCGATCAGCCGCCGCCGTCCGCTTTCGCCGAAGCGTTGGACGAGGCTGGCGTTCGGGTGATTTATCCCGCAACCGTCAAGGAATCAGACAATGACCAATGAGGTACGCCACGTCGTGGTCATGGGCATCGACGGCCTGCGGCCGGATCTGGTCGATGAGATAACGATGCCCAACCTCGTCGCACTGGCGAACGCCGGCACGTGGAGTACCCATCATACGACGGTGTTTCCGAGCGAGACCCGCGGCGCGCTGACCGCCCTGGCAACAGGTTCCCCCGCCCAGACGAACGGGATTGCCGGCAATCAGTTCTACGTGCGCGACGGGTTTCCCGAGCAGATATTCACTGAGACGGTGCATGATTGGTACGCGGCCGATGAACGGCTTGGAGGGCAGCTGGTCGAGGCGACCTCGCTTTCGGAGACGCTCCACCGGGTGGGCCAACCCTTCGCGGTTATCGCGTCGAGCGGGCCTGGCGTGCTGCCCGCCCTGAACTGGAAAGGTGCACAACGCGATCAACTCGGGTTCAACGTCCGCCATCCTCAGACGGCCCATCCGCACGAGTTTGCGGCGCGCGTCCACCGCTCGCTAAGGATCCCGGCAGGGGGCGTGTCCGCCGACGGCCCGAGGGCGGCGTTGAGGGTCTTCGAGCAGGAGGTGTGGCCTCACAGCAAGCCGGCAGTGAGCATCCTCTGGTGCACCGAAGTGGACAGCGCGGCGCATCTGTACGGACTGGGATCGGATCAGCTGCGCGAGAAGATCCGCGTTTGCGATGAAGTGGTCGGCGCGCTGATGGCCTGGCGCGAGGCGCAGCCCGAGCGCAACAGCATTGCGCTTCTGGTCGTCTCCGATCATGGCCACGTCACGATTGGCGGCCTGGTTTCCGTCGCGGATTCGCTCTGTGCAGGCGGGTTCAAGGCAGCAGCCTCCTTCGCAGACGCCGCGACCGACATACTGGTGCGACCAGGACGTGCAGCCGGTGTCTGGCTCAGGAGGCACGACCCAGTCTTGTTGCAGGAGGTTGCGAGCTTCATGACTGAGCAGGCCTGGTTCGGCGGCGCCTTCAGCTGCGCGGGAGTGCCTGGAAGCATCCACGGGCGCGTGGAAGGAAGCCTGGCCTTGGAGTTGCTCGGCGCCGGCGGCGCCCGTGCGCCTGATCTGTTCGTACAGCTTGGAAGCAGGGTAAACGATGACGTGGCCGGTGGCATCGGTTCGGTCTATTACGATGCCGGCGACAACGATCTGCGGCCGGGCGGCGGGACCCATGGCGGTCTGCATCGCGGCGAACTGTTCGCGGCCCTCGCCGGGTACGGAGCGGGCCTGGGGCAGGGACGCGTTTCGACTACGCCGAGTGCCATTACCGACATCGCGCCGACCATACTGTCGCTGCTTGGTGTTCCGCAGCCGCAAACGATGACCGGTCGCGTGTTGCGGGAATTGATGGCGGAGGCGCCGACCGAGATCGAGCGGGTGTCCGAAGACATCCGATCCAGCGGAACTGGAAAGGTTACCGTCCTCTCCGGGATGCGGGCGATGGGGCGCTTCTACATGAGTGAAAGCCGGATTGTTCCGGCGACCTGATCACCGATGGCTACTGCCCGGGCACCGTAAAGTTAACCGACGGCTGATGAAGATGTGCGAACATGGGCCATGTCAGAAGTTGCTCGTGATCCGCTTTATCGTCGCCACCGCTTTCCCGCCGAGAGCATTGCGCGAAGCCGACGAGTTCTTTTTTGCCCTCAGGCGTGGCGCCGATCAGCACCAGCATGCATTCGGCATGGTCTTCCATGCGCGCCTGGAGATAGACCCCGTCCGCCCACACATAGACATAATGGCGCGCCGAAAGATCGCGCTTTTGCCAACGCTCGTATTCGGTGGTCCACTCTGCCGTCAGCCGCGTGATCACCGAGGGTGAGAGGTTCGCTGCCTCCTTGCCGAGCAGGGCTGCCAGAGCTTCCTGAAAGTCGCCCGTCGAAACGCCGCGCAGGTAAAGAACGGGAAGCAGCGCGTCCAGACTTCGCGTCCGACGCGCCCATTTGGGTAGGATCGATGAGGAAAACCGGACCCGGTCCGCTTCGCCGGTCGCGCCGCGGTCCCGGACCTTCACCCGGCTGACGGGCACCGGCCCGATCCCCGTCTGGATGCTCCGCTCCGGGCCGCGACCGTGCCGGACCAGCCGCTCACGTCCGTCCGGCAGCTTCAGATCCCGCATCTCGGCAAGAAACGCTTCGGCCTCCATCTCGATCGCCTGCGCCAGCAATTTGCGCGCGCCGGTGCGGAGCACATCCGTCAGGGGATCATCGATCTCGTCGGGCTGACGAAGGCGAACAATGTTGATAGTCTCGTTCATGGCGTATCGCTCTCCTTGAGAGGTTCTGGCAGGCTTCAATCACCCGCCTCGATACGCCGCCCTTCTCAAACCGTCATCACCCATTTTCCGCCATAGCTCGGCGCCCTGGCAGCCAGCGACAGAGTTGCAGTGCGCCCTGCCGCGCCCAGTCGGTCAGCAGCTTATGGCGCCGCCCACGTTGATGGTCGGATCGCTCGGATGGGGCAAGCAAGGTCAGGACCGGCAAGGCCTTTACCAGGCTCGTCCATGGCACCGGGGTCAGCACCATGAAGCTCAACCAGCGCAGGCCACTGGCTTTGACGAAATGGCCATGGCTGGAGCGCACTGGATCCCGGTAGATGCCCCGTGCGCTGATCCGGCGTCCCCATCGGCGTTCGATGGTGTCGTCCATGCCAATGACGATGGGGCCATCGGGCACGAGCCGTTCGACCACGAGGCCCAGCAATCGCCTGGCAACGGCACGGGGGCTCCAGCAGGCTCGGTTGAAGATTTGGTGGTAGCTTGCAAAGTTGGCGGCCTCGGCCCTGCCGGTCATGCGCAAGCAGGAGCTGACGGTCCGCTTGCCCGGCGCCAGCAAAGCTCCCATGACCAGAACAAGGACATGTTCCCAACTGGGCGCTGTGAAACAGGTGCGCAACTCTTGGAGCCACTGGCGCAGGATCTGAGGAACGGCATCGCTGACGGCGGCGTTGGGATGGTGCAGCATCCCATGCTTCGAATCCCGGCCAGCACATGTTGCAAGGCAATGACCGTGCGGCGAAGTGAATCAGACCTGACTAGGGCTGCGGCAGCTATGACTGCACAATGGAAAAGGACGACATAGCCCTGCGCATCGAAGCGTTCGACCAGGCCAATGGCGGCGGCGTTGGCTGGTACAAGGACAAAGGTGCCTACCACCTGTACCTGCTGGCAACCGAGGTGCCGATCGCCCGTCTCAAGCCGATCGGCAGAGGCGATGAGGTCAAAATCGCCTACTGGTCACACCGGCGAAAATGGGAAGACATCGACGATATGGGAGGCTGCAGCCTGCCCCTCGATCAGGCGCTCAGCCACATCGCAACCAACAGCCTCTTCTGGACATGGACCTGACCAAAAACGTACAAAGTCGAGCTAAGTGTCTGAATCGGAATGACCGCCGTGATTTCAGGTCCTTGCGAGCCGTCTGGTGAGCATGCGGATGTTTGCGATGAAGACCCAGGCCTGTGCGGATTCGATGGATCGCTCGAAGTCCTTGGCCAGCCTTCGGCATCTGCCCAGCCATGCGAAGGTCCGCTCGACGACCCATCGGCGCGGCAGGACTTCGAAGCCTTTGGCGCTGTCCGACCGGCACTGTAAAGTTATCAGTGGATTGATGCAGCGATAGCTGACCGGGACGGCTGTCAGGCTGCGGCGAGACACGCGATTTTGTTCCAGATTTGCATGGCGGCGTTACGCAGGTCTCGATGTTGAGCCGATGACAGCGTATTGCGGGGAAAGTGGAACAGGTTGGCAATCGGATCATGGATGGAAACGAACCGCTGAAGCTGGCGTGCCGACTTGAAGCGTTTCATGGTCCTTTCGCGTCGTCGGGTCGGCTGGTGCGAATTTTCCGCTCGATTATTGAGGCCTTTGTGCGACCGGTGTTCGACACCGGGCATGAGGTCGCGCCTGGCGGCATCATAGGACCGGAGCTTGTCGGTGATCATGACCCGTGGTGTCCGCCCTTGAGCCTTCAGCAACTTGCGCATCAGACGCTTTGCCGCCTTGGCATTTCGGCGGCTTTGCACCAGCACTTCGAGGACGAAGCCGTCCTGATCGACGGCACGCCAGAGCCACTGCTTCTTGCCATTGATGGCCACCACACATTCGTCGAGATGCCATTTGTCGCCCAGGCAGCCGGCTGACCGTCGCTTGATCTCCCGGGCGAAATGCCGCCCGAATTTCTCCGCCCAGCTTCGAATGGTCTGATGCGTGACGATGATGCCGCGGGCCGCCAACATGTCCTCAACCATGCGCAGGCTGAGCGGAAAGCGAAAGTAGAGCCATACCGCGTGCGCAATGATCTCGGCGGGAAAGCGGTGGCGACGATAAAGCGGATCACGAGCAACTTCTGACATGGCCCATGTTCGCACATCTTCATCAGCCGTCGGTTAACTTTACGGTGCCGTTTGTGCGGCATGCTGGATCAATCAACCTATTTTCGATCCGGCCGCATAGATGAAAAATGTTGAAATTTGATCCCTGCACCAATTCCCCCGGGAGCATGATGGCATATGGATTTGGCATGGGTAGGAACGCTCGGCCGGCTGTAGGATCGGACATCCTCGATCTGGCTACAGGAGAGACGGCAATGAATCCCGGACAGGACGGTACTTCCGACGATCCCGCCCCGAACCCGACGCAGTGGTTAGAAGACTTGACCGGTGCACAGGGCACGGAAGCGTGGATGCAGCACTACTACTTGCTGCAGCAACAGCAGCAAGCGGGGCAACCAGCCGTGCCACAGCAAGCAGCAGCCGAAAGACCGCTGACCCGCGGGCGCCCTTTACGTTATATTGTCTCTGATGAAGACGAGGCCCTCATCAAGGCGGCAGCTGGGGCGGCAGTGGCTAGCGGGATGAGACCGCGCCTCTCCCAAACCTATTGCAGCAGTCTCCGTGCCTTGTCTGAGGCGCTGCGGCCTTTAGGGCTGAGTCTTGCTGGACTTGATGGCGATTCGCTGCGCCAATATGCTAAAGAGGTTCTCCCGCACGCCTCGCAGGCGGTGGGTATGCTTGAGAGGTACAGGCAGGAGAGTTCAGGCGCTGGGGAAGGCAGCTCTCGGCCGCAAGTGGATCGGCGCCGCACTCATATTGTCTCTGATGAAGACGAGGGCCTCATCAAGGCGGCGGCTGGGGCAGCAGTGGCTCGCGGGGCGGGACCGCGCCGCGTCCATACCAATTGTAGCAGTCTCCGTGCGTTGTCTGAGGCGCTGCGGCCTTCAGGGCTGAGTCTTGCTGGACTTGATAGCATCTCGCTGCGCCAATATGCTAGAGAGCTTCTCCCGCAAGGCGGCACGCAGGCGGTGGGTATGCTTGAGAGGTACTGGCAGGAGAGTTCGGGCGCTGGGGAAGGCAGCTCTCGGCCGCAAGTGGATCAAGCCGCACCCTCACCGTTGAGCACTGTCGATCAAGACGAGGTTTGGGCCGCGATGGATGCGGCGGATCAACCCGCTCCGTCGCCGCAAAGCTTCAACTCGGCGGAGTTTTGGGCAGGAGTGGATCAAGCCGGCCAGTTGCCCGCCGACAGTTTCAATACCGCGAACTTTTGGCAGGGGATGCCTTCATCCGCCTATTCGCCGGCACAAAGTGTAAATCAGCCAAGCCCGCCAACGTGGGATCAAGACCTCGGGGCATCGATCTTCGGCCACCAGCCAGCTCCCTTCGATTTCGGAGAGTACGTCCCCCCGAATTGGGAAGACGGCTTTCAGGCGCCGATAGACATGTTGCGCCAAATGCACTACCGCGGCCTACTCCCGAGCCAATCCCAGCAAATGATAACTATCTACATCAGAGGGCAGAGCTGCACAGCCGTGTTGGGCCCAAGAGGACAAAGCAACATTCTTCTCTACCGGCAGTAAGGCCCCAGGCATTATTGGGACATCACTGATATACGGCAAGCACTTCGGCGGCGTTGTCACGTTGTTTGCAATGTGTCCGCGTGAGGCCGACACCGCGCTTTTCAGGCAGGCAGTGCACTCACGGCTTCCCCGGCGGGCCATGGCTTGGCGTCGATGGGCTCGAATTTGTGCTGCGGAGCGGTTGGTCTGGGATGGGACGAAGAGATTTCGGACGGCGGAGAAGATCGACACGAAATGCTGCAATGAGCCGATCGACCGGAAACCCTGTCGCGTTCGTTCCCGTTTTCGGAACGGCAGGTGAGAATCTCCGCCCGGTTGCTCAAGCTGGCCGGCACTGTAAAGTTATCAGCGGATTGATGCAGCGATAGCTGGCCGGGACGGCTGTCACGCTGCGGCGAGACACGCGATTTTGTTCCAGATTTGCATGGCGGCGTTACGCAGGTCTCGATTGCATGGCGGCGTTACGCAGGTCTCGATGTTGAGCCGATGACAGCGTATTGCGGGGAAAGTGGAACAGGTTGGCAATCGGATCATGGATGGAAACGAACCGCTGAAGCTGGCGTGCCGACTTGAAGCGTTTCATGGTCCTTTCGCGTCGTCGGGTCGGCTGGTGCGAATTTTCCGCTCGATTATTGAGGCCTTTGTGCGACCGGTGTTCGACACCGGGCATGAGGTCGCGCCTGGCGGCATCATAGGACCGGAGCTTGTCGGTGATCATGACCCGTTGTGTCCGCCCTTGAGCCTTCAGCAACTTGCGCATCAGACGCTTTGCCGCCTTGGCATTTCGGCGGCTTTGCACCAGCACTTCGAGGACGAAGCCGTCCTGATCGACGGCACGGCAGAGCCACTGCTTCTTGCCATTGATGGCCACCAAACATTCGTCGAGATGCCATTTGTCGCCCAGGCAGCCGGCTGACCGCTCGCTTGATCTCCCGGGCGAAATGCCGCCCGAATTTCTCCGCCCAGCTTCGAATGGTCTGATGCGTGACGATGATGCCGCGGGCCGCCAACATGTCCTCAACCATGCGCAGGCTGAGCGGAAAGCGAAAGTAGAGACATACCGCGTGCGCAATGATCTCGGCGGGGGCGTTGTCACGTTGTTTGAAATGTGGCCGCGTGAGGCCGACACCGCGCTTTTCAGGCAGGCAGTGCACTCACGGCTTCCCACGCGGCCATTGCCTGGCGTCGATGGGTTCGAATTTGTGCTGCCGAGCGGTTGGTCTGGGAGGGGACGAAGAGATTTCGGACGGCGGAGAAGATCGACACGAAATGCTGCAATGAGCCGACCGACCGGAAACCCTGTCGCGTTCGTTCCCGTTTTCGGAACGGCAGATGAGAATTCTCCGCCCGGTTGTTCAAGCCTTTATGCGAGCGGTGTTCCACGTTCGGCATGACCTGGCGTTTGGCCGCCCCGTAGGAGCGCAGTTTGTCGGTGATCATACGCTTTGGCGGCAGACCCTGCTTCTTCAGAAGTCGCGTCAGCAGGCGCCTGGCGGCCTTGGTGTTGCGACGCGTCTGGACAATCTCGTCGAGCACATATCCGTCCTGATCAACCGCTCTCCACAACCAGCACTTCTGACGGCATCGTCAACTTAACGGCCTGTGGAGTGCGGATTGAACCAGCGTTGGTGCATGGATCATTTGTCAACGGTTTGGCGATAGGCAGGCTTAGAGCTGGCTCGGTAAAATTGGACAGGGTGATAAGTGGAATTTCTGCCTGAGATCGGCATGAGTGCCGGAACAGGAGAATGACGTGTATGGACCGCCCCTGGTTTGCAAGGGAATTAAAACAGTGATGACGGATCCGGGGCGTTGTCACGTTGTTTGAAATGTGGCCGCGTGAGGCCGACACCGCGCTTTTCAGGCAGGCAGTGCACTCACGGCTTCCCACGCGGCCATTGCCTGGCGTCGATGGGTTCGAATTTGTGCTGCCGAGCGGTTGGTCTGGGAGGGGACGAAGAGATTTCGGACGGCGGAGAAGATCGACACGAAATGCTGCAATGAGCCGACCGACCGGAAACCCTGTCGCGTTCGTTCCCGTTTTCGGAACGGCAGATGAGAATTCTCCGCCCGGTTGTTCAAGCCTTTATGCGAGCGGTGTTCCACGTTCGGCATGACCTGGCGTTTGGCCGCCCCGTAGGAGCGCAGTTTGTCGGTGATCATACGCTTTGGCGGCAGACCCTGCTTCTTCAGAAGTCGCGTCAGCAGGCGCCTGGCGGCCTTGGTGTTGCGACGCGTCTGGACAATCTCGTCGAGCACATATCCGTCCTGATCAACCGCTCTCCACAACCAGCACTTCTGACCGTTGATGCGCACCACGACTTCATCCAGATGCCAGACATCGTCTTTCGTTGGTGCCTTGCGGCGTATGCGGCGCGCATAATCAGGGCCGTGCTTTCGGCACCATCGGCGGATGGTCTCGTAGGAAACGACGATCCCGCGATCGAGCAGCATTTCCTCGACATCGCGCAGGCTCAGATTGAAGCGGAAGTAGAGCCAGACAGCACGGGCCACGATTTCGATCGGATAGCGGTGGTTCTTGTAGGTCGGTGCACTCACGGTCATGGGCGCGCTGCTACCTCAATTTCCTTACCCCTCAATCAATGTGACAGCACCTCGGGAAGCGCTCGGCAGTTTGTTCGACCATATCGACCCCCTCCAACAGCGGATCGCCGCAGTCGACGGAAAGATTCTCGCTTGGCACAAAACCAGCGAAGAAAGCCAGCGCCTGACTTCCGCTCCGGGAGTGGGACCCATAACTGCGACGGCAATCATTGCGGCGGTGGGGGATGGCCGGCAGTTTCAGTCGGCACGGCACTTCGCGGCCTGGCTCGGGCTCACGCCCCGGATTCAGGCGAGTGGCGGAAAGGAGCGGATCGGTCGGATCAGCAAAGGTGGTGATCGATACCTGCGAACGTTGCTTATTCACGGCGCCCGAGCGGTCGTGGGCACGTTGTTCCGCAAGGACGTCTCACCTCGCCCCTGGTTGGTTGCACTCGTTGGCCGCAGGCCGGTGAACGTGGCGGCCACCGCTGTCGCGCACAAGACGGCTCGCGCGTTGTGGGCGATGCTCACGCGTGCTGAGACTTACCGCCGACCCGCAGTGTAGCAGTGACGGCGTAGTCGGACCGGATCGGCGCCGCCGGAGGACGGCGCTGGCTTGCGAGGGTAAGCGAATGTGATGGCAAGCCGGTCGGACCGGGTTCGGCAAAGGTCCCTTGAATGATGCGAGCCGGGAAGAGCTCGTCCATTTGTCTGGCCGCCGATCCGCGAATACCATCAGGGCCTGCGGCCGTGCGGCTGCATATCCAGTCCGGATACACGACTGCAAGCACCGGATCCGGTGCTGTCACATTGATTGAGGGGTAAGGAAATTGAGGTAGCAGCGCGCCCATGACCGTGAGTGCACCGACCTACAAGAACCACCGCTATCCGATCGAAATCGTGGCCCGTGCTGTCTGGCTCTACTTCCGCTTCAATCTGAGCCTGCGCGATGTCGAGGAAATGCTGCTCGATCGCGGGATCGTCGTTTCCTACGAGACCATCCGCCGATGGTGCCGAAAGCACGGCCCTGATTATGCGCGCCGCATACGCCGCAAGGCACCAACGAAAGACGATGTCTGACATCTGGATGAAGTCGTGGTGCGCATCAACGGTCAGAAGGGTGCTGTCACATTGATTGAGGGGTAAGGAAATTGAGGTAGCAGCGCGCCCATGACCGTGAGTGCACCGACCTACAAGAACCACCGCTATCCGATCGAAATCGTGGCCCGTGCTGTCTGGCTCTACTTCCGCTTCAATCTGAGCCTGCGCGATGTCGAGGAAATGCTGCTCGATCGCGGGATCGTCGTTTCCTACGAGACCATCCGCCGATGGTGCCGAAAGCACGGCCCTGATTATGCGCGCCGCATACGCCGCAAGGCACCAACGAAAGACGATGTCTGGCATCTGGATGAAGTCGTGGTGCGCATCAACGGTCAGAAGTGCTGGTTGTGGAGAGCGGTTGATCAGGACGGATATGTGCTCGACGAGATTGTCCAGACGCGTCGCAACACCAAGGCCGCCAGGCGCCTGCTGACGCGACTTCTGAAGAAGCAGGGTCTGCCGCCAAAGCGTATGATCACCGACAAACTGCGCTCCTACGGGGCGGCCAAACGCCAGGTCATGCCGAACGTGGAACACCGCTCGCATAAAGGCTTGAACAACCGGGCGGAGAATTCTCATCTGCCGTTCCGAAAACGGGAACGAACGCGACAGGGTTTCCGGTCGGTCGGCTCATTGCAGCATTTCGTGTCGATCTTCTCCGCCGTCCGAAATCTCTTCGTCCCCTCCCAGACCAACCGCTCGGCAGCACAAATTCGAACCCATCGACGCCAGGCAATGGCCGCGTGGGAAGCCGTGAGTGCACTGCCTGCCTGAAAAGCGCGGTGTCGGCCTCACGCGGCCACATTTCAAACAACGTGACAACGCCCCGGATCCGTCATCACTGTTTTAATTCCCTTGCAAACCAGGGGCGGTCCATACACGTCATTCTCCTGTTCCGGCACTCATGCCGATCTCAGGCAGAAATTCCACTTATCACCCTGTCCAATTTTACCGAGCCAGCTCTAAGCCTGCCTATCGCCAAACCGTTGACAAATGATCCATGCACCAACGCTGGTTCAATCCGCACTCCACAGGCCGTTAAGTTGACGATGCCCCATGTCCCGATCGAATGATTGAATATGAATTGCGCATGACGGCGGCGCGACCGATAGGCGTTAGAGTACTTTACTGGATCCGCGACCGGAGAGACCGCCATGGACAATACACTGGCTGGGGCAGGCCCAGCGATGCTCCCGAACAAAATGATCCCAACGCCGAATACCCTTGGATCGCGAGGTTGACCGCGATAGGGGGGACAACGGACGATAACATGCAGCAGTACCAGGCTCCGCTGGCGCAGCAGGCGGGCATGGAGCGGCAAGAGAGCGAGTTGAACCTAGGCGGCGGGTCCGCTGCTGACCCAGACAGTGGTGCGATTCGGCGTGCGTCCTCGGAGGGCGACACGATCATCCCCGAGGAGGACCAGGCGATCATTGATGACTTCACCACGGCCGCCCGCGGCGCCAGGAATATCCGGCAACACGCAAAGGATCTGAGCTCGTTCAGCGCATGGCTTCAGACGCAGCCCGTGGTCCGGACATTGGCCGGCCTGCTTGACGCTGCTGACAGCCCTGACAACCCTAATGGGTTGACCGCCCGCACGAACGCGTTTGCGCTTCGCGGCGCCCGAATCAACGCTGCATTGGCGGGGCGTTGGTGCATGGATCCTTTGTCAACGGTTTGGCGATAGGCAGGCAGGATCGAAATCAGCTTGATGCGAGTGCCATGCCGTACAAACACAACGCCGATCGTCGTCATCACGTCGGAAAGATGAAATTCAGGGTGACGAATTGGCGTGACTACGAAGCAGGTCTGCGCCGGCGTGGTAGCCTGACCTTATGGGTAACGCCGGAGGCACTGGCGGGATGGCGCGCTCCGCGACGCAAGACCCGCGGCGGCCAAGCCCGGTATTCCGATCTCGCCATTGAGACAGCGCTGACGCTGGGTTGCGTCTTCGCAATGCGGCTGCGCCAAACCGAGGGATTGCTCCACTCGCTGCTGGATCTCATGGGGCTGAAAGTTCCAGTTCCAGATCATACGACGCTGAGCCGTCGGGCACAGAAGTGGGTGCCATCAGCCCGACGAAACCCGCCGCTGCCGGACGGCCCGCTGCATGTGCTTGTCGATAGCACGGGATTGAAAGTCTACGGCGCCGGGCAATGGCTGGAGCAGAAACATGGCGCCAGATCACGTCGCAACTGGCGCAAGCTGCATCTGGCAGTGGATGCCAAAAGTGGCGCGATCATTGCCCAAAGGCTGACAGATCAGGACACGGATGATCCTTCCCAGGTGGCACCGCTGCTCGATCAGATCGACGGCGAGATCGACCAGTTCACAGCCGACGGAGCCTATGACGGCAAGCCAACCTATCGGTCTATCCTGCAGCACAGCGCAACCGCGAACATCGTCATTCCACCGCGTGCCACGGCGGTGGAAAGCGGTGATAGCGGACCGCCTGGTCAAAGGGACAAGCACATTGCCGCAATCGCAAGCGACGGTCGGCTGAAATGGCAGGCAGCCTCCGGCTACGGCAAGCGGGCGCTGAGCGAAACAGCCATCGGACGATACAAGGGGCTGATCGGACGGCGCCTGCGAGCACGCTCTCTTCCGGCTCAACAGACCGAGGTTGCCATCGGTTGCATCGTTCTCAACCGCATGCTGGCATGGGCACGCCCGGAGCCTATCCGGCGTCAAGTCACGCAGGCATAACCAACTACATTAATGATCGAAATGCATTCGATTTCATATCCGCGCACCAACGCCCCGTAATACTAAAGACAGGAGTACAGACATGACCCTCGCAATCATCGGCACCGGCAATATGGCCAAAGGCCTCGCCACAGTATTTTCGGCCGGCGGCAACGCCATTATCCTCGGTTCGCGTGATTCCTCGGTAGCCGCCTCGGTCGCCGGGAGCTTCGGCGACACCGTCTCAGCCGCCTCGATCTCGGACGCTGTCGCCAAGGCCGACATCGTCTTCCTCGCCGTGCCTTATGATGCCGTAGCCGCTGTGGTGAAGGCAGCCGGAAGCCTCGCGGGCAAGATCGTGGTCGACCTGACCAATCCCATGAAGGCCGATTTTTCAGGGCTCGCCATCGGCTTTTCGACCAGTGCGGCTGAAGAAATCGCCAGGCTCGCCCCGCGGGCCAAGGTGGTAAAAGGCTTCAACACGCTGTTTGCGTCGGTGCTGCAAAATGGCGGTGAGGTTGCCGGCACCCCGGCAACGGTGCTGCTCGCCGGCGACGACGCCGACGCTGTCGCCGAGGTTGAGGCGCTGGTGAATTCAGCCGGTCTCAAGGCCATCGTTGCCGGTCCTCTCGCCGCGTCGCGCCATATCGAGGCCGTGGCCGCCCTCAATATCGGGCTCGGCTATGGCCAGGGCAAAGGCACCAATATCGCTCCGACCTGGGTCGGTATCTAAGCATTCATCGCTCCACGGCCTCGTGGGCGGAAGGCGACATCAAGGAACAAATAGAAAGCCGCGACGCGCCACTTGATATCGGTCAAGTGGCGCGTCGGTTACCTCGTGGACAACGCGATTGCGGAGAAGGACGAAGGGCACCGTAAACTTAACGCTGTGAAAACAGGATCTGGGAGTGAGGCTCTGGTTCATTCGGCGTGAAGGCGCGCGATTTGGCGCCATGGCGTTGTCACGTTGTTTGAAATGTGGCCGCGTGAGGCCGACACCGCGCTTTTCAGGCAGGCAGTGCACTCACGGCTTCCCACGCGGCCATTGCCTGGCGTCGATGGGTTCGAATTTGTGCTGCCGAGCGGTTGGTCTGGGAGGGGACGAAGAGATTTCGGACGGCGGAGAAGATCGACACGAAATGCTGCAATGAGCCGACCGACCGGAAACCCTGTCGCGTTCGTTCCCGTTTTCGGAACGGCAGATGAGAATTCTCCGCCCGGTTGTTCAAGCCTTTATGCGAGCGGTGTTCCACGTTCGGCATGACCTGGCGTTTGGCCGCCCCGTAGGAGCGCAGTTTGTCGGTGATCATACGCTTTGGCGGCAGACCCTGCTTCTTCAGAAGTCGCGTCAGCAGGCGCCTGGCGGCCTTGGTGTTGCGACGCGTCTGGACAATCTCGTCGAGCACATATCCGTCCTGATCAACCGCTCTCCACAACCAGCACTTCTGACCGTTGATGCGCACCACGACTTCATCCAGATGTCAGACATCGTCTTTCGTTGGTGCCTTGCGGCGTATGCGGCGCGCATAATCAGGGCCGTGCTTTCGGCACCATCGGCGGATGGTCTCGTAGGAAACGACGATCCCGCGATCGAGCAGCATTTCCTCGACATCGCGCAGGCTCAGATTGAAGCGGAAGTAGAGCCAGACAGCACGGGCCACGATTTCGATCGGATAGCGGTGGTTCTTGTAGGTCGGTGCACTCACGGTCATGGGCGCGCTGCTACCTCAATTTCCTTACCCCTCAATCAATGTGACAGCACCCCAAAGGGTTAAGCTGCCACGGCGGCGAAGGCCCGCCTCATACTCCGCCCAGTTCGTCACTTTGAACTTCATTTTACCGATGTGATGGCGGCGGGCGGCGTTATGTTTGTGCGGCATGCTGGATCAATCAACCTATTTTCGATCCGGCCGCATAGATGAAAAATGTTGAAATTTGATCCCTGCACCAATTCCGATCTCAGGCAGAAATTCCACTTATCACCCTGTCCAATTTTGCCGAGCCACCTCTGAGCGACGGCCGAGCCCAGAACGCGAACCGCGGAGGCGCCGAAAACATACCCGTTGGGGATGGTGCTGAAGGCCTGCCCCGAAATTGCGGATTATGCCGTCAACGGCATCGGCAATTGGCGCGATCTCATGATTACCGCTGCCCAGGTGAGGGGATATCTGGGCGTTTCGCCGTCAGCGTATGAGGCCGGCGATCGTGATTGCCTGCATTCTGCAAAGGGCGCAGCACATCAACTCGGCCGGCGGCTATTTGCGGGCATTGACCGACAAGGCGACGGCAGGGCAGTTCTCAGTCGGGCCGATGCTGATGGCAGCGCTCAAGGCGAACGGCGCGACGGCGAGAATGGCAGGATGACGATCGCCAATCCCACAGCCGGTTCAACCTAATATGACTTTCGCAGGATCGAGAAGCTCGCGGCGCCTTTGTTGGTTGGACGGTGTGCAGGCGATCAATTTCACGGAACGAGAGGAATTCATTGGCGCCGAACGAACGTCCCACCACGCGGCTACAAACAGCGCAATTGCCTTCGTCCCGCCGACAGCGAGCGAAGCAGGCCTTGCAATTATTCGATTTGCTGCGTCTAATTCCAAGGTCTTGGATTTCAAAAACGGAATGGCCTAACCGCCTGCCTAATTGCAATGGTACAAAGGAAACGCATATGGCGACTGGGACCGTGAAGTGGTTCAACAGCACCAAGGGATTTGGATTTATCCAGCCCGACAATGGCGGTCAGGATGGCTCGCTCCACAAATTCGAAGCGAGAATTTCTCCGGCGAGCGTCAACAGACGGTTAACTAAGAAAATTTGCGACAGGCCCCGTTCGACAGCGGAGATGTGGACGAAAACATCGGCGATCAAGACGTCAGTCGACGATGGGCACCTGCATCCGGATCCGGTTCATTATGTCACCAAACATCTCCAACAAGGCATTGAGAGTGACCATTTCCGCGTGAAGAAGAACATGCCGAAGATCGGCGGATTCCAATCCTTCAAAACCGCGCGTCGAACTATCGCAGGGTTCGAAGCGATGCTGTGGCTGCGAAAAGGGTTTGGCTTCTCCGGAGAGTGGACCGTCAATGATCAGAACGATCTGCTCGCGCGTCTCTTCGGACTTCAAAAGGATAATAAGGCGTGAAGAGCAGAACGTATTTCAGCCCAAACCATTCGGCCGACCGCTTTGCGACACGCCCAAATGACGATGAGACCGCTACTTGGGTCGCGAGATTGTCAGGCGGTCAAATGCAGGCGAACGACGCGCATCAGCAGCTGAGTGAACCAAGTCTAGGCGGATTCGATACTGATTTAGACAGTGATACGATTGGGCGAGCGTCCATGGGCGAGTCGATGCACATGCCGGCGCAGCCATCCCTCGGAGACGGCGAACCCAGCAGCGCGTGTCTGACGCCCGAGGCGGGGGTGAGTCAACCACCGCGCCTAAATGTTATATCGCGTCATAGTTCGGCAGGCCAGCCCGGCGTCATTTCTCCACGCAGCAGCGCCCCATCGTTCGGGGGATGTTTCGGTTCGAAGGCAGCGAGTTCTTCTCACAACGAAGCTAAGGCAGCGAGTTCTTCTCACAACGAAGCTTCGGAGGCAACCGAACTGCCACAATTCCGCGTATACCACGTGCCCTACATCTCCCAAGGGAGTGAGCGCATGGGTTGCTGGTATGCATGTGCCAGAATGCTTGCCTCTAGTGTCGAAGCCGGTCCCAGGCTAGGTCTTCCTGAGCTTTACAGCCCACAATCTGGTCATGACGGCCTACAGGATCCGACTCATGTCGAGCAATTTATCGTGAACGAGGGACTGTCGAAGGTAGACCTACCGGATTCACAAGAATTTTCACACGAACAGTTAGGTGATCTTCTCTACCGGCATGGCCCCATTATTTTCGGGTGGCGAACGCCAGAGGGCAATTCGCACATGTCAGTTCTCACTGGTGTTGACAAACATACAGGCCGTGTTGTTTTCCATGACCCACAGAAAGGTCCAGACCTGACCATGCCGCTAGATTACTTCAATCAACGCCTTGCATGGCAGGTGCCGTACGCGATGCTGTATCGAGGCGTTGGTGCGGCACCGTAAAGTTAACCGACGGCTGATGAAGATGTGCGAACATGGGCCATGTCAGAAGTTGCTCGTGATCCGCTTTATCGTCGCCACCGCTTTCCCGCCGAGATCATTGCGCACGCGGTATGTCTCTACTTTCGCTTTCCGCTCAGCCTGCGCATGGTTGAGGACATGTTGGCGGCCCGCGGCATCATCGTCACGCATCAGACCATTCGAAGCTGGGCGGAGAAATTCGGGCGGCATTTCGCCCGGGAGATCAAGCGACGGTCAGCCGGCTGCCTGGGCGACAAATGGCATCTCGACGAATGTGTGGTGGCCATCAATGGCAAGAAGCAGTGGCTCTGGCGTGCCGTCGATCAGGACGGCTTCGTCCTCGAAGTGCTGGTGCAAAGCCGCCGAAATGCCAAGGCGGCAAAGCGTCTGATGCGCAAGTTGCTGAAGGCTCAAGGGCGGACACAACGGGTCATGATCACCGACAAGCTCCGGTCCTATGATGCCGCCAGGCGCGACCTCATGCCCGGTGTCGAACACCGGTCGCACAAAGGCCTCAATAATTGAGCGGAAAATTCGCACCAGCCGACCCGACGACGCGAAAGGACCATGAAACGCTTCAAGTCGGCACGCCAGCTTCAGCGGTTCGTTTCCATCCATGATCCGATTGCCAACCTGTTCCACTTTCCCCGCAATACGCTGTCATCGGCTCAACATCGAGACCTGCGTAACGCCGCCATGCAAATCTGGAACAAAATCGCGTGTCTCGCCGCAGCGTGACAGCCGTCCCGGCCAGCTATCGCTGCATCAATCCGCTGATAACTTTACAGTGCCGGGCGGCGTTATGTTTGTGCGGCATGCTGGATCAATCAACCTATTTTCGATCCGGCCGCATAGATGAAAAATGTTGAAATTTGATCCCTGCACCAATTCCCACCAATAAAAGATCCGTGCACCAACGCCGGCCCAAACCAATCTTTGCGACAAGCCCTGACGGTTGCGGCCATAGACCGCCTCGTTAACGCACCAAGCTTCGGCCGCCGGATCCGCTTATCGACGCTGATAGCCCGGTGGCGTCGAATACGGCACGACAGGAGGCCGGGGCAGCGAGTCCAGTTGGTTGGCTGCCACCAGAACTGAATCCACTGCGTATTGGTGCGTGTACGAGGAAGGATCCATTCCGTAGGCTTCCTGGATCATCCGTGATGCGATTTCCTTTTGTTGGTTTTCAGGTACACGGGACAATGCTTCGCGTACACTGTCGGCGAACTCGGGTGAGATCACTTGTGGTTCAGCATATTTTTCCCACGCTACGGGTCTGGTTTGCCTCTCGCGCAAATTCGCGGCAGTCTGTTCATCTGTGTCCGGATGCACTAACGGAATCAACCCCTCAAGACGGCTTTTCAGGTGTTCGGCCCTGCTTTTGTCCATCGACCAAGGACCGTCCTCGGCCGGCTCTCCGCTCCATGCGCTGTCTTTCAACCGAACAGCGGGACCGTTGGCCCAGGCATCCATGACCACGGTCGACTTCGGGTCGCGGCTTCCGCGCCGCAGTTCGTTCCAGGTGTGACCCGCCATGACTGGGATCTCATCACCTTCGTCGGTTATCTCTTTCATTGACACGGAAGCATGAGAGCTCGTACTCCGCTCGTCGGCCGCCATGTGTGGGGCGTGGACGATGGCGGAAAGGGGAGCGGTCTGATCGCAGGCCGCTGCTCCCATGACGACGGCCACTGCAACCTTGGCGGTCCCGCCTGGTGCCAGCTTTGCAACCGACGATCCGATGCCGTTGTGGCCGTGCGAGGGAATGTCGTCCGCCTTAACGTTTCCCCGGCCATGCTTGAGCAGCAGGCGGACGTCGTGAACGGTTTGCCCGGCTGTCGCGAGTCTTATCGGGCTCGAGACCCCGTCACCGACGACATGCGCTCCCATATGGTAGGCGGCCTGCTGGATCTGATGTTGCTCCAGAGGAGCATCTCCGCCCCTTCGCAACCTGTCGGGACGCGTACCCAGGGAGACCCTCAGCGATGATATGCGGCTCTCAGAGTCCGACGCCGTGGATTCTCGCGGCAACTCTTCCGTGTCATATGTGGCATGTCGAGTGTCATATGTGGCATGTCGAGTCGATACGGAGGATTTGGAGCAGCAAGTTCCCATGGCCTTCTTCACCTTCGTCACCGTCTTCAGCAACGATTTCAATCCCCCGCTTTTTTTCCGCTGGGGGGGGGCGATTGCCGGCTCCTCTGAGAAGGAGGAATAAGCCTCCGACGAATAAGAGGTGTCTATGCTGTGGCCCGCGCTGCTGATCTGGTTGTCCCGCAGGGAAGGCGACCCCCCAATGGACGTGCGCCGAATCGCACCATTGTCTGCATCAGCACTCAACTCGCTCAGCTGCCGCTCCAGGCTCAGTTGTTGCTCACGGTACTGCTGCATGTAATCGTCCGTTGCCCCCCCTATCCCTGTCAAACTCGCGACCCAAGGTTGTATGTCGGCGTTGGGACCATTTTGTTTGGAAGCATCGTAGGGCCAGCCCAAGCCGGTGTTGTCCATAGCGGTCTCTCCTGTCGCGGATCCAGTCAGGGTCGCGGATCCAGAAAGTACTCTAGCGCCTATCGGTCGCGCCGCCGTCATGCGCAATTCATATTCAATCATTCGATCGGGACATGGGGCATCGTCAACTTAACGGCCTGTGGAGTGCGGATTGAACTAGGCCGTAGTGACAATTTAACGGCTTGGGATTCCCATCGCGAGGCAAATCAGATTGAACTAAACCGCTGCCGCGGTAGCTGATGCGCGGGTCTGGCCTGAGGAGGCCCCTGTCTGAGAAGATTTGGTGTCGAGCCAACCTTCCAGACAGGAGAACCCCAGATGGTTCTGTCGCAAAGATCGAAACGGGACAAAGGATGGCAGGAATCCGGGTCGGCGTTCTATGCCGTGAGGATGGCGAACTGCTCGGCGATTGAGGGGCTGGGATTGTAGGCATACCTCGCCTGCCGTTTGCGCATCATGTGGATCATCTCGATGCCAGACAGGATAATTTCGGCGGTCGCCTTCGCCTTGAAGCCGAGCATGGAGCTGATGCGGCACTTGATCCGTCGATGATCCTGCTCAATGCGATTGTTGAGGTACTGGCTTTGGCGGGTGCGGATCGGCTTCAGCGATCGCCGCGATCGATCCCGCAAACGGCTTTCAGCATCGCAGGAAAGGATCGCCTCGTGATTTGTCTGGCTGCCGTCGATGACGATGCGATCCGGCCGGCCATGGCGCTCAAAGGCCTTGCGGAAGAAGCGTTTGGCTGCCGGCAGGTCACGGTTTTCGCTGAAGAAGAACTCGACCGTGTCGCCGACGCTGTCGATGGCGCGGTAGAGATACATCCACTTGCCGTGCACCTTGATGTAGGTCTCGTCCATGTGCCACTTCCCGGTGACGGTGCGCTTGCGCCGGTTGAAGCGCTCCAGCAGCTGCGGCGAGAAGTGCACGACCCAGCGATGCACGGTGGAATGATCGACGTTCAAGCCGCGCTCGGCCATCATCTCTTCCAGATCGCGAAGGCTGAGCTTGTAGGCCAAGTACCACCGTACGCACAGCAGGATCACCGACTGGTCGAAATGGCGGCCCTTGAACATCACGTACTCCTCCAAAGCTGAGGGGCGTTCCATGTCATAGTCCGCTTACCGAAAGGTTTGCGACAGAGCCGGTTCTCCAGCCGGCACATCGTCGATTGCGAGGCCAGATCCCGACCCGACGGCAGTGCATCCTGGGCCATCTTGAAGACCGGATCGGAGCGCAGCCGGTTGGCGTCATTGCCATCCTCGTAGCCGGCGGCGATCATCTTGACGCGGAAGCCGATCATATCTGCAAAGCTGTGGATGACCTGGTCCGGGGAGCGCGGATCGTCGATGCACCGCGCCAGACGCTCGGCGACACGCAACCGCTTTTCCACCTCGGCCAGAGCCAGAACGCCACTGTTCGAGGATAGCATGCCGCCGTCGAAACGGGCGACGACGGACTTGCCGCCGACAGATGACAAGCCGCTCAGCGGCAGCGTAAGATCATTCATGGCGGGTGTGGTCTCCGGAAATGATTCGGATCGGCCTTAGCAACCAAATCCTAGGTCATTTCAACGGCTTGAACCACATCCGCCGGCTCTGTCGCAAACCTTTCGGTAAGCGGACTATGACATGGAACGCCCCTCAGCTTTGGAGGAGTACGTGATGTTCAAGGGCCGCCATTTCGACCAGTCGGTGATCCTGCTGTGCGTACGGTGGTACTTGGCCTACAAGCTCAGCCTTCGCGATCTGGAAGAGATGATGGCCGAGCGCGGCTTGAACGTCGATCATTCCACCGTGCATCGCTGGGTCGTGCACTTCTCGCCGCTGCTGCTGGAGCGCTTCAACCGGCGCAAGCGCACCGTCACCGGGAAGTGGCACATGGACGAGACCTACATCAAGGTGCACGGCAAGTGGATGTATCTCTACCGCGCCATCGACAGCGTCGGCGACACGGTCGAGTTCTTCTTCAGCGAAAACCGTGACCTGCCGGCAGCCAAACGCTTCTTCCGCAAGGCCTTTGAGCGCCATGGCCGGCCGGATCGCATCGTCATCGACGGCAGCCAGACAAATCACGAGGCGATCCTTTCCTGCGATGCTGAAAGCCGTTTGCGGGATCGATCGCGGCGATCGCTGAAGCCGATCCGCACCCGCCAAAGCCAGTACCTCAACAATCGCATTGAGCAGGATCATCGACGGATCAAGTGCCGCATCAGCTCCATGCTCGGCTTCAAGGGAAGGCGACCGCCGAAATTATCCTGTCTGGCATCGAGATGATCCACATGATGCGCAAACGGCAGGCGAGGTATGCCTACAATCCCAGCCCCTCAATCGCCGAGCAGTTCGCCATCCTCACGGCATAGAACGCCGACCCGGATTCCTGCCATCCTTTGTCCCGTTTCGATCTTTGCGACAGAACCGCGGACCATCCACTCATTGCAGGTTATCGATCACGCGGCGTCGGATATGTCTGACCCTGCCTCAAGAATTCCCACAGGCATGGACAGCGATCTCGCTATCCGATCCCGATAGCCCTTGTTGTACCTCAGACCCGACTCGATGTTTTGGATTTCCTCGGCGGAAAGCCCGCACGCCACAGCGAGGTCCTCGATTGAATATCCAAGATGCTCTCGATAAGCGCGGATGATGTGGGTTCCGCCTGACATAGCCGCCAAGACTGGCTCGGGAATGCGCGAATCCTTCATAGACACCTCCAAGAAGAGAAGGAGCGCCTGACAAATCGGGAGATTTCCCCCCCGCTGGCGCATCCAGCAAATCAAAAAAATGGACGTCGATTCGGCCGGACTGGCCTCATCCATGGAATGGGCCACTCGAAATTGCCAGCCGGGGCGGGATATGGCGGCTCACCTGCTACTGATCAAGTTCCAACAAGCGGCCAGCCCTGAGATTGCCTGATCGACTGTACCGCATTCGTCCTGCGATCCCACGCGATTCATTCTCGCCGATGGCTTTCTTGAGCAGCAACTCGAACTCACCTGGCCCCAGGCTCGCGGACGCCGATAGCTTCGACCAACTCCCTCCGCCGCCCGCGCCTTTTGCGAGTCGGTCGGCTTGCTGCCCGTCCAGGAGTCCCCACACTTTTGGGCTCCAGAACCCCACGTCTTTATGACCCAACCGCTTGCATACCACGCTTAGAGCGGGTCTCCGGCTACCGGAGCCGACCCCAGTAACGCAACGATTTGTTGCACACGTTTTTGCGAAGCCACAGCATCAGCAGAGGCGATTTGCAGCTCCTGCAGGAGGGCGGCACGATCGTTCGCAACCAGCTCCAGTGGGCCGGCGCCTATTCCCGACACTAGCCATGAGGGACTCACGGCCAAGATGCCCGCCATCATCGCAAGGCGATTGGATTGCGGCGCGGCGCGGTCGCATTCCCATGCTTTCCAGCATGCCGTCTGGACACCAAGCCGGCGTGCGGCCTGCGCCATTGCAAGTTTGGTGACCTCGCGAGCGAACGAAATACGTCCCCCCAGAGTATCGGATGGCGCGAAATCACTAGGGTAGGTTTGAGTAAGCATTGGCTCGGTCCTCCTATGGTTCAATCCGCTTTCGGGCGATGACCTGCTGCGAACTCCGAAATGCCGGCCATCGTTCCGATTCGACGTCGGCAGTCTAAACAGGATTCGGCCCCATCATTAAAAGGCACGTTAAGGTGTTGGCGCTTTCGAAAAGGAGCAGCATCGCCACCTGCAAAAGCGTTACAATCATTCGACAGTGACCGATTTTGCCAGATTGCGCGGCTGGTCGACATCTGTGCCCATGAAGAGCGCCGTATGGTAGGCAAGAAGCTGT
The DNA here is from genome assembly GCF_054062655.1 of Mesorhizobium sp. USDA 4775. Lineage (NCBI taxonomy): Bacteria > Pseudomonadati > Pseudomonadota > Alphaproteobacteria > Hyphomicrobiales > Phyllobacteriaceae > Mesorhizobium > Mesorhizobium sp. USDA 4775. Next base: position 422,143 of record NZ_JBSSFM010000002.1, read on the forward strand.
ATCGGCAGCGAGAAGATCATTGGCGCGATAATCTCGTCGACGACCGGGAGCACGATCGTGTGCATGGTGTCGAGTTTCGATGCGGTTGCTCCTCTTTCATCCGTGATCAGGATAATCCGCCCTCCACGGGCAGCCACTTCCTGCATGTTGGAGGCGGTCTTGTCGAAAAAGCGATCATGCGGCGCGATGACGATCACTGGCATGTTCTCGTCTATCAGTGCGATTGGACCGTGCTTCAATTCACCTGCCGCATAGCCCTCGGCGTGGATGTAGGAAATCTCCTTGAGCTTCAGCGCACCTTCCATCGCCAGCGGGAAACTGGTGCCACGGCCGAGATACAGGACGTGACGAAGCTTTGACAATTCGCGCGACAGGAGCTCGATTTCCGGCTGGATGCTGTCGAGTACCTGGCCCATGACGCGTGGGACTTCGGCGAGGCTGCTAACAAGCGCCTGCGCCTCGTCTTCGGTTACGGTTCGGCGGGCCCTGGCGGCGCCGATGGCAAGTGCCGCAAGAACGGCAAGCTGGCAGGTGAAAGCCTTGGTGGAAGCGACGCCGATCTCCGGTCCGGCAAGGATCGGGAAGACCGCGTCGGCCTCCCGAGCGATGGTCGATTCGCAGGTATTGACGATGGCGCCAACTTTCAGCCCAAGGTCCTTGCAGTACCTCAGCGATGCGAGCGTATCGGCGGTTTCACCAGACTGCGAAATGAAAAGAGCCGCCGACTGCGGCGACAACGGGATCTCGCGGTAACGGAATTCGGACGCAACGTCGATTTCGACCGTCAGGCGCGCATAGCGCTCGAACCAGTATTTTCCGACCAGTCCGGCGAGATAGGCGGTGCCGCAGGCAGAGATCGCCAAGCTCGGGATCCTGGCGAAATCGATGCCAGAAACCATGTCGGCGCGATTCTCTATGATGTTGATATGGTGGCCGAGCGCATGGAAGATGACCTCGGGCTGCTCGTAAATTTCCTTCTCCATGAAGTGGCGATGGTTGCCCTTGTCGGCCAGAGCGGCCGCGGCCGTGGAGGTCTGGCGCGGACGCTCGACAGGCTGACCGTCGAAATCGAAGATATGGGCGCCCGTCTTGCCGATAACGGCCCAGTCACCGTCGATGAGATAGGTAATTTCATTGGTGAAGGGAGCAAGCGCGATCGCGTCGGAGCCCAGGAACATCTCGCCGTCGCCATGACCGATCGCCAGCGGTGGTCCGTTGCGCGCTGCCATGATGGTCGACGGATCATCCTCAAAGATGATAGCAAGCGCGTAGGCACCCCTGAGGCGTTTCAGCATGGCAGCCATTGCTTCTCGCCGCCTCATGCCTTCCCGGCGGTGTCGTGCCAAGAGATGCGCGACGACCTCGGTGTCGGTGTCGGTCTGGAACTCGGCTCCCGCCGCCGTCAATTCGTCCTTCAGCTCGGTGAAATTCTCGATGATGCCGTTATGGACGACGGCGACACCGTCGGTAAAGTGCGGGTGTGCATTGCGTTCGGTTGATGCTCCATGGGTTGCCCAACGCGTGTGGCCGATTCCGATGTTGCCGCCCAGCGGCTCGTCCTTCAGTCTCGTTTCCAGATTGACGAGCTTGCCCTCGGCGCGCCGGCGGTGCAAGGCGCCCTCGACGATCGTCGCAACGCCGGCCGAATCATAGCCGCGATATTCCAGACGCTTCAACGCGTCGACCAACCGGTCCGACACCGGCTGTTGCCCAACGATGCCAACAATCCCGCACATGTTTGTCTCCGTATTCTTCCGGCAGTTTCACCCCAACGCAGTAATCCCGAAGACGGATACCCACCCGGCCCGCTTTCATTCAGGATCTTTAGTAGGAACCTGTAATATTGGTAAAATCGATTGTAGGCATACCTGCCATCCACTCTTTGGATAAACGAAGCCGCGTTTGACAGCTCCTGATCGGGTTGGAGGCTGAGAGCCCTGTTGCATGGATCAGACTTTGGACGAGGCAACCCTATCCACTGCATTTTTCATGCAACGCGCTCGAACTTGGGCCGGCCAATTTCTGTCATCCGGTTAAGAACACGGACGCCAATCTTCGCTTCAGTCTTCTGATTGTCAAAATGTCGCGCTTTGAGTTTGGGCCCGATCACAGCCTTCCATCGACCCATCTGGGTCTCAGCGCGACTGCGCTTGTTGTAGCCGGTGGATTTCTGCCATGCCATCCGCCCTTTGGTCTGGATTTCTGCAATATGGCGATCGCGGACAGATGGAACCAGCACCGATTGAGGGCTGGCAACGGCAGTCTTGGGAGGTGGGATAATGACCTCCACGATCTCACCAAAGCGTGTCGCCAGAAGATCTCGGGTTGGCGTTCCATCATAGGCGCCGTCGGCAATGAACTTCTCGACGGGGCCACCGATCTGGTCCAGAAGTCCTGGTAACGCTGTCGGATCGCCGACATCATCCACGGTCAGATCGGAACAAACAATCTCACCACTGACAAGATTGAGACCAAGGTGCAGTTTGCGCCATCTTTTGCGTTTGCCCTTGGTTTTGTGCTTGTTTTCCAGCCACTCGCCCTCGCCGAAGACCTTCAAGCCGGTGCTGTCGACAACCCAGATGGACCAGACCTGATGTTGTGGCTCGGGACTTTGTCGACGGCAACGCCAGCCCTTTGCTCCGGCGAGACAGGGTGGAGAAGTCAGGCACGGCAATATCGAATCCCATCAGCGCCGCGACACTGCGCATCAAGCCTTGGGTCTGGCGTAGCGCCAGCCCGTAGACGACGCGCAGGGTCAAGCACAACGTAATCGCCAGATCCGAGTATTTCGGCTGACCACCCCGCGATGTCCGCCTCCGCGCCGTCCATAAAGACAGGGCCTCATCCCTCACCCAGATGGTCAAATCACTACGTTGACGCAGGCTTTCATTATATGCCGGCCAATTCGTCACTTGATATTTCTGCTTGGCAATCTTGTCCCGCCGATCGGCATTGAACTTGTGCGGCATCGTCGAAATCCGGATCAGGAGACTGAAAACCACCGCTCAATATCAGTCGCCGGGTGATCCACGCAACAACGCCGTTGCGGATCACGTAGATGATGCCGCTCACCACCCGCCGGTCATCTACCCGGGGAACTCCGTGCGACAGCGGGAAGAACGGCGATATCCGCGCCATCTGGCGCTCGCTCAACAGAAACAAATCACCCATCACGGCCTCCAATTGGCGACCGTGAATCACATCTCAAACGGAATTAATAGGTCCTGAGCCTAGTTTCCGGCGTCGATGAGGCATGCTTCTTATCCAACAGCTGCCGGAATTCCCCTGGCTCGAACGCCATCATTGGGGCGCGAGTTTATAATCCAGCGGCTGCCGCAGCTGCTACTCGTGTGGCAAGCGTCTCCTTAGGCGGTCTTGCAGCGCCGGCCGGTCGGCGACGAGGTCGTCCAGGGGTAGGGGCCCGTGGTCCGGCCGCTGCCCGTCCAACAATTGTCGAACCAGCTCCCACGTGCCGTCCAAGACAAAGACGCCGCAATCATGATTGTTCAGCTGTTGGGCCATGGGAGCTGGCTCCGAGGTGGCGTTCAGCACTCTCGCGAGCCGTTTTGCAGGCGCGTTGTTGTGGCCCGCTCGCTGGAGGGAGTCGTAATGATAGGCGACCGGCATTTCTGGATTGCGGCGATCAACCAGCAGCAGTGACCAATGACTGCCTTCGCGGGTAAGAGTGCCGTTGTTCACTGGCACGAACACGAAGTCGGCTGGGCCGGCATTTCGATTATAGATGGACTGCAATATGTCTCGCGCGTATTGCAGCTCGCGATGACGCAGTAGATGGGATACCGACGGATCCACCAGCAGCGTCCGCGCGGCGAGCATCGGATCGAGCGCCTGCAGCTGCTCGTGAAGCAAATTGCGTATTCCGACGAAGCCGGCCATCGATTCCGATTTGAAGCCGGCCAGTCATTCCGATTTCATTCCGGCCGGTGTTCCGATTTGAAGCCGGCCATTTTTCGGACTGATCCTGGGTCTCGTTGATGTTTGGATTGGGTTTCGTTTCAGGTCAAGCGTGCGCTGTTTCGGACGCTCTCGGCGAGCGCTGTTTTCGCATGCTTTCACCGGTGAGATCGATGCGATAGGCGTTGTGAACGAGGCGGTCCAGGATGGCATCGGCCAGGGTTGGGTTTGCAATGATCTCGTACCAGCGATCCAGGGGCAGCTGACTGGTGACGATTGTCGATCGGCGTTCGTAGCGGTCTTCAATGATCTCAAGCACATCACGCCGCTGGTCATCATTGAGTTTTTCCGGTCCCCAGTCATCGAGAATGAGAAGGTCGGTTTTGGCGAGTTGCTTGAGGATCCGGCCATAACGTCCGTCGCCTCTCGCGAGGGCAAGCGTTGCAAACAGCCGGGGAACGCGGTGATAGGCGACGGAGAAATCCTCTCGGCAAGCTTTGTGGCCAAGCGCACAGGCCAGCCAGCTCTTGCCGACGCCGGCCGGCCCGGTGATGAGAAGACTGTGATGCTTTCTGATCCAGTCGCAGCCGGCGAGCGCCATGAACAGATTGCGATCAAGACCGCGTGCGGCACGAAAGTCGGCATTCTCGATCTGTGCGTCATGGCGAAGTTTTGCAGCTCTGGCGCGGGCTTCGAAACGCTTCTGGCGGCGCATGGTAGCCTCGCGCTCGAGCAGCATGGCAAGCCATTCGCCATGCTCGAGGCCGCGTGCTTCGGATTGTGCGTCGAGTTCCTGGAAGGCAGTGGCCATGCCATGAAGGCCGAGTTCGCGCAGCATGTTGATGGTCGGATGGATGAGCATTGGTATGTCTCCTCAATGGAAGTAATCAGGGCCACGCAGATTGGCGTGATCGACGATGGCGGTCGGTTCGGTGGAATGCCTTGCGGCCTTGTGATTGGCGATGAGCGAGGCGATGCTCTTGCAGTTCAGCCCACCGATCTCGACAGCGCGGGCTGAGACGGCTTCGGCGCGATCGCGTGTGACATCGCGAAACAGGCGAAGGACACCCAGGCATGTTCGAAAGCCTTGTTCAGGATGTGGGCGGCTGGCGAGGATTGCGACAACCAAGCCTTCCGTCTCGGGCCCGACGGATGCGGCCCAGCGACGGAAACGATCCGGCGTCCACTCGGCATATCGCCGGTGGGAGCTGGGCATATGATCCGGATCCGTCCCATGACGAGGGCCGCCATAGCGGCGCTGATGGACGGCAATGCGCTTGCCGCGGTGGAAGATCTCGATGGTGCGTGCCGTTGCCCTCAGATCGACTTGCTGACGAATGAGGTTGTGCGGTACGGAATAGAAGAAGGTCTTGAACTCGACGTGGTAATCCGTCGAGACGCGGGCCAAACGCCACTCGGCGAATTCGTAGTCTTCGCTCGGAAGGCTTGCCAGCGCAGCACGCTCGACGCTCTCAAACAGTTGCCGGCGACTGACGCCCAGCCGACGCATGACGTGATCATTGATGCGATTGAGTGCCTGGCGAATTGCGGCATTGGCCTCGGCCAGCGAGAAGAAGGTCTGGTTGCGCAGCCGCCCCAGAATGCATGACTGGGCGAAACGCACGCCGTTCTCGACTTTCGATTTGTCCTTCGGCCGTCGCGGCCGTGCCGGAAGAACGCCGACGCCATAATGGGATGCCATCATGCCGTAGCTGCGATTGATCTCGGGATCGTAGAAGCTGGCGCGGCTGACGCCCGACTTCAGATTGTCGGGGACGATCAGGCGGGGAACGCCATCAAAGAAACGAAACATCCTGACGTGTGAACCAATCCAATCCGGCAGTGTCTGGGTCCAGGTCGCTTCGGCATAGGTCAAGCTGGACGCACCCAGCACTGCCACGAAGATCTCCGCCTCACGGATCTCGCCGGTGTCTCGATCAACGATCGGGATCTTCTTGCCGGAATAGTCGACGAAGACCTTGTCGCCGGCGGCGTGTTCCTGGCGCATCGTCGGCGAAAGCCGCTGTTCGAAGCTGCGAAAGAGCTCGCAGAACCGGCTGTAGCCATATCCGTCGGGATGACTTCCTCGATACTCCTCCCACAAGATGAGGAGCGTGACGCCCGGCTTCTTGAGCTCGACGGCAAGATGGGCCCAGTTCGGCTCTGTGCGCCGCCGCGTGCCCTGCTTGACGCCATTGCGAGCGAAGAGTTTGTTCTCAAGCGCGTCATCGGTCAGCTCGCCTGGCAGGGGCCAGCTCAACCCGATTGCCGCTGCGCGCCGCAGATTATCCTGCACCGTACTGCGTGCTATTCCCAGCACGACCGCAATCTCGCGGGAGCTGGTCCCGCTTCCGGCAAGCCGAAGCATTTGTCTCAACTGTCTCATGGTCAGCCTTCTCTTTGCCGGCATCAAAATGTCCTCGTTCATCGCGAGGTAATTGATGCCAAAGTTGCTGACCCAGGAGGTAATCTTCAGTGCCGAAAACCGGCCGGTCTTTGGTTGGAATGGTGGCCGGCTTCATACCGGAATGGTGGCCGGTGTTTGATCGGAATGGCGGCCGGCTTCACGTCGGAATCCGCAGCAAATTGTAATCCCTCAGTATGTGCTCGTCGGCGAGCCACTGGTCGGGCCCGAGCACCAATCCCTTCGCGACATTGGATGAGGCTCTCGGACCCGACGCCCCGAGCTGAGTATCGGAGGAGGTGGTCGTGGACGTAGTCAAATCAACCACTGGAAGGCCGCGGTAGGTGTCTCCCGGCCTGGTGGTTACTGGCGATGCGGGTTGGCGAATCTTGGCCCGCGTCGCTGGCGCAGCTTCACCCATCGGCGAAAGTCGACCGCGATGCATGAGCGGACCGTCACCGGGGCCTCCCGGCCCGAAGACGGCGGCGGCCTCTGTTCCTTGCATCATCGTTTGCCGCTCCGTGTCGCCGAGCGTCTGCTTGCGCGGACGCACCGGTGCGGAATGAGCATCGTCGCGCAAGTCGGACGGCGTGGGCGCATTCAGATCAACAAAAGACTGAAGACCACCGAAGGTGCCTGAACGAGCCCTCGTACCGGGCGGCGGCCCTGGCGCAAAGTGAGCATCGTCGCGCAAGTCGGACGGTGTGGGCGCATTCAGATCAACAAAAGACTGAAGACCACCGAAGGTGCCTGAACGAGCCCTCGTACCGGGCGGCGGCCCTGGCGCAAAGTGAGCATCGTCGCGCAAGTCGGACGGTGTGGGCGCATTCAGATCAACAAAAGACTGAAGACCACCGAAGGTGCCTGAACGAGCCCTCGCACCGGGCGGCGGCCCTGGCGCAAAGTGAGCATCGTCGCGCAAGTCGGACGGTGTGGGCGCATTCAGATCAACAAAAGACTGAAGACCACCGAAGGTGCCTGAACGAGCCCTCGTACCGGGCGGCGGCCCTGGCGCAAAGTGAGCATCGTCACCCAAGTCGGACGGGTTGGGTGCCCTGAGATCAACAAAAGACTGAACACCGCCGAAGTTGACTGAATTAGCCCTCGCAGAGGGCGCTGGTTTGGTAGCTTCTAAGACCGGCGTTGCCATCTCCTCTTCCGGATGAGAGCCAGGGGCATTATGGCTCCCAGATTGTCTGGCGCCCGAATTCCGCAGATGTTCCAGCGCCGCGTGGATCGTTGAGCAATCACCGGGATAGAGCTTGACATCATCATCCAGGGTCTTGTGGTTAAGCCGGGCGGCAATGCTCATCTTGCCGTTTTTCTGTAGGTAATCACTAAAACGCGCAAGGGCATGTTTGTACCTCATTGCTTTACCCGCATCGGTGCTTTTCACTAACGGGGTTGCACTGTACAGGTGGATAAGCTCCCGGTCCTGGAAATAGGGGTTGCGGACAGAGCGACCTCCGATTGGCACGCCGCCGGCCTCCGCAGTCTTGAGATAACGCATCGGCGCTTCGAGCGACGGACCACCCGATCCCTCGTACTGCTTGAAATCGCGCGTCAGCGACGTTTCGCCCATGCGGCTAGCAAAGCCCTGCTTTCCGTTGGCAACGAGCCAACGAGCGAAGTTCAAAAGAGGATTTACATTGAGCTTGACGGTGGTCTCCGTGACATTGCCCTTGCGGAGGGCTGACTCCAATACCTCGATAAGCGACGCATCTTTGGAATAAAGAGCACGCTTGTCGCGACCTACGATAGCCAACGTTGCAGACGGAGTTGCTTTGTGCAGTTTGATGAGCGGTTCGTTCGGGAAATAGGGATTGCGAACAGAGCGACCTAAGATTGGCACACCGCCGGCCTCCGCAGTCTTGAGATGACGCAGCGGCGCTTCGAGCGACGGACCACCCGATGCCTCGTACTGCTTGAAATCGTGTTTCAGCGACGCCTCGTCCAGGCGGGTAGCAAAGCCCGGCTTTCCGTTGGCAACGAGCCAACGAGCGAAGTTCAAAAGAGGATTTACATTGAGCTTGATGGTGGTCTCCATGACATTGCCCTTGCGGAGGGCTGAGTCCAGCACCCCGATAAGCGACGCATCGTTCGAATAAAGACCACGCTTGTCGCCGCCGACAGTAACCAGTGTTGATTTTTGGGTCTGATCGGCAGGACGCTTGAAGTCGCCAAGATCTTTCTTCGGCGCATCAGGGTTGTTGATTCGGCCCCGTCCCATCTGCGCTTCGTCGAACGCGGGTGGGAGCGAGGTGGCGGCCTGCATCAGCCCGCGAGCGCCTGAATTGCCAATTTCGCTCAGCAGGTTCTGAACGGCGACCTCTCGCGGATTGTCTAGTATCCTCTGCCTCTTCCTAGGTCCGTTATGCTCAACGTCCCAATCTGCAGCTCTACCCAAAGGCCGGTCCTCACCGAAAGTTCCTTCGCGCAAGGGGGCCGCTCCCTCTAAGGGCGAGCGCGAATTGCCTTTCATTAAGCGCGACGTCCTCGTCCCAATGCGCTCGTGTTGAGAGACATCAACGGCCTGGCCTGGGTGGACGTTTGCGACATCGACCTGTGGCAGGTCGCGCCAGTGCTTCTCAAATGCTGCCGTCTCTTGCTTCGTCTGCTTTTGCGCCGTGGTGTTGTTCGAGACAGGATGCCGTCTGGATGGGTCGACATTGCTAAATCTGTCCATGTTCGCCTCCGGGGCAGCCCGTTCGCAAATCTGCGAAGGCGGCATCGTGCGAACCTACTAGGGGTACCTTTCGAGAAGCTGACGCGCCTTTAAAGAAGTCTGCATGTTGCGTTCTTGATTTTGCGATAGGCGCGTTGAGGCTATCTGTAGGGTTCGGCGCAGAAGACCAGCCACGAATACGTTGCCGTTCATAGCGCCGTCGTAGACGAAGGGCGCTGTCATGCCCGTCAGCCGCAGCGCTCCGGTGAAGGTCGTGGTCTTCCAGTGGCCATGCGGCACGCCGGCCCGGCAGCGCTCGCCGCGCGGCGCTCTTCCACGCAGGCGAGCCATCTTTGTGGAGAGGCCGGTCTCGTCGATGAACACGAGCTTCGCCGGATCGAGATCGAGCTGGCCGTCGAACCATTCCCGGCGCCGCTTCAGGACGTCGGGGCGATCCTGCTCCAGTGCGTGCGCGGACTTTTTTGAATGTCCCGCCGTGGCCGCGAAGCGGCCCAACCAGGTCTGGGCGACGGACCTGACCTATATCCCGATGGCCCGCGGCTTCTGCTACCTGGTTGCTGTCGTCGACTGGTTCACGCGCAAGGTACTGAGCTGGCGGCTGTCGATCACCATGGATGCGGCCTTTTGCATTGAAGCCCTCGAGGAGGCGCTGGCGACATACGGCAAGCCCGAGATCTTCAACTCCGATCAGGGCAGCCAGTTCACCAGCCATGACTTCACCAAGGTCCTCCTCGACCGGGAGATCAGGATCAGCATGGATGGCAAGGGCGCCTGGCGCGACAACGTCTTCGTCGAGCGTCTCTGGCGGTCGGTGAAATATGAGGAGGTCTATCTCAAGGCCTATGACAGCGTTCGCGAAGGGCGAGCGTCGATCGGAAAATATCTCGATTTCTACAATCGGGGACGCCCGCATTCCAGCCTTGACGGCAGAGCGCCAGATGAGGCCTACTTCACCCCGATACCGCTTCCCGAGGCGGCCTAATCAGAGGCAGTGTTCCACTTATAAATCGGGAATTCCTGTCCAAACAAACCGAGCCAGGGCGCGGCTCTTTGAGAGGGTGACGTTGCCTCCAGTTTTTATCCAGTTTTGAGTTCGTTTCCGGCGTGGGTTGAAGTGCTCCCCGATTTTGGGCCAGCGGGAGCTGGATTTTCCGGGGTAAAGCTCAGCTCGGCGGGGGTGCCGATGAGCCGTTCATCAGCGAAATCGGCACCTTGTTGCCGATCGCTCTGTGTGGCCGGAACTCGTTATACAACTCGACGACTTAACACCCACGGGACTGGGATTGAACGCGAGCTTTGCTACCCGTGGCATCCGTGGGCCGGGCTGCAGGTCCATACCCATGAAGTGATCAAGAAGGGTGATGTGACGGTTTTCCGCTGCAGCCTTTCCGGCCAAGCGCCGGACCGGTGGCTGGAGGTTCCGGCGTGGATGTTCGACCGATCGGCTAGCATGAGCTGGCGCATCACGGCTGCCGCGCAGGTCGATCTTGCCGTGCTTGTCGCCTTGGCTGAGTTTCTGCGTGACACAGGCGTGCCGTCGCAATCTCAGAGGATCGGCGCAGCATCGGACTCTCACGACTCGAATCGGGGAGAGGTCCATGCCGCGCAAGCCCACGACTTACCAGTTCGATCTGTTCTCCAGGTTGAACGACACCGACACGATGATGGAGGCGCCGCGATGGCAGGCGCTGCCTGTCGAGACGCGTCGGTCAGTGACGAAGCTGATGGTGCGTCTGATCCTCGACCACGTCGGCGGCGATCGCGCCGGGCGACAGGAGGGCGCGGATCATGATGCATGAGAAGATCAGGCCGCACCATCTTGAGCGCAAGGCGATACTGTACGTGCGGCAGTCGTCGGCCCATCAGGTCCTGCACAACCGCGAGAGCAGCACGCTTCAATATGCGATGCGCGATCGCCTGACGGCGCTTGGGTGGTCTCGCGTCGAGACGGTCGATGACGATCTCGGCCGGTCCGCCGCCGGCGGCGTCGCACGCGTCGGTTTCGACCGAATGGTCGCGGAAGTCTGTCTCGGCAAAGTCGGTGCGGTCGCGGCGCGGGAAGTGTCGCGGTTTGCCCGCAACAGCCGCGACTGGCAGCAGCTCATCGAGATGTGCCGCGTCGTCGACACCGTGCTGGTCGACCAGGAGACGGTCTATGCGCCGCGCCAAGGCAACGACCGGCTGCTGCTGGGGTTAAAGGGAAGCCTCAACGAGTACGAACTCGATCTCTTGCGCCAGCGGTCGCTCTCGGCCCGCTACGAGAAGGCACGCCGTGGCGAACTCGTGGTCGCGGCACCTGTCGGCTTCGTAAAGGTCGGGGATCGGCTCGAGAAGGATCCCGACCGCCGCGTGCAAGAGGCGATCATCCTTGTGTTCGACAAGGTCGCCGCGCTCGGCAGCGCCCGTCAGGCCTTGATGTGGTTCCTCGAGCATGGCCTGGATTTGCCCACCAGGCGCAACAACGGCGATGTCATCTGGCGCAGACCCAGCTATGCCACGATCCACCGGATGATCGAGAACCCGATCTACGGCGGCGCCTATGCCTATGGTAGGACTCGTGCCGCGCCGGGATTTGGATCGACAGCCCCTCGGCCGGGCGTTCGTCGCCAAGCCCGGGAGGAATGGCTGGCTCTGATCCCGGGCAGCCATGAAGGTTACGTCAGTTGGGAACGAGCGGAGGCAATCCGCACAATGGTGAGCGACAACGTGCCAACGGGCCGGCATCACGGAGCACCGAAGCATGGCGATGCATTGCTCGCCGGGCTTGTCCGGTGCCGCCGCTGCGGCCGCAAGCTCACGGTGCGATACACGGGTATCAAGCACAACATCCCGCGCTATTCCTGCTGGCGGGGCCTGCTGGACAATGGCGAACCGCGCTGCATCGCCTTCGGCGGACTTCGCGTCGATGACGCTATTGAAGAGGCCCTTCTGCGGGTCGTCGAGCCCGGCGCGGTCGCGGCTGCCGCCGAGGCCGAAGCGCAGGCAGCCAATCGCCGCGACCAGGTTCGGGACGCTCTCAGTCGCGATCTGGAGGCTGCACGCTACGCCGCCGACCGGGCTTTCCGGCAATATGACGCGGCCGACCCCGAGAACCGGCTGGTCGCTGCCGAACTGGAGATGCGGTGGAACCGTGCCCTCGCACATGTCGGCGAGATCGAGGGCAAGATCGCCACACATGATACCGCAAGGGCGAAGCCGTCGCCTGTGTTGACGATGGACCTTGGCGCGCTGGCCGCGAACCTCCACAGCGTCTGGGCGGCACCGACGACAGATGCGCGGCTCAAGAAGCGCATCGCGCGTACCGTCATTCAGGAGGTGATCGCCGATATTGATGATGAAGCCTCCGAGATCGTGCTGCTGATCCACTGGATCGGCGGGGTTCACACTGAACTGCGCTTGCCGAAGCGGCGCCGCGGACAACGCACCAGCACCTCCGCCGACATCATCGCCGCCATGCGGCAACTGGTACTGATCGCCAGCGACGATCAGATTGCCGGCATTCTCAACCGCAACAGCCTGGTGACCGGGCATGGCAATCGCTGGACGCGCGAACGGGTCACGGCGCGCGCACCGGTCGCATCACAAGATTCCGGTCTTCCGGCCGGCGCCGGAGGGCAACGAACCGTGGCTCAACCTGAACAAGGCCGCACGCCTTCTCGGCGTTGCCCCGAAGACCCTCAGGCTCGCCGCCGAGACAGGCGAGATCGAAGGCGTTCATCCCCTGCCGGATGGTCCGTGGATCTTCAGCCGGTCAGAACTCGCAACGCCGCATGCCCTGCAGATCGTTCATCGCGCGCGACAGAACCCCAAATACCCCGCAGGATCGCATCCAGATCAGCAAAGCCTATTCCATTCAACAACATAGACAGATGGGTGTTATGAAACAGGATTGTAGTCGGCGCGCCACAGGGCGATGGCTACGCGCGCCTGAGCCAGCGAGGTAAACAGCGTCTCGTTGAGCAGTTCATCGCGCAGTCGGCCGTTGAAGCTCTCGATGAAGCCATTCTGCATCGGCTTGCCGGGCGCAATGTAATGCCATTCGACGCGGTTCTGATCCGCCCAGGCGAGGATGGCGTTCGAGGTGAACTCGCTGCCATTGTCGCTGACGATCATCCTCGGCCGGCCGCGCTCGGTGATGAGCCGGTCCAATTCGCGGGCAACCCGCATGCCCGAGAGAGACGTATCAACGATGAGTGCCAAGGCACTCTCTCGTGCAGTCGTCGACGACGGCCAGGATGCGGAAGCGGCGCCCGTCGGTGAGCTGGTCCGATACGAAGTCAAGCGACCAGCGCTCGTCGGGCCTCAGCGGCACCAGCATTGGCGCCCTGGTCCCGATCGCCCGCTTGCGGCCGCCACGGCGGCGAACGGCGAGCTTCTCCTCCCGATAGAGCCGAAACAGCTTCTTGTGGTTCACGACCAGGCCCTCCCGCCTCAGCATCACGAGAAGACGCCGGTAGCCGAACCGGCGACGCTTCTGCGCGATCGCCTTCATCCGCTCGCGAACCTCGCGGTCGTCCGGCCTGCTGGTCTCGTAGCGAAGCGTCATGCGGCAACAGCCGATGGCTTTACACGCCCGCCGTTCGCTCATCCCGAAGCCTTCCTTCAGGCGAGCGACAGCTTTCCGCTTGGCCGCGGGCGTCACCACTTCTTTCCCACGAGATCCTTCAGCGCGGCATTGTCGAGCATGGCGTCGGCCAGAAGCCGCTTCAGCCGCGTGTTCTCGTCCTCCGGCGCCTTCAATCGCCGAGCCTCGGAGACATCCATCCCGCCGAAGCGGGCCTTCCAGTTGTAGATCGAAGCATCGCTGACCCCGTGCTTGCGGCACAGATCGGCAACCGATACCCCGGCCTCATGTTCCTTCAAAATTCCGATGATCTGCTTCTATATTCGGTGTCCTCCAGTCAAGGCGTCACGTTCGATGCAGGTTCTTTGCTTCTGTTCGCGGTCGGCGTGCGGCGCGACAATGAAGGTGCGAGCGTTGCGTCAATCAAGATGAGAATGCTGGCGGGTTGGATCGCAGGGAGGGCGTAGCCCGACTGGAGTTTCAACCCGCCAGCGCCGCTGCCTTTTTGGGGGCGTTTGTCTGGTGATCGCGGTCGACCGGGTATGCCGGTGGTTTTTCCGATTTGGAGGAATCACTTTGTGCCCGGCCGCCACGTAACCGATCACCAGATGAGGCTCTACATGAAGTTCCGTCAGACCAATTCGACAGCCGTCGCGGCGGCAAAGGCGTCGATCAGCACGGCCACGGCCTATCGCATCGAGAAGGATTCGAGGCTGCCCTCGCAGAAGAAGGCGCCGCGGGAACGACGCCGTGCCGACCCGCTTGCCGATATTTTTCAGACCGAGGTCGTGCCGATGCTGCAAGCCGCGCCCGGCATTCGCGCGATAGCTATCTTCGAGGAGATGCTGCGCCGCCACCCCGATCTGGGCAACGGCGTTCGCCGCACGCTGGAGCGGCGCGTCCGCTCCTGGCGCGCCGTCCACGGCGTGGAGCAGGAGGTCATCTTCCGACAGGTGCATGAGGCCGGCCGCCTCGGCCTGTCGGATTTCACCGACATGGGTAAAGCCGGCATCACGATCGCCGGCCAGCCGCTCGACCACCGGCTCTATCATTTCCGGCTCGCCTATTCCGGCTTCGAGCACGCTCATGTCGTGCTCGGCGGCGAGAGCTTCGTCGCCCTGGCGGAAGGCCTGCAGAACGCGCTGTGGTCGCTCGGCGGGGCTCCCCGCGAGCATCGCAGCGACAGCCTCTCGCCGGCATTCCGCAACCTGGACAAGGACGCCCGGGCGGACCTGACGCGCCGCTACGACGAACTGTGCGGCCACTACGGCATGACCCCTTCCCGCAACAATCGCGGCATCGCGCATGAGAACGGCTCCATCGAAGGCCCGCACGGCCATCTCAAGCGGGCGATCGACGACGCGGCTCTGATGAGAGGATCGAGCGATTTCGGCGATCTGGTCTGCTACCGCCGCTTCGTCGACGAGATCGTCAGCCGCATGAACGCCCGCAATTCCAAGCGCATCGACATCGAGCGCGCCGAGCTCCAGGAACTGCCCGTCCGGCGCACATCCGACTACGAGGAGGTCACCGTGCGCGTCACCTCATCGGGCGGCTTCACGCTGCGCAAGGTGTTCTACACCGTGCCCTCGCGCCTGATCGGCCACCGGCTCAGGGTGCGCCTTTTCGACGATCGACTGGACATCTTCATCGGCGGCACCCTTCTCGTGACGCTGCCGCGCGGACGTGCCTCTCCATCGGGCAAACACGATCAGGTCGTCAATTACCGGCATGTCATCCATTCGCTGCGTCGCAAGCCGATGGCGCTGTTGAACCTGGTCTATCGCGACCAGCTCTTTCCGCGCGAGGCGTATCGGCACACCTTCGACATGCTCATGGAGCGGCTGCCGGAGCGGCAGGCCTGCCGCATCATGGTGGATCTTCTCGCCATGGCTCACGAGCGCGCCTGCGAGAGCGAACTGGCCGACCAACTGGATGCCGCGCTGCAGGCGCGCCGATTGCCCGACATGGCCGCCTTGCGGGAACGCTTCGCCCCCGATCCCTCCCGGCTGCCGAATGTCGTCGTGCGCCTTGCGCCGCTCAATGCCTATGAAGCCCTGCTCGGCGCCAGCCTGACGGGAGACGCGGGCACTGTAAAGTTATCAGCGGATTGATGCAGCGATAGCTGGCCGGGACGGCTGTCACGCTGCGGCGAGACACGCGATTTTGTTCCAGATTTGCATGGCGGCGTTACGCAGGTCTCGATGTTGAGCCGATGACAGCGTATTGCGGGGAAAGTGGAACAGGTTGGCAATCGGATCATGGATGGAAACGAACCGCTGAAGCTGGCGTGCCGACTTGAAGCGTTTCATGGTCCTTTCGCGTCGTCGGGTCGGCTGGTGCGAATTTTCCGCTCGATTATTGAGGCCTTTGTGCGACCGGTGTTCGACACCGGGCATGAGGTCGCGCCTGGCGGCATCATAGGACCGGAGCTTGTCGGTGATCATGACCCGTGGTGTCCGCCCTTGAGCCTTCAGCAACTTGCGCATCAGACGCTTTGCCGCCTTGGCATTTCGGCGGCTTTGCACCAGCACTTCGAGGACGAAGCCGTCCTGATCGACGGCACGCCAGAGCCACTGCTCCTTGCCATTGATGGCCACCACACATTCGTCGAGATGCCATTTGTCGCCCAGGCAGCCGGCTGACCGTCGCTTGATCTCCCGGGCGAAATGCCGCCCGAATTTCTCCGCCCAGCTTCGAATGGTCTGATGCGTGACGATGATGCCGCGGGCCGCCAACATGTCCTCAACCATGCGCAGGCTGAGCGGAAAGCGAAAGTAGAGCCATACCGCGTGCGCAATGATCTCGGCGGGAAAGCGGTGGCGACGATAAAGCGGATCACGAGCAACTTCTGACATGGCCCATGTTCGCACATCTTCATCAGCCGTCGGGTTAACTTTACGGTGCCGTCCGCATCTCGTCGCCACCGTCGGTAGCCTCACCCTTGGGCCGAACGCCATCAATGTCGTGCCGGGAGAAGCTGACCTGACTGTTGACATGCGCAGTCCCGACCTCGAACGGCTGGTCGACGCGGAAAACAGGCTGGCGGCTTTCCTGGATGATATGCGCGACGAAGGCAGCTTTTCGATAACCGAAACCAAGCTTGCCGGCACCAACCCTGTGCGCTTCGATGATGGAATGGTGCGGCTGATTGAAAGGATGGCGAACGCACGAGGATGCACGGTGCGGCGCATGACGTCGGTGCCGGGCATGACGCGCAGATGCTGGCCGCGATCGCTCCCACGCGTATGATCTTCGTGCCGAGCGCCGGTGGCATCAGCCACAATCCCCGAGAACACACTTTGGAAAATCAGCTGATCGCAGGGGCCAATGTGTTGCTTGATACCGCCAAGGAGCTGGTTGCCTCGCCCCCCTGTCTAGCTGCAACGCCGGCTATCATCATGCAACCATCGACCGACGGCCCACATCCCAAGTTCTTCCGTTGGTCAGGCCTGTGGCCCTCGTGTTCATACCACCCAATGGGGCCGGCGGTACTGACGGGGTCACAGCTATCCTGGCATACGGCTTGCCGTCAGTTTCGGCAACAACGCCCGGTCTGGTCTGGCCGAATCAAGAGTCGAACCCTTGCTGCATGCCAGAGCAGTAGAGCGTGGTCTGCGCCTGCGTGAGCAAGCCGCCTTTGGCTCGGCTATCTGGTGTCTCGGCGCCAGCCGTGAAGCAGCTACAGAAATACGCTGCGACCTGGCGGCTCGGGGGCTTTAACTCTGTTCGGACTTGCGGGCTGCGGCCCCCAGCATCGCCGGACCGACACCCATGTCGCCCTGCGCGACAAGCACTTCGCCGACATTGCGAATGTCGCGCGGCTCCTTCGTCTGGCTCAACTTCGCTTTGCCGACCAGACGCGTAATCTCGATCTCCAGCCCGACGATTTCCTTGACCAAGGTATCAATAAAGTCTCTTGGCGCATCCCCCATCTTCCATGGGACGGGCTGGGTTGATTCATGCCGGTGGGTCAGTTTCGCCACGTTCCGACGCACAAAGCGCTCATCGTCGTGAACGGTGATGCGTCCATGTGCATGTGCGACGAGGTAGTTCCAAGTCGGCACCTGCTTGTGGAACTCGTGCTTGCTCGGATACCACTGCGGAGAAATGTAAGCATCGGCGGCCCGGAACACGACGAGAACCTCATCGCCGGTCGCCACGTCCTGCCAGACCGGGTTGCTGCGCGCGACGTGACATCGAAGCACGCCGAATTGTCCTGCCGAACTGTCGAGTTCGAAGGGGATGTGATTGGCGTCCAGCCCACCCGATCCATGGGTGATCAACACGCCAAGTGCGGTGTTTTGGATCAGATCAAAAAGAACCTCACGGTTGGGCTCTTCGTTAGGCGGCGGGACATACATGGTTGTTCCTTTCGATGATTTCAAAGTTCACGACTTGCGGCACGCTCGCTGATCGCAGACGTACCAGTGCGTCGGCCATCTGGTGCTTCACCGCGGTAGAAAGCAGCATGACTGGACGCGAGGGCTTGGCGCGGCAGATGTCGAGCAATTCAGCGAGTGCATAGACCACGCCAAAGCTCCGATATGCCTTGAGGAGTTCCATCAGCGGGGCCAGCGCCGCGTCGATCCGGCGCGCTTTCGCGTGGTCGCCCTGATGGGCGGTCCTGAATTTTCATAAGGTCCCATCGTTAAGGTCCCATCGTCTTGTTCGTGGCGCTCGGCATCAATCCGCGGCCAGCGCCTGCTGCAGATCCGCAATCAGGTCGGCTGCGTCTTCGAGCCCGACCGACAGGCGCATGAGGTCCTCGCCGACACCATCGGCCAAATGCGCATCCGTGCGAATTGATTTGCGCGCACGGGTGAGGCTTGCAGGGTGATAAACAAGGCTGTCAGCGTCACCGAGGCTGACCGCTCGGGTGATCAGCTTGAGCCGGTCCATCATCGCGCGCGCGCCCTCGAACCCGGTGTGGAGGCCAAAAGCTAACATGCCCGAGCCCTGCGACATCTGTCTGCGCGCGAGCACCAGATCGGGATGAGAGTCGAGAAACGGATAACTCACCCAGGCCACGGCCGGGTGTGACTCGAGCGACTTCGCTACCGCAAGGGCGGAGGTGCTGTGACGTTCCATCCGCAGGGGAAGCGTTTTCAGGCCGCGCAAAATCAGGAACGCCGACAGCGGCGAAAGCGCTGCGCCGGTGATATAGCGCAAGCCCGTTTCGTGCAGGGTGTGAAGCGTTTTCGCATCGCCCAGGATTGCCCCGCCCAAAGCATCTCCGTGGCCATTGATATACTTGGTCAGCGAGTGGATCACTATATCGGCCCCGTGTTCCAGGGGACGCTGTAGCGCGGGCGAGGCAAAGGTGCTGTCGACCGCGACCTTCACGCCGCGCGCATGGGCCTGTTCGGCTATGGCCGCGATGTCGAGGATGCGGCTCAGCGGGTTGACCGGCGTCTCGAAGAAGACAAGCCTGGTCCTGTCAGTTATGGCGCCCTTGAGATTGCTGGGTACGGATAGATCCACCGCGACGACCTTGATGCCAAACCGGGGCACCGCCTGTTCGACCATGGCGAGTGTGTTGGCATAAAGCGTCTGGTGGACGATGAGTTCGTCGCCTTGCGACAGCAGCGACAGGATCAGCGTGCCGAAAGCAGCCATTCCCGAGGCGACGACCAGCCCCGCTTCGGCTCCTTCGAGATTGGCGAGCCGTTTTTCGAGGATTTCGGTCGTCGGATTGTATTCGCGTGCGTAGAGTCTTCCGCCCAGTGCTGCGGCTGCCTCGTTTGCAGCCACACTTTCGAACCCGTAGGTGGAGGTAAGAAACACGGGCGGCTGGACGGCGTTGGAAAAGCCGGCTGGATCATAGCCATGATGGATGGCCCGGGTCGCGAATGCGAAATCGGCGTCGTGAGGGGACGGCGTCGGCGTAGCGGTTTCGGATTGATCTGTGGTGCGCGGCATCGATGTTTTGAAATCCTTTTGGTTTTAAGAACATTGCCGCCAAACTGGCTTGGATGTAACGTCCAGTTGACGATGAAACAAATGGTCCAGCCTACTCGTGCCGTGTCGGCAGGTCGCACGCAGGGTGTGGGCGGGCGCCAGATCTACGAAGCTCTTCGCGAGCAGATCCTGACCGGTGTCTATGAGACCGGCAGTCAGCTGCCGTCGTCTCGCGGCCTCGCAAATGACCTCGGCGTTTCGCGAACGACGGTCACCGTCGCCTACGAGCAGCTGCTTGCGGAAGGCTTCATCGAGGTTACCCAAGGCGCACGGCCTCGCGTCGCCGCTTCGGTCCGTCGCGAAGCCAGCAGCACGGTTCCAAAACGGTCTGGCCCGATCCATCTTTCCAGCTATGGCGAGCGACTGCATGGCAGCCCGCCATGGTCCGATTACCTGCCCACCCACTTGAAGGTCGATTTCCGTTATGGCGACCTCGCACCATCTGATTTCCCGGCGCTGATCTGGAAGCGGGCGATGAACGCCGCGATGTCGCAACGCCCAGGAAGGCTGGCCTATGAAGATCCACGCGGGTCGCCTCGCTTGCGCCAGGCTCTGCAGGGATATTTGTGGCGCGCTCGAACACTAAGTTGCGAGATCGAGCAGATCCTGGTCGTAAGCGGCTCGCAGCAGGGCCTCGACATGTGCGCGCGCTTGCTGCTTGATCCTTCAGACAGCTTCGTCATCGAGGACCCCTGCTATAGAATGGCGCGCCAGGTGTTTGCCAGTACAGGGGCGACGCCTGTCTCTGTCTCCGTCGATAGCGACGGCATGAAGACGGAACTGCTTGAGGGGATCACGGCGCGGCTTGCCTATGTGACGCCGTCGCATCAGTTCCCGCTCGGCGGCGTCCTTCCGATCTCGCGGCGGCATCAGCTCCTCGAATGGTCCCGGCGCAACGACGCCTATGTGATCGAAGACGATTACGATGGCGAATACCGCTATGACATTCGTCCGGTTCCTCCGCTGCACAAGCTGGAAGACCGCAGTTCCGTCATCTATCTCGGCACGATCTCCAAGACGCTGTCGCCGATGCTGCGCATCGGCTACCTCGTGGTTCCGTCGGAATTGCAAGACGTCTTTGCCACGGCTAAGCAGCTTCTGGACAGGCATTCGCCGGTTGCCGAGCAGGAGGCCTTGGCCTCGCTCATCGAGAGCGGCGGATATGAAAGCCATGTTCGCCGCGTCCGCCGTCTCAACAGCGAGCGACGAGGAACCTTGCTCGCCGCCCTTCGGCGCGCCTTCGCAGATCGCATCGTCATCGAGGGCGCCGACGCCGGGCTGCATGTCGTCGTCTGGTTCAAGGATCTCGCTCGGCCGCTGGAAGACGTTTTGATTGAGGAGGCGCGGCGGGCCGGCGTGGGCGTCCATCCGATATCGCCGCTCTATGCGCGTGAAATGGATGATCGTTGCGACCGGATCGGATTGGTGATGGGTTATTCGGCCTTGGCCATGAGGCAGATCGAGAACGGCGTCCGCCTCCTGGCCGGGGTTGTCCGACGTTTGAGCAAGGGCTTGCCCCGTCAGTTGAGCAACAAGCTCGGCAGGGACAGCGATATTGCCTGACCGGCGCCGCCGAGTCCAACACGGTATCGTCCACTGGATTAGCAAAACTCGGCAAAACTGGGCGTTGTTGCGTGGATCACCCGGCGACTGATATTGAGCGGTGGTTTTCAGTCTCCTGATCCGGATTTCGACGATGCCGCACAAGTTCAATGCCGATCGGCGGGACAAGATTGCCAAGCAGAAATATCGAGTGACGAATTGGCCGGCATATAATGAAAGCCTGCGTCAACGTGGTGATTTGACCATCTGGGTGAAGGATGAGGCCCTGTCTTTATGGACGGCGCGGAGGCGGACATCGCGGGGTGGTCAGCCGAAATACTCGGATCTGGCGATTACGTTGTGCTTGACCCTGCGCGTCGTCTACGGGCTGGCGCTACGCCAGACCCAAGGCTTGATGCGCAGTGTCGCGGCGCTGATGGGGTTCGATATTGCCGTGCCTGACTTCTCCACCCTGTCTCGCCGGAGCAAAGGGCTGGCGTTGCCGTCGACAAAGTCCCGAGCCACAACATCAGGTCCGGTCCATCTGGTTGTCGACAGCACCGGCTTGAAGGTCTTCGGCGAGGGTGAGTGGCTGGAAAACAAGCACAAAACCAAGGGCAAACGCAAAAGATGGCGCAAACTGCACCTTGGTCTCAATCTTGTCAGTGGTGAGATTGTTTGTTCCGATCTGACCGTGGATGATGTCGGCGATCCGACAGCGTTACCAGGACTTCTGGACCAGATCGGTGGCCCCGTCGAGAAGTTCATTGCCGACGGCGCCTATGATGGAACGCCAACCCGAGATCTTCTGGCGACACGCTTTGGTGAGATCGTGGAGGTCATTATCCCACCTCCCAAGACTGCCGTTGCCAGCCCTCAATCGGTGCTGGTTCCATCTGTCCGCGATCGCCATATTGCAGAAATCCAGACCAAAGGGCGGATGGCATGGCAGAAATCCACCGGCTACAACAAGCGCAGTCGCGCTGAGACCCAGATGGGTCGATGGAAGGCTGTGATCGGGCCCAAACTCAAAGCGCGACATTTTGACAATCAGAAGACTGAAGCGAAGATTGGCGTCCGTGTTCTTAACCGGATGACAGAACTTGGCCGGCCCAAGTTCGAGCGCGTTGCATGAAAAATGCAGTGGATAGGGTTGCCTCGTCCAAAGTCTGATCCATGCAACAGGGCTTCATCCTTCACCCAGATGGTCAAATCACCACGTTGACGCAGGCTTTCATTATATGCCGGCCAATTCGTCACTCGATATTTCTGCTTGGCAATCTTGTCCCGCCGATCGGCATTGAACTTGTGCGGCATCGTCGAAATCCGGATCAGGAGACTGAAAACCACCGCTCAATATCAGTCGCCGGGTGATCCACGCAACAACGCCGTCCATGCCGACTTCGCCGGTCCGTCTCGAACCAGCGATGCGCAAAGCAGCTCCGAGCACGGACGTCTGATTGTCCCGCGGCGGGAACGACGCAAGCCAGTCGCTATGCCCGCAGCCTTAGGCAGCCAAAAATCGACTCTGACTTAAAGGCTCAACTTCTGGTAGCGGCTCGAAGCTGACGCTTTGTGTCGGGCATTGTCGGGTCCGCTACACGACGTGTTCCGACAATCATTTATCTGGCACGAGCACTTGTTAGAGCCCAAGCTAACTAGCTGAAAAGAAAAAGGAAGGTCCCGTTGGCTATGCATCGGAAAAGTTGGCACGAATCTTGAGACCCTTCGTTGCGAGGCGGCGAGAGCTGCCCTCGGCATTTATGTCGCGGGCAGCCGCGACCGATGGAAAAAGGAAGGAAATCTATAATGTCAGGTCTGCGTCAGATCGCCTTTTACGGCAAGGGCGGCATCGGCAAGTCCACCACCTCCCAAAATACGCTCGCCGCCCTTGTCGACCTCGGGCAGAGGATCCTCATCGTCGGCTGCGATCCGAAAGCCGACTCCACCCGCCTGATCCTGAACTCGAAAGCGCAGGATACGGTCCTGCATCTCGCCGCACAGGAAGGTTCGGTCGAAGACCTCGAACTCCAGGACGTGCTCAAGGTTGGCTATAAAGGCATCAAATGCGTGGAATCGGGCGGCCCCGAGCCGGGTGTCGGCTGCGCCGGCCGCGGCGTCATCACCTCGATCAACTTCCTCGAGGAGAACGGCGCCTATGACGATGTCGACTATGTCTCCTACGACGTGCTCGGGGACGTGGTGTGCGGCGGCTTCGCGATGCCGATCCGCGAGGGCAAGGCGCAGGAAATCTACATTGTCATGTCCGGCGAGATGATGGCGCTCTATGCCGCCAACAACATCGCCAAGGGCATCCTCAAATATGCCCATTCGGGCGGCGTGCGGCTCGGCGGCCTGATCTGCAACGAGCGCCAAACCGACCGCGAGCTTGACCTCGCAGAAGCGCTGGCTTCCAGGCTCAATTCCAAGCTCATCCACTTCGTGCCGCGCGACAACATCGTCCAGCACGCCGAACTGAGGAAGATGTCTGTGATCCAGTATGCGCCGGATTCGAAGCAGGCGGGGGAATACCGGGCGCTGGCCGAGAAGATCCATGCCAATTCTGGCCAGGGCACCATCCCGACCCCGATCACCATGGAGGAGCTCGAGGACATGCTGCTCGACTTCGGCATCATGAAGACCGACGAGCAGATGCTTGCAGAGCTTCACGCCAAGGAAGCCGTAAAGGCGGTCGCTCAGTAACCGCCGCTGCCGCCACGAAGCGAGGCCTTGAGCCGACGCGCCTTTCAAAGAACGGCGCCTCGTCGGTGAGGCGTCACTCGAACCTTTAAAGGGGTCCCATGAGCCTGGAATACAAGAATGACGGCGCTCTCCATGCGAAGCTTGTCGAGGAGGTGCTGTCGCAATATCCCGACAAGGCGGCGAAGCACCGCAAAAAGCACCTTAGCGTCGCAAAGAGCGGGGACGAGGCTGGCGAGGTCGTTTCTGAATGCGACGTCAAATCGAACATCAAGTCCATTCCGGGCGTGATGACGATCCGCGGCTGCGCCTATGCCGGCTCAAAGGGCGTGGTGTGGGGTCCGGTAAAGGATATGGTCCATATCTCGCACGGCCCGGTCGGGTGCGGCCAATATTCCTGGTCGCAGCGCCGCAACTACTACGTCGGCACGACGGGCATCGACACGTTCGGGACAATGCAGTTCACCTCCGATTTCCAGGAGAAGGACATTGTTTTCGGCGGTGACAAGAAGCTGGAACAGATAATTGACGAGATTGAGGGACTGTTTCCCCTCAACAACGGCATCACCGTGCAATCCGAATGCCCGATCGGCCTGATTGGCGACGACACCGAAGCCGTGTCCCGCAACAAGGCCAGGGAACACGGAAAGACGATCGTGCCGGTGCGCTGCGAGGGCTTCCGCGGCGTCTCGCAATCGCTCGGCCACCACATCGCCAACGACTCGATCCGCGACTGGGTCTTCGACAAGAAGGACATCGGGTTCGAGGCCGGCCCTTACGACGTCAACGTGATCGGTGACTACAATATCGGCGGCGACGCCTGGGCCTCGCGCATCCTGCTCGAGGAGATAGGGCTGTGCGTGGTCGGCAACTGGTCGGGCGACGCGACCCTCGCCGAGATAGAGCGCGCGCCAAAGGCCAGGCTCAATCTGATCCACTGCTACAGGTCGATGAACTACATCTGCCGGCACATGGAGGAAAAGTATGGCATCGCCTGGATGGAGTACAATTTCTTCGGCCCCTCCCAGATCGAAGCCTCTCTGCGCAAGATCGCCAAGCATTTTGGGCCCGAAATCGAGGAGAAAGCCGAGAAGGTCATCGCCAAGTACAGACCGCTCGTTGATGCGGTCATTGCCAAGTACCGGCCGCGCCTCGAAGGCAATACCGTGATGCTTTATGTCGGCGGCCTGCGCCCCCGTCACGTCATCACCGCCTACGAGGATCTCGGCATGGTGATCGTCGGCACCGGCTATGAGTTCGCCCACAACGACGACTATCAGCGCACCGGCCATTACGTGAAGAATGGCACGCTGATCTACGATGACGTGACCGGTTACGAGTTGGAAAAGTTCATCGAGGGGGTTCGCCCCAACCTCGTCGGCTCGGGCATCAAGGAAAAATACCCGGTGCAGAAGATGGGCATACCGTTCCGTCAGATGCACTCCTGGGATTATTCGGGACCGTATCACGGCTATGACGGCTTTGCCATTTTCGCGCGGGACGTGGATCTTGCGATCAACAATCCGGTCTGGGGCCTGTACCAGGCGCCTTGGAAAGAAAGCCCGAGCCATGGCCGGGCGATGGCTGCCGAATAACACCCGGCCTTCGCCTGGTCTCCCCAAGGGAGACGATGAACGCCCGCGGCCCCGTGGCCCGCGGGAGACCTGAAAACGTCTCGACGTCCCCGAGCTGCCTTAAGGGCCGGCCAGACGAAAAAGAGGTAATCACCAATGCCGCAGTCGGCTGAAAAGATTCTCGACCACGCTCCCCTGTTCCGGGAGTCGGAATACAGGCAGATGCTCGCCAAGAAGAAGCTGAATTTCGAATGTCCGCACCCGGACCAGATCGTTGCCGATCAACGAGAGTTCACCAAGACGTGGGAATACCGCGAATTGAACCTCGCCCGCGAAGCGCTTGTGGTGAACCCCGCCAAGGCCTGCCAGCCGCTCGGCGCGGTGTTCGCGGCCGCGGGCTTCGAGCGAACCATGTCCTTCGTCCACGGCAGCCAGGGCTGCGTGGCCTATTACCGCTCGCACCTGTCACGCCATTTCAAGGAGCCTGCTTCGGCAGTTTCTTCCTCGATGACGGAAGACGCGGCAGTCTTTGGCGGCCTGAAGAACATGGTCGATGGGCTCGCCAACACCTACCAGCTCTACGACCCGAAGATGATCGCTGTCTCGACCACATGTATGGCGGAGGTCATTGGCGACGACCTGCACAGCTTCATCGAGAACGCCAAGGACGAAAACTCGGTCCCGCGCGACTTCGACGTGCCCTTTGCCCACACGCCGGCCTTCGTCGGCAGCCATGTCGACGGCTATGACGGCATGGTCAAAGGCATTTTGGAGCACTTCTGGACAGGCCAGGAGCGCACGGAAGCCGCGGGAACCATCAACATCATTCCGGGCTTCGACGGCTTCTGCGTTGGCAACAACCGGGAACTCAAACGCCTGCTTGACCTGATGGGCGTGTCCTACACCTTCATCCAGGACGCCTCTGACCAGTTCGACACCCCGTCGGACGGCGAATACCGCATGTATGACGGCGGCACGAACATCGAAGACGTGAAGGAGGCGCTCAACGCCGAGGCGACACTTTCGCTGCAGTATTACAACACCCGAAAAACGCTGGAATATTGCGAGCAAGTCGGGCAGGCGACCGCCTCGTTCCATTACCCGCTCGGTGTCCAGGCGACCGACGAATTCCTGATGGAGCTCTCGGCGATCTCCGGCAAGGAGATCCCCGAGACAATCCGCCTGGAGCGCGGCCGACTGGTTGACGCCATGGCTGACAGCCAGTCCTGGCTGCATGGCAAGAAATACGCGATCTACGGCGATCCGGATTTCGTCCACGCCATGGCCCGCTTCGTCATGGAGACCGGTGGCGAGCCGACACATTGCCTCGCCACCAACGGCACCTCGGCGTGGGAAGCCGAGATGAAGGAACTGCTTGCATCCTCGCCCTTCGGCAAGGACGCTCAGGTCTGGGCGGGCAAGGACCTGTGGGCGATGCGCTCGCTGCTCTTCACCGAGCCGGTGGACCTGCTGATCGGCAATTCCTATGGCAAGTATCTGGAGCGCGACACCGGCACGCCGCTGATCCGGCTGATGTTTCCGATCTTCGACCGGCACCATCACCATCGCTTTGCGCTCATGGGCTACCAGGGCGGGCTGCGCGTGCTGACGACGATCCTCGACAAGATCTTCGACAAGCTCGATCGCGAGACGAGCCAGACGGGCGTGACGGACTATTCCTATGACCTCACCCGCTAAGAGCGGCGGCCGGCTTTCCGCCCAGGCTGTTCATTGCCCAATGGACTTTGGAGACCGACGCAATGTCATCGCTCAGCGCCAAAATCCAGGATGTCTTCAACGAGCCCGCCTGCGATAAAAACTGCGGGAAGGATGCCAAAGCGCGCAAAGAGGGCTGCTCGAAGCCGCTGACGCCGGGAGCGGCAGCCGGCGGCTGCGCTTTTGACGGCGCCAAGATCGTGCTGCAGCCGATCACCGACGTCGCGCATCTGGTCCATGCGCCGCTCGCCTGCGAGGGCAACTCCTGGGACAACCGCGGTGCGGCTTCGTCCGGGGCAACGCTGTGGCGCACGAGCTTCACGACCGATCTCACCGAACTCGACGTCGTGATGGGGCAGGGCGAGCGCAAGCTGTTCAAGGTGATCCGCGAGATCAAGGAAGCCTATGCGCCGCCGGCGATCTTCGTCTATTCGACCTGTGTGACGGCGCTGATCGGCGACGACATCGAGGCCGTCTGCAAGCGCGCGGGGGAAAAATTCGGCTTGGCCGTGGTGCCGGTCAATGCGCCGGGCTTGGCCGGCTCCAAGAACCTCGGCAACAAGCTCGCCGCCGAGGCGTTGCTCGAGCACGTCATCGGCACGGTGGAACCCGACGACGCTGGGCCGTACGACATCAATATCCTTGGCGAATTCAACCTCTCCGGCGAATTCTGGCTGGTGAAGCCGCTCCTCGATCGGCTCGGGATCCGGGTGCGCGCCTGCATTCCGGGCGATGCGCGCTACCTCGACGTTGCCTCTGCGCACCGCGCCCGGGCGGCTATGATGGTGTGCTCGACCGCGCTCATCAATCTGGCTCGCAAGATGGAGGAGCGCTGGGACATCCCGTTCTTCGAAGGCTCCTTCTACGGCATCACCGACACCTCGGAAGCACTGCGCAACATTGCTGAGCTGCTCGTGAAGAAGGGCGCTGATCCAGAGATCCTCGCCCGCACAGAGACGCTGATCGCTCAGGAGGAGGCGATTGCGTGGAAGAAGCTCGAGGCTTACCGGCGGCGGCTCCAGGGCAAGCGCCTGGTACTCAACACAGGCGGTGTGAAGTCTTGGTCGATTGTCCATGCACTGATGGAGATCGGCATCGAGATCGTCGGCACCTCGGTCAAGAAATCCACGCTCGAAGACAAGGAGCGCATCAAACAGGACGACAACCACATGTTCGAGCAGATGGCAGCGCGCGACCTTTACGCCATGCTCTCAGAAGGCAAGGCCGACATCATGCTGTCGGGCGGGCGCACGCAATTCATCGCGCTCAAGGCCAAGACGCCCTGGCTCGACATCAACCAGGAGCGCCAGCACCCCTATGCCGGCTATGACGGCATGGTGGAACTCGTGCGCCAGATCGACCTCGCCATTCATAACCCGATCTGGCGCCAGGTGCGCGAGCCGGCCCCGTGGGATTGCCAGCCTGCCATGAAGGACGAACCGCCGAGCACAACGAGCGGGACGGCGAGCCTGCATGCCTTAAAGAAGTTCACCGGCACCACGCCGACGATTTCGGCGAGCGTTGAGGAAACACGATGACCCGCATCCTTTCCCAGACCAAATCAGCTTCGGTCAATCCGCTGAAGTCGTCACAGCCGCTGGGTGCTGCCTTGGCCTTTCTCGGGATCGACGGCGCAGTGCCGCTATTCCACGGCATCCAAGGCTGCACCAGCTTCGCGCTCGTGCTCTTCGTGCGGCATTTCAAGGAAGCGATTCCCCTACAGACCACCGCGATGGATGAAGTGACAACCATCCTCGGCGGGTCAGACAATCTGGAACAGGCGATCCTCAACCTGAAGACCCGCACGAACCCAAAGCTGATTGGGGTCTGCACGACGGCCCTGGTGGAAACCCGTGGCGAAGATTGCGCAGGCGACATTGCCGACATCAGGCTGAAACGGGCGGAAGAACTCGCGGGTACGGAGATCGTGCTGGCCAACACGCCGGATTTCAGCGGCGCGATCGAACAGGGTTGGGCCAAGGCTGTCAGCGCGATGATCGAAGGCATGACGCGACCGGGCGAGCGGGCGCGCCAGTCAAAGAAGATCGCCATCCTGCCCGGCTGGAACCTCACCGTGGCTGACATCGAGCATTTGCGCGAGATGGTGGAAGGCTTTGGGCTCAACCCGGTGATACTGCCGGATGTCTCCGGCTCGCTCGACGGCACCGTGCCCGACTGGTGGGTTACGACCACCTATGGCGGCACCAGCGTCGAGGATATCCGCGAGCTCGGCGCGGCCGCGCACTGCATCGCCATCGGAGAGCATATGCGTCACCCGGCCGAGGTGCTGCAGAAGATGACCGGCGTGCCTTACGTGCTGTTCGAGTCGCTGACCGGATTGAAGGATGCCGACCGGTTCGTCTCGCTGCTGTCCGTGATTTCTGGCGAGTCTGTGCCGGCCAGCGTGCGCCGTCGACGGGCGCAATTGCAGGATGCGTTGCTCGACGGACATTTCTATTTCGGAGGCAAGAAAATTGCGA
Organism: Mesorhizobium sp. USDA 4775; assembly: GCF_054062655.1. NCBI lineage: Bacteria > Pseudomonadati > Pseudomonadota > Alphaproteobacteria > Hyphomicrobiales > Phyllobacteriaceae > Mesorhizobium > Mesorhizobium sp. USDA 4775. The sequence continues at coordinate 451,685 of NZ_JBSSFM010000002.1, forward strand.
TTGCTGCTGAACCGGACCAACTCTATCAACTCGCGACCTTCTTCACCGGCATGGGCTCCGAAATTGCGGCGGCAGTCACCACGACCGATATGTCGAAAGTTCTGGAAAGGGTTCCGGCGGCCTCGATTCAGATCGGCGATCTCAGCGATTTGGAAGCGCTTGCCGGCGGGGCTGATCTTCTGGTCACCCATTCACATGGACGCCAGGCATCGCAACGTCTTGGCATTCCGCTCATGCGCGTCGGCTTCCCCGTCTTCGACCGGCTCGGCAGCCAGCACAAGCTCTCAATCCTCTATCAGGGCACCCGTGATCTGGTTTTCGAGGTCGCCAACATGTTCGAGGCCAACCGGCATGCGCCGACGCCCGAGAAACTTGATCCATTCCGCAAGCGAGAAACGCCAGATGGGCCCCGTTAGTCGCCTCTCACTCGTCACTGACGAGGTACACGCACCGATCCCTGAAAGACGAGCAGGCGCATTGCGCGTAGCCATCGCCACGCAGGACATGAAGGACCTCAATGCCCATTTCGGCTCGGCCAGACGCTTTGCTGTCTACGACGTGACGCGCGAGGAGTGCCATCTCGTGGAAGCCTTGGCCTTCGATGACGTTTCCGATGAGAACGGGACGCATCGAACCGAGGGTGATGACCGCATCACGCGGAAGGTGGAGGCGCTGAAGGGCTGCCATCTGCTGTTTTGTCTGGCGATCGGCGGACCTTGGGCAGCCAAGGTTGTTTCGGCGAAAATCCATCCGATCAAGGTGCCGCAGCCCCAAACCATCCAAGAGGTGCTGTTGCGCACGCAGATGATGCTCAGGACGTGTCCTCCCCCTTGGCTGCACAAGGTGCTGGCGGAGGCAGGCGTCGCCGAGAAGAAACCATCCTTCGAGGACGAGGACTGAAAATGAGGAGAAGGCGAAATGTTTGACGCAGCTGTTAGCCCTGCCGTCACCGAGGACGAGGCGGCCCTTGCCACCGCGTTCCTCAAATGCGTCGTGCGGCTGATCCGTGCCCAGGATTCCCACGGGTCATGGGAAGGCAAACCGGATGCCGAGCTGCTGGGAGACTTCATCATCGCCAAGGAACAGCGCTGTGCGATCCCGATCCGGACGTTGGAGGCTTGATAAGTTCTACGCCGCTGTCGGGCTTGCGATCGAGGAGCGCTGCGGCCCGGCATGCCTGGCGGCATGGGCGGCATAGACTTTTAATCCAGCCGATCTGGCTTATGCATACGGAAAGGGCGGCAGCGATGCCGCCCTTTTCCTTGAAGTGGATCCGGCCGGAAACCTTCGGCGCGTACGCCGGCCGTATGGCCGTAGTAGCGACGGTCGTGAAAGCAGGACAAGGAGAGCGAGCGCGCGAGCTGGCAAAACGGTTCCACCGCAGCCCAGCGTCGATCACCAGAACTTGGCGCGGGCGCGGCGGAACTGCCGGACGGCGCCATTCCGGAATAGCTGCCGCCGATGACTATAATGGACAGCTCAATTCGGATGATTGTCAGCGACAGGCTTCGGACCCCATTCGATTGTCCGACCCGGCTCATGCCTGGACGGGCAGTATTCTTAGGGTGTTTGCACACCATGTTCATGGTTGCCACATGGAGGTCGCGTCAGAAGCGGCCCCCAATCGGAAACATTAGCACCTCCGCGTCTTGGCTCGGCTGCTTGAACTCCTCGCCGGCAACTGCCTCAATGAGCAAATCCAAGGCTTCGCGCCCCCTCCGGCTCATCGGGTCATCGCCTCGCAGGTAATGATACGCTCGATCTAGATGCACTCGCGCGGCGGAAAAATCGCTTGTCATATGACCCTCTCAGTTGCCGCCCGCGTTAACCATCTACGAGGTGAGGGTCACGCAATCGTCAATATCCACAGACGGATTTGATTTAAATCGCAGATGATCTGGGAGAAACCAAACACCGGCTTGTCCTATGCGAGTGCCCCGTGATTATGTCGGCCAAGGCGTTCGTGGATAATCCGTATGATGGCCACACGCTCGCAGCAACGGTCGATCAGGCGGTGGAGATCGGCGGGGACTGTCAGGAATTCCGTGTGCGGGCGGGCTGTTGAACATTATGCAGCCATTGCCCGGATGAAGCGCTCGCCGAAGATGACGGCGAATTGGGCCTTGGCCATGGTCCACTCACGTGGCGGCATTTTCCACTCTTTCTCGGATCGGTTCAAGATCAGATAGAGCAGCTTGGTCGCCGCGTCGTCGCTGGGGAAATGGCCCCTGGCCCTGACAGCCCGTCGAAGTTTCGGGTTCAACGCCGCTATCGAGTTCGTAACCGGTATGAAGATCTCGGTGCCGATGTCCGGCTGCGGTTTCCAGGATCGCGGTGTATGGTGCGACCATCCGGGACGGAGGCCCGGGAGCACGAAGGTGCGGGCAGGCCGATCCACACGATGAGCCGAGAGCTCGTGTTAGTAGCTGGCCGCCTCTGCGACTCGCCCGGTTGCGCCGTGAGCGCGAATCCGTAGTTGTCGTGTCGCCCGCCGCTCCCGTCGTTTCGCTCTGACAGGAGGCGCATATGCGACGCGTGATTGGAATGGACATCCACCGAACCTTCGGGGAGGTGGTTTTCTGGGAAGATGGTAAGCTTCGACATGGAGGGCGTGTCGACATGACCCGAACGGCGCTGGAGGGCTTTGGTAAGATCCTTCTGGCGACAGACGAGGTGGTAATCGAGGCGACTGGCAACTGCATGGCGGTGTCACGGGTGTTATCGCCCTTCGTGAAGCGGGTAGTCATCGCCAACCCACTTCAGGTGAAGGCGATCGCCCATGCCCCATGTGAAGACCGACAAGGTCGACGCGGGAACGCTGGCCGACGGACCTGACCTATATCCCGATGGCCCGCGGCTTCTGCTACCTGGTTGCTGTCGTCGACTGGTTCGGGACTGTCAGGAATTCCGTGTGCGGGCGGGCTGTTGAACATTATGCAGCCATTGCCCTGATGAAGCGCTCGCCGAAGATGACAGCGAATTGGGCCTTGGCCATGGTCCACTCACGTGGCGGCATTTTCCACTCTTTCTCGGATCGGTTCAAGATCAGATAGAGCAGCTTGGTCGCCGCGTCGTCGCTGGGGAAATGGCCCCTGGCCCTGACAGCCCGTCGAAGTTTCGAGTTCAACGCCTCTATTGAGTTCGTCGTGTAAATGATCCGGCGGACGTCGTCAGGGAACGCGAAGAATGGAATGACCTCGGCCCAGGCGCGCCGCCAGCTCTGGCCGATGGCGGGATAGCGCAGGCCCCAGGGGCCGGCCTCGAACGCCGCCAGCGCCTTTTCGGCGGCATCGGCATCGACGGCGCGGTAGATTTCCTTGAGTGCGCCGGCGAGGCTCTTGCGATCTTTCCAGGACACGAAGTCCATCGAGTTGCGCAGCAGATGGACTATGCACGTCTGGACGATCGCCTCCGGGAACACAGCGGTGATCGCGTCCGGGAAGCCTTTCAGGCCATCGACGACGGCCAGAAGGATATCCTCCGTGCCGCGGTTCTTGAGCTCGTTCATCACCCGCAGCCAGAACTTGGCGCCTTCATTCTGCTCGAGCCACAGGCCCAGCACCTCCTTTGCACCATCGGCGCGCACGCCCAGTGCGATGTGGATGGCCTTGTTGCGGACCATCCCTTCATCGCGGATCTTGACCCGGATCGCATCGAAGAAGACCAGCGGGTAAATCGGATCGAGCGGCCTTTGCTGCCAGGTGGCGACTTCGTCGAGCACGGCGTCCGTCACCGTTGAGATCAGGTCCGCAGACACATCGATGCCGTACAGATCGCGCAGGTGCCCGGTGATCTCCCGGGTGCTCATGCCACGCGCGTACATCGACACGATCTTGTCATCAAAGCCGGGAAAACGGCGCTGGTACTTGGCGATCAGTTGCGGATCGAAACTCGACTGGCGGTCACGCGGAACATCGATCTCCAGCTTGCCGGTCTCGGTCGTCACCGTCTTGCGGCCATAACCGTTGCGCGTGTTGCCAGCGTCTTCGCCGCTCGCCAGATGATGGTCCATCTCCGCGTTCAGCGCGCGCTCGGTCAGAGCCTTCTTGAGCGTATCCAGCAGGCCGCCCTGTTCGAAGGCAGCACTGGCTGCCCCGCCTGCCAGAAGCTGGTCGAGAAGATCATTCGGTATCGCAGGTTCTTTGCGTCGGGTCATAGTGGGAATCCTTTTTACCCATTATGCCCGCCCGCACACGGAATTCCTGACAGTCCCGACTGGTTCACGCGCAAGGTACTGAGCTGGCGGCTGTCGATCACCATGGATGCGGCCTTTTGCACTCGTCCTGCACCCGTCGTAGCACGCATCGACGTGCACCATGCCGTTCGTACCGTGAAGTTGCAGCTTCAGGATGGCACGGATACGACGACGAGGGGCCGCTGGATCATCGAAGGTGATCTGGCAATGCGAGAGTGGGCTCACGTCGGTCGACCGGCGGCGTCAGTCCTCGTCGGAAATCTTCCTTGCCTCGACGGTGATCGGCAGACGAGTATCTCGCGGAAGATCGGGTAGGAGGAACCGCCACCCGTTCTTGAGCGTTACCGTCCCGCCCCACAAATCTTCGTTCTCGAGCGTGATGATTGGCTCTTCGAGATCCTTCTTGGGGACATACGCCGACAATCCAGCATCGGTCCTGCGGATCATTACTTTCATCTAGCCGTTCCTTCATTGGCACTGCTTTCGGCACCGCAAGGAGCTTCGGCTTTGTCGAGGCTCATCAGTTCACGGGCTCGCATGCCGACGACTGTGCCATGGTCGATCCATTCGACGGCATAGATGAAGAACTGCTGGAGAAAGGTGCCAATGTCGCGCACATAACCCTCATCGCCTTTCCGCACGAGATTTTCGCCGATCTCCCTGCCAGGATAGGTTCCGTCATTCTTTATGTGGCGGGTGGCACGGACCCGCTCTCCCGGCGTAAATTGGGGAGGCCTGCGTGTTTCGACCTCCTGTTCGCGTCCGAGCCACATGGCCGTTCCTTCCCTTTGCGTTTGATGAGGAGCTATGGCGGAAAATGGGTGATGACGGTTTGAGAAGGGCGGCGTATCGAGGCGGGTGATTGAAGCCTGCCAGAACCTCTCAAGGAGAGCGATACGCCATGAACGAGACTATCAACATTGTTCGCCTTCGTCAGCCCGACGAGATCGATGATCCCCTGACGGATGTGCTCCGCACCGGCGCGCGCAAATTGCTGGCGCAGGCGATCGAGATGGAGGCCGAAGCGTTTCTTGCCGAGATGCGGGATCTGAAGCTGCCGGACGGACGTGAGCGGCTGGTCCGGCACGGTCGCGGCCCGGAGCGGAGCATCCAGACGGGGATCGGGCCGGTGCCCGTCAGCCGGGTGAAGGTCCGGGACCGCGGCGCGACCGGCGAAGCGGACCGGGTCCGGTTTTCCTCATCGATCCTACCCAAATGGGCGCGTCGGACGCGAAGTCTGGACGCGCTGCTTCCCGTTCTTTACCTGCGCGGCGTTTCGACGGGCGACTTTCAGGAAGCTCTGGCAGCCCTGCTCGGCAAGGAGGCAGCGAACCTCTCACCCTCGGTGATCACGCGGCTGACGGCAGAGTGGACCACCGAATACGAGCGTTGGCAAAAGCGCGATCTTTCGGCGCGCCATTATGTCTATGTGTGGGCGGACGGGGTCTATCTCCAGGCGCGCATGGAAGACCATGCCGAATGCATGCTGGTGCTGATCGGCGCCACGCCTGAGGGCAAAAAAGAACTCGTCGGCTTCCAGACAGGGATTCGTGAGAGTGCGCAGAGCTGGCGCGAGCTGCTGGTCGACGTGAAGCGTCGTGGCCTGCAAATCGCGCCCGATCTTGCCGTCGGCGACGGCGCGCTTGGCTTCTGGAGCGCGCTCGATGAGGTCCTTCCCGGCACCAAGCACCAGCGGTGCTGGGTGCACAAGACAGCCAACGTGCTCAACAAGGTGCCGAACTCAATGCAGGCCGGCATGAAGACAGATCTGCGCGAAATCTTTTCCGCCCCGAACCGAGCCTCAGCCGAGACGGCGATTGCCGTCTTTGTCGAGAAATATGATGCGAAATACGGCAAGGCGGTCGACTGCCTGACCAAAGATCAGAATGCCTTGCTGGCGTTCTACGATTTCCCCGCCGAACATTGGGATCATCTGCGGACATCGAATCCCATCGAGAGCGTTTTTGCCACCGTTCGCCATCGCACGGTGCGCACGAAAGGCTCCCTATCATCGAAGACCGCAAGGCTGATGGTCTTCAAACGGCTCTGTCGCAAACCTTTCGGTAAGCGGACTATGACATGGAACGCCCCTCAGCTTTGGAGGAGTACGTGATGTTCAAGGGCCGCCATTTCGACCAGTCGGTGATCCTGCTGTGCGTACGGTGGTACTTGGCCTACAAGCTCAGCCTCCGCGATCTGGAAGAGATGATGGCCGAGCGCGGCTTGAACGTCGATCATTCCACCGTGCATCGCTGGGTCGTGCACTTCTCGCCGCAGCTGCTGGAGCGCTTCAACCGGCGCAAGCGCACCGTCACCGGGAAGTGGCACATGGACGAGACCTACATCAAGGTGCACGGCAAGTGGATGTATCTCTACCGCGCCATCGACAGCGTCGGCGACACGGTCGAGTTCTTCTTCAGCGAAAACCGTGACCTGCCGGCAGCCAAACGCTTCTTCCGCAAGGCCTTTGAGCGCCATGGCCGGCCGGATCGCATCGTCATCGACGGCAGCCAGACAAATCACGAGGCGATCCTTTCCTGCGATGCTGAAAGCCGTTTGCGGGATCGATCGCGGCGATCGCTGAAGCCGATCCGCACCCGCCAAAGCCAGTACCTCAACAATCGCATTGAGCAGGATCATCGACGGATCAAGTGCCGCATCAGCTCCATGCTCGGCTTCAAGGCGAAGGCGACCGCCGAAATTATCCTGTCTGGCATCGAGATGATCCACATGATGCGCAAACGGCAGGCGAGGTATGCCTACAATCCCAGCCCCTCAATCGCCGAGCAGTTCGCCATCCTCACGGCATAGAACGCCGACCCGGATTCCTGCCATCCTTTGTCCCGTTTCGATCTTTGCGACAGAACCTGCCACAGCTTGGTGCACTGCTCATGCGGCGTCGTCCTGATAATGTGAAAAATGCCGGTTCGTTGGTCGCACGGGCCCATCCTCTGTTGCGCAACCTTGCTGCACCGCAACATGAGTGTCAAGGTAGGAAACAGGAGGTTCGATCGGCGAGCCCGATTTGGCACAGGCGCCGACGAGACCGGTAATTTCTTCTGTGGTTGCCGCCTGTGATGCAAGAAGTTTTTGATCCTTAGCTCGACTTTGTACGTTTTTGGTCAGGTCCATGTCCAGAAGAGGCTGTTGGTTGCGATGTGGCTGAGCGCCTGATCGAGGGGCAGGCTGCAGCCTCCCATATCGTCGATGTCTTCCCATTTTCGCCGGTGTGACCAGTAGGCGATTTTGACCTCATCGCCTCTGCCGATCGGCTTGAGACGGGCGATCGGCACCTCGGTTGCCAGCAGGTACAGGTGGTAGGCACCTTTGTCCTTGTACCAGCCAACGCCGCCGCCATTGGCCTGGTCGAACGCTTCGATGCGCAGGGCTATGTCGTCCTTTTCCATTGTGCAGTCATAGCTGCCGCAGCCCTAGTCAGGTCTGATTCACTTCGCCGCACGGTCATTGCCTTGCAACATGTGCTGGCCGGGATTCGAAGCATGGGATGCTGCACCATCCCAACGCCGCCGTCAGCGATGCCGTTCCTCAGATCCTGCGCCAGTGGCTCCAAGAGTTGCGCACCTGTTTCACAGCGCCCAGTTGGGAACATGTCCTTGTTCTGGTCATGGGAGCTTTGCTGGCGCCGGGCAAGCGGACCGTCAGCTCCTGCTTGCGCATGACCGGCAGGGCCGAGGCCGCCAACTTTGCAAGCTACCACCAAATCTTCAACCGAGCCTGCTGGAGCCCCCGTGCCGTTGCCAGGCGATTGCTGGGCCTCGTGGTCGAACGGCTCGTGCCCGATGGCCCCATCGTCATTGGCATGGACGACACCATCGAACGCCGATGGGGACGCCGGATCAGCGCACGGGGCATCTACCGGGATCCAGTGCGCTCCAGCCATGGCCATTTCGTCAAAGCCAGTGGCCTGCGCTGGTTGAGCTTCATGGTGCTGACCCCGGTGCCATGGACGAGCCTGGTAAAGGCCTTGCCGGTCCTGACCTTGCTTGCCCCATCCGAGCGATCCGACCATCAACGTGGGCGGCGCCATAAGCTGCTGACCGACTGGGCGCGGCAGGGCGCACTGCAACTCTGTCGCTGGCTGCCAGGGCGCCGCGTCATCTTCGTAGGCGACAGCAGCTTTGCCGTCCATGAACTGGCCCATGCCATCACTGCCAGGGCAACGCTCATCAGCCGGCTGCGACTGGATGCCAGCCTGTTTGCGCCACCGCCAAAGCGGACCACGCGCACCCTCGGCCGGCCAGCGCAAAAAGGTCCAGCACTACCAAAGCTCAAGACCCTCCTGTCCAACCCCGCCACGACTTGGGCCAGGATCATCGTGTCCGCCTGGTATGGCCATGTCGACGGCAAGACGCTCGAGATCACGTCTGATACCGCCTTGTGGTACAGGCCCGGTACCCCGGTAATGCCGATCCGCTGGGTGCTGGTCCGGGATCCCGATGGTAAACGCGCGCCCCAAGCCTTCTTCAGCACAGACATCGCCCTCGAGCCCGCCGACATCATCGCCCTGTTCGTCCGCCGCTGGCAGATCGAGGTCACGTTCGCCGAGACCCGCGCCCACCTTGGCGTTGAGACCCAACGGCAATGGTCCGACAAGGCCATTGCACGAACCACCCCAACATTGCTCGGTCTCTACACCCTCGTATCGCTATGGGCCTGCGATCTGCTCACCAGCACCACCACCCCATACGCCGCAGCGTGGTACCGAAAAACCAGCCTGACGTTCAGCGATGCCATCGGCGCAGTCCGCCTCGAAATCTGGATCGGCGATATTAATCAACACTCCCCGCCAAACCGGGAACGACAAAATATCCCGCCACAACGCATCCTGCGAATGGCGCAAGCACTATGCTTCGCCACCTAAACGTACAAAGTCGAGCTTAGTGTCTGAATCGGAATGACCGCCGTGATTTCAGGTCCTTGCGAGCCGTCTGGTGAGCATGCGGATGTTTGCGATGAAGACCCAGGCCTGTGCGGATTCGATGGATCGCTCGAAGTCCTTGGCCAGCCTTCGGCATCTGCCCAGCCATGCGAAGGTCCGCTCGACGACCCATCGGCGCGGCAGGACTTCGAAGCCTTTGGCGCTGTCCGACCGGCACTGTAAAGTTATCAGTGGATTGATGCAGCGATAGCTGACCGGGACGGCTGTCAGGCTGCGGCGAGACACGCGATTTTGTTCCAGATTTGCATGGCGGCGTTACGCAGGTCTCGATGTTGAGCCGATGACAGCGTATTGCGGGGAAAGTGGAACAGGTTGGCAATCGGATCATGGATGGAAACGAACCGCTGAAGCTGGCGTGCCGACTTGAAGCGTTTCATGGTCCTTTCGCGTCGTCGGGTCGGCTGGTGCGAATTTTCCGCTCGATTATTGAGGCCTTTGTGCGACCGGTGTTCGACACCGGGCATGAGGTCGCGCCTGGCGGCATCATAGGACCGGAGCTTGTCGGTGATCATGACCCGTGGTGTCCGCCCTTGAGCCTTCAGCAACTTGCGCATCAGACGCTTTGCCGCCTTGGCATTTCGGCGGCTTTGCACCAGCACTTCGAGGACGAAGCCGTCCTGATCGACGGCACGCCAGAGCCACTGCTTCTTGCCATTGATGGCCACCACACATTCGTCGAGATGCCATTTGTCGCCCAGGCAGCCGGCTGACCGTCGCTTGATCTCCCGGGCGAAATGCCGCCCGAATTTCTCCGCCCAGCTTCGAATGGTCTGATGCGTGACGATGATGCCGCGGGCCGCCAACATGTCCTCAACCATGCCCGACTTAAACACCGCCTGTGAGAATATGTCATTAAGTCAGCATGTTAGGCGCGCGCCGGCGCGTGTTACCACTACATTTTGGGGGGATCTCAGGCGAGTTGTTCGTCGAGGTTGTGTGGCAGAGCGATGCCAGCTGCCTTGAAGACGTTGCCCACTTGGCCGGTGACGTGAGTTCTGGTTGTGACGATGCGACCATCCTTTTCGATGGTGGCTTCCTGGAGGCGATCGAGATCGCGTAGGAGCGGCTGCCATTCGGGCGTCAGGCCTTTGGCCCGGCAGAGGCGGCGCAGTTCCTTGCTGAGCACGAGCGCCAGGAACGAGCAGAACACATGCCCGCGGATGGCGGCATCGGATTGGTGGAAGATCGGCCGGGTATTGAAGGTTGCCTTGGCGGCGCGGAACAGGCTCTCGACCTCGAGCAAATCGCGATACCGCAGCACGGCCTGGAGCGGGGTCACCTTCGCGTTGGTCCGCACCACGGTGATACCGTCGTAGCGGGCTTCCTCGGCAAGCTTGCCGACATCGATCTTGAAGTTCTTGCCGCCGGCCTTGAGGTAACGCCGGTAGGCCGAGTTGCCGACCAGTGCCTTGTCGCCCTTCTTGAGCTGTGCCTCGAGGCCGGCGATGATCGCCTGGCGGTCGGCCTTGTCCTTCTCGGCCTCGGCGTCATTGCGGCTGACGATGTAGCGGTCTTTACCGAACTTGACCTCTTTGACCCACAACTGAGTTTCACCGCGCTGGCGCTCGAGAACGAGCGGAACCATCGGCGCCGTGTCATTGAGCACGACGTTGTGGATCACGCTGCTCGAGCGTTCGCGGGCCCCCAGAATGTATTCCATGCCCAGCTTTTCGAGCGCGGCGATGGTATCGGCGCTGATCATGCCGCGATCGGCGACAACGCAGGCGCGTGTGACGCCGAAGCGCGTTCGCAGCCGATCGACCACCGGCAACAGGACGGTCACGTCAGCGGTGTTGCCAGGCACCATCTCGGTGCAGATCGGCCGGCCCTCGCCATCAACGACCAGCGCCAGGATCATTTGCGCCAGATCGGGGCGGAAGTCCTTGGAATGCCCGCGCTTGCCCAGCGTCTCGCCGCCCGCGCCGTAGAAGGATAACGAGGTTGTGTCCATGAACACAAGGCTGAGGTCGGTGAACAGGTCCTGCCGGCGCGCGAAGAGCTTTTCCTCGATCACGTCTTTCACGCAGCGCGCCACCAGCGCGCCTTGCGCCTTTTCGCCGCGTTCCTCGCCCAGCCACGCCATGGCCCGGTAAAAGTGATGGAGCGCCAGACCCTCGGCGCCCTCGATACCATAATCGGCCATCCAGTTCGCGCAGTCGCGGTCCGAGCCCGACACGAACAGCCGATGCAACGTGCCAATGAACACCGCCCGTTCCACCGCAAAGCCGAACTGGCGCCCTTCCAGCACCTCTTCCAGCACATCGCCAATCCCGAGCCGCTGCCACAGCCGCCCGAACAACAGCGGACCGCCAATGCGGCGAGAGGCAATCCGCCCCGCGTCAATGTCGGACAGGATGAGGCTGCGTTCGCCATGGCGCGCAATCGAGGCCGCCAATCTGTCAAGTTCGCCGCTGGCAACCAGCGCATCCTTGCGGCCCAGTGCCTTTATCGTGCGCTGGCGAACGGTTTTGCCGTCGCGGACACTTTCCACGAGGTAGAGATAGCGATGGCCGCGCGCGACTCTCTCAACGACAAACATGCCAGCGTTGTTAGTAAATAAATGCCATAAAATCCATACAACATGCGGCTAGCAGATCAAATGTTGTTACCACACATTTTCGCGCCCGAAATTCAAGGCAAATGATTTCAATGGCTTAACGGACAGTGTTCGCTATCCGTTCACGTCCAACTGTTCAAGTTGGGCCATGCGCAGGCTGAGCGGAAAGCGAAAGTAGAGACATACCGCGTGCGCAATGATCTCGGCGGGAAAGCGGTGGCGACGATAAAGCGGATCACGAGCAACTTCTGACATGGCCCATGTTCGCACATCTTCATCAGCCGTCGGTTAACTTTACGGCCCCAGGCGGTGTTTAAGTCGGGCCAAATCGCGCGCCTTCACGCCGAATGAACCAAAGCCTCACTCCCAGATCTTGTCTTCACAGCGTTAAGTTTACAGTGCCGTTCGAAATGCTCGCCGCACGAGCGCCGCCTGACGCTCATCCTGCCTTTGGGACCTCAGCTGGAGTTTGCGACGGAACCGAGAGAATTGGTTGGTTCACCATAGTCTGGATCGGCCGATCCAGACTATGGTTCTACCGTCTTGCGAGAGTTGCCGTTGTGGACACAAAAATCACAGACATCAATGCAATAGATGCACCCGCTACGGCATTAAGAAGGATCTCACTGTTCTTTGCATTGAGGCCAGCCTTTGGTCCGATCTTGTTCATTGCATTCAGTAACAAAAACAATATGGCAAACAATGAGGCCCGAGGCAGCATGACGCCTGAAACCTTGTTTAGTATGTCTTCACCGGTCGGGAGGCGTAGGCCAGCCGCGAGGCGTAGTTTTTTCACTCCAGCGATCCCCATCCGCTCTCCTTCTTGGATCCGGTGCGCGAGACCCTCTCGCAACCCTTGGCCGACCTTATCAAAGTAGCTCATCAATGCAGGATAGGTGATCGCATCGGCAGCCTCTCCTAACGCGTTTCCTGCCGAGAATGCGGCGATGTGCCGAAAGGCCCCACGGAGAGATTCATCCTGCGCTTCAGAACTCGTGCCTGAATGCGATATCCCGAGGCCTTGGAATGTATTTACTGTGAATTGATTGACGCCATACGCGATCATATTGACCGCGAGGGCGGCGAAGCTCGTGGGGACACCACGAGCGCGATTGTCATTTAACATAACAAATGTGTTGATGCCGTCTCGAGCGGC